>DASVXQ010000233.1:0-14281 GCA_036392615.1 Actinomycetes bacterium | reverse complement strand
TGCTGGAGCCCGGTAAGCAGACCGAGACTCGGGGATGGGATCGTGCCGCCGTCGCCGACCTGGTCATCGAAGACGCCCGGCGGCGCTTCACCGAGCCGTCCAAGGAGGCCACCGGCGAGTAGTAGCCGGCCCGGATCATCCTGGTGAGCAGCACGTCGCCGGTCCTGGGCGTGATCAGCCGCGCCCCCACCGCCGCGCGGAGGATGCCCACGGTGCCGGTTACCCGCCCGCTCCCGACGCGCCGAGCCGCCGCCCTGCGTCCCGGCCGCTCGTCGACCGCCACTGACCAACCCCGCGCGGCCGCGACGTCGAGGGTCGCCTGCTCCCCACGACCGAGCGGTCCGCCGGCGCCGGTGCGATCCATGGTCCCCGCGGGTACCGCGGCGGGTTGGGTGGTCCGGACCTCGACGGGTGGGGCGGCCAGGACCGCGGCGGGTTCGGTGGCCGGGATCTCGGCGGGTTCGGTGGCCACCACCACGAGGAGCTCCTGGCGCTCGATCATCCGGTCGACGAGGCGGCGCGAGTTCGGGTCCTCGAGCTCGTCGCGGACGTCGGCCACCAGGTAGCGGGGCGGCGGGACGCAGCGGACCAGCAGCCCCAGGCGCCCGACGACGCAGAAGTTGATGATCACCGAGGTGTCAAAGCCGATCGGACTCGGGGGAAGGGACACGGTCGAGCCTCCCGTGCTCGAAGGGGGAGTGGTCGAGGAGCAGGGCGACATCGGATTCGGGGAGGTCGAGCAGACGCGCCAGCTTGCCGGTGGAGATCCGGCCGCAGTGCCACGCCTCGACCGCCACCCAGCGGAACCGCCGCGGCTGGTCGTCACCGTCGCTGTCGGCGGAGCCGTCGCGTCGGTGGCCCGCGGCCATACGACCAGGTGGTGTGAGGAAGGCCGCGGCGAAGGCGTCGGCGCGAAGCTCGTCGAGCTCGTGGGCGCGAAACGACCCGCAGACCGCGCCGCTGACGTCCTCCTGGTCGACGAGCAGATGGGCGTAGCCGTGCGCGGCGGCCAACCGCCGGTCGGCGGGTGCGCGGTTGCCGTTGACGACGACGCACGGCCCGAGCTCCTCGGAGAACAGGAAGCAGCCGAACACGCTCGACCTCGGATGGAACGCCTGGACCGCGACCTTGACGCCCTGGCGTTCCAGCAGCGCGACCATCGAGCCGATCGGATCCGCGTCCCGAAGTCCGAGCCGGTCGCGCTCCTCGGCGGCGAGGCGCTCACCGTGCTGCTCCGGGTCGCGGTCCGATGTTGGATAGGTGGGGAAGCGGTAGCGCTGGGCGCCGAAGGCGGACCGCTCCAGCCACGCGTAGTAGGCGAGCCAGTCGGCGGCCTGCTCGATGACCATCAGGTCCCGGTCGTCGAGTCGGTAGTCGGAACGGAACCGCTGGAGCGGCTCGGGTTCGGCCGGTTCCAGCAGGCACCGCGCGGAAGGCTTGCAGTACAGGCGGGCGAGCCTGGTGAGCTCGACCGTGCTCACCAGGCGGCGCCCGTGTTCCAGGCGCGCGACCTCCGACCGGCGGACGGCCAATGCTGCCGCGACCTGCGCGCGGGACAGGCCCGCCGCCGCCCGTGCCCTTCGCAGCCGCCGCCCGAGCTCGTCCTCGTTCATCGACCATCGCCTCTCTCCGCTATCGGAAGGTGCCGGAGGCAAACGAGGCTATCCGGGGGCAGCCGGAGGGTCGGCCGGTCCGAGCAAGAATGTGGATAACTTCGTTGCCGGTCGCGCGAGCTCGCCTCGGCGGCAAACGGCGCGCTCGGAGGCACCGGGACCAGCAGAAGAGCGAGCCGGCGGATCCCGCAAGGGGGTGTGGACAACCCGGGCGATCGTGGGTGGGCGTCGTCTACGATCCTGAGGTGGGCTTGCCCATGGCCCTGCGGGCGCGATGCGGCGCCGGCGGGCATGCCGCCGAACATGGAGGTGTCGACGTGACGCTGGTGCTCAATGGCCTCGACGAGCTCAAGGCGCGTGCCGGGACGGACCTGGGCCGCTCGCAATGGCTCGAGGTGACCCAGGAGCGGGTCAACACCTTCGCCGATGCGACCGGCGATCACCAGTGGATCCACGTCGACCTCGAGGCGGCCCGGTCGGGACCATTCGGCGGGACGATCGCCCACGGCTACCTGACCCTGTCGCTGGTGATCCCGATGTTCGGCGAGCTGCTGAGCGTCCAGGGGATCCGCATGGGCATCAACTACGGGCTGAACCGGGTGCGCTTCCCGACACCGGTGCCGGTCGGCTCGCGGATCCGGCTGGCCGCCGGAATCGACTCGGTGGAGGAGGTCGGCGCCAACGCCATGCAGGCGGTGATCAACCTCACCGTCGAGCTGGAGGGCAGCGACAAGCCGGCCTGCGTGGCGCAGGCGATCTACCGCTACTACGCCTGAGCCTGCGGCCGGGGCTCGGGCCGGCAGGCGGGCTCACCGCGGTCCGGTGTGGACCGCCCCCCCACGCCGTCCGCCTTCGGGCCGTCATTGGGCCAACCCTCGCCGTCCGCCTTCGGGTCGGAGGTCTTCAGGGCTGGCGCGCCGCAGTGGTCGGTGGTCAGCGCTTGCGGGGCACGGTGGTGTCGAACCAGCAGTGGCGGGGGCGCTGTTGGGTGATGTCGAGGTGGATGTGCTTGACCTCGGTGTAGGAGAGATAGCCCTCCTCGCCGAGCTCGCGGCCCACGCCGGACTGCTTGTAGCCGCCGAAGGGATATTTCGGGTTGAGGAGGTGATAGTCGTTGATCCAGACGGTCCCGGTGCGTAGCCGCTCGGCCACCTTGACCGCGCGGGCGGAGTCCCGGCTCCACACCGCGCCGGCGAGCCCGTAGACGCTGTCGTTGGCGATGCGCACCGCTTCGTCGTCGTCGTCGACCGGGATGACCGCCAGCACGGGGCCGAAGATCTCCTCCTGGGCGATCCTCGCCTTGGGGTCGACGTCCACGAAGACGGTCGGGGCGAAATAGTAGCCGCCATCGTGGCCGGTGACCTGGACACGCTGGCCGCCGGTGGCGAGCTTGGCGCCATCGTCGAGGCCGATGCGCGTGTACCGCTCGACACGCTCCAGCTGCTCGGCCGAGATCAGCGGGCCCATGTCGGAGGCGGGGTCGCCGGCGGGACCGACGGTGATCCGTTCAGCCAGCTCGACCAGGCGGGCGACCACTTCGTCGTAGATCGGCCGCGCGACCAGCAGGCGGCTGCCGGCGGTGCAGACCTGCCCCTGGTGGAAGAAGATCGCGTAGGCGGCGCCGTCCACCGCCAGGTCGAGGTCCGCGTCGTCGAGCAGGATGTTGGCCGACTTGCCGCCGAGCTCGAGGTGGACGCGCTTGACAGTGCCGGCGGCCAGCGCGGCGACGCGCTTGCCGACCTCCGTGGAGCCGGTGAAGGCGATCTTGTCGACGCCAGGCGAGATGACCAGCGGCTCGCCGGCCTCGGGCCCGAAGCCGGTCAGCACGTTGACCACGCCGTCGGGGACGCCGGCCTCGGCGCACAGCCTGGCCAGCTCCACGGCGGTGCAGGGCGTCTGCTCCGCCGGCTTGAGGACCATCGAGCAGCCCGCGGCGAGTGCCGGCGCCAGCTTCCATGCGGCGTTCTGGATGGGGAAGTTCCACGGCACGATCCCGGCGGCCACGCCGACCGGCTCGCGGCGCAGGTAGTTGTGGCTCGGGCCGGGCGCGACGGTGAACGGCAGCGGCACCTCGGTCGGCAGCCGGGTGGCCATCTCGGCGTAGCTGCGGAAGGTGAAGGCCGCGCCGGCGAGGTCGGCCGACCTCGTCTTGCGCACCGTGCCGCCGGAGTCGCGTACCTCCAGGTCGACCAGCCGGGCGGCGTTGTCGCGGAGCAGGCCGGCGACCTTGGCGAGGACGGCGGCACGCTGCTCGGGCTTGCGGCCCGACCAGCGGCCGTCGTCGAAGGCCGCTCGCGCCGCGGCGACCGCACGCTCGGCGTCCGCGGCGCCGGCACGCGCCACGGTGGCGTGCGGCTGGCCGGTGGACGGGTCGATGGTCTCGAAGGAACGGCCGTCGGCGGCCTCGCGCTGCTCACCGTCGACGAACAACTGAACATCGGACGGCATCGGCATCTCTCGTCGCTCAGGCGCCCAGGAACTCCGGTGGGCGCTTCTCGATGAAGGCGCGGACGCCCTCCAGGTGGTCCTTGGTGTGGCCGGCCGCGGCCTGGCCCTCGGCCTCGGCGGTCAGCGCGTCGTCCAGGCCGGCGTCGAGGTTGGAGCGTAGCAGCGCCTTGGTGCCGGCCAGCGCCACCGTCGGGCCGCTGGCGAGCCCGACCAGCACCTCCTCGGCCCGGGCGGCCAGCTCATCGGTGGGGAAGACGCGGTTGACCAGGCCGATGCGCAGCGCCTCGTCGGCGTCCACCCAGTCGCCGAGCAGCGCGATGTCCATCGCCCGCGAGAGGCCGACGAGCCTCGGCAGATGCCAGGTCGCACCGGCGTCGGGCACCAGGGCGATGCCGGAGAACGCCAGCCGGAAGCGCGCCGCGGAGCTGGCCAGGCGCAGGTCGCAGGCCAGCGCCAGCGACATGCCCGCGCCGGCGGCGACGCCGTTGACCACCGCCACGGTCGGCTTGGCCATGCGGGCCAGCAGCCGGATCGCCGGCGCGTAGTGCCGTTCGAGCAGCACCGGGAAGTCAGGGGCCTCGCCGGCGCTGTAGGCGTCCTGGAGCTCGCGGAGGTCCTGCCCGACGCAGAAGCCCCTGCCTGTGCCGGTGATGGCGACCGCCCGCACGGCGGAGTCGCCTGCCGCGTTCTCCAGCGCGGCGATCAGCGCCTCCTTGATCGGGCCGTCGAGCGAGTTCAGCGAGTCCGGCCGGTTGAGCGTGAGCCAGGCGACGCCCGAGCGGAGGTCGACGTCGAGGCCGGCGCCCTCCGGCACCGGCGCGCTCATGCGGCGGTCCAGTTCTCGTGCAGCACCTCGGCGGTGTAGAAGGTGACCAGGCCCTTGGCGAAGGTCATCAGCTGCTTGCCGGCCTCCGCCGCCTCGGGGCTGGCGAGGCCGGCCTTCATCGAGGCGGCGTCGTCGTAGTACATCTCGGTGACGAGGTACCAGTCGCTCTCGCCGCGGAGCGAGCCGGTCACCCGGGTGACCTCGGTGCGGCGCAGTCCGGGGGTCTTGGCGTTCAGGGGCAGGTGGACGTCGAAATAGGCGCGGTCGAAGGCGGCTGGGTCCTCTGGCTTGGCGAACATCGCGACCAGCTTGACCATGCGGGCTCCTTTGTCCGGGGCCGAGCAGTGGTAGTCATCCGCCTTACCGTACCGTGCCGGCCAGGCCGCGACACCACCGCGGCCCACCGAGCCCGCCGCTCAGGGGCGGCTGAAGGGGCCGCGCGGGCCGCGGCCCACGGAGCCCGCCGATCAGAGGGGCGGAAGGATCGAGGTCGGGACCCGCCGGCGGATTGGGGGCTTCGCGAATCAGAAGTCCCCGCCGCCGCCGAAGTCGCCGCCACCGAAGTCCCCGCCGCCGCCCCAGTCGCCGCCACCGAAGTCCCGCCGCCGCCGAAGTCGCCTCCGTCACCGCCGTCGCCTCCGTCACCGCCGTCGCCGTCGTAGCCGCCGCCGTCGTAGCCGCCGAGGCCGCCCCAGCCGCCCCAGCCGTAGCCGCCGAAGCCACCGAGCAGGTTGCCGATCAGCAGACCACTCAGGAAGCCGCCGCCACCACCGAAGAAGCCGCCGTACCAGGGCCCGTAATAGGCGGGTGCCTGGTAGAAGGGCACCTGCCGGTCGTCGACCAGCACCTGGCGGGTGCTGGGCTCGAGGCCGCTGCGGATCCGCTCGGCGTCGGCGGCGCAGGCCGGCACCTGGCGCGGGGCGCCGCCAGGCGGCGCCCACTCGACGTCGGTGACCGAGGGCCCGTGCCGCGGGTCGAAGAAGCACGGCGGCCGGCGCTCGGGCAACGGCTTGCCCTCCAGCAGCGCCCTGGTGGCCGACATGGCGAAGCGCCCCTCCTCGAGGTGGGAGCTGACCTGCGCCAGGTCCTCGACCCGGCGGCTGCGGTCGAGCGCGTCGGCGGCCTTCTGGTAGGACTCGACCGCCGCGGTGTACTGGCGCACCGCCTCGGGGTCGGTGCCAGGCATCTGGGTGTCGATGTCGAGCGCGCGGATGTCCTCGCCGAGCGCCACCAGGTCCTCCTGGGCGGTCGCCTTGACCTGCTCGAACTGGCGCTGCTGCTCGCGCCGCTTGCGCCTGGAGCTGAGGATCAGCGCGCCGCCGCCGACCACCGCCAGCACGGCCAGGGCCACGCCGATCACCGCGCCGGCGCCCGAGCCGGAGCGCGAGCCCTCGCTCGAGGTGGCGTCGCCGCCGCCCCGCGCTTCGCTCTTGACCCGGTCGACGAAGTCGGCCAGCACGGCCTCCGTCCCCTCGCTGCGCTTGGCGTCCAGCGCCTCGGTGGCGAGCCGCGGCGCCACGCCGCTCGGCAGCGCGCCGACGCTGCCGGCGGTCAGGTGGCTGCCCACCACGACCGCGTAGACGCCACGCCGGTGCAGCGCGTTGGCGATCCGGCGTGCCACCTCGTCGGGGCTGCCACCGGCCTCGTCGGCCGCGGTCTTCGGCAGCACCGCGATGTAGATGGGCACGTCAGAGCCTCGGATCTCCTGGCGCAGCCGGGCCTGGTCGCTGGCGGACAGCTTCTGCTCCGCCGCATTGTTGACGTAGACCGGGTCGTTCGCCAGGCTGCTGGCCGCGTCGTCGACGTAGCCGCTGGCCGTCGCGGGGGCGGCCAGCAGCACCACGAGCATGGCCGCGATCGCGAATCCAGCAAGACGGAAGGGCACGCGCCGCCAGGGGCGCCCGCGGGTGGTCATCTCACGCTCCGCTCTCGAGTCGCTTGTCCGCATCCGTCCGGAACACCACCAGGGCGGGCCGGATGCGGACAGGTCTCATCCCATCCTCACTGGGTATCCGCGTTTTCGCCAGTACGCTCCGGGCGCGGCGGGGGTGGGAAGCTGCCGGCCTCGACCACCACCTGGACGACGCGGCCTTCGCCGGCCAGCTTGCCGTGGTGCCGTGCCTCGACATGGCAGACGAGGCGGCGGTCGTCCTGCTCGGCGACCGCGGCGAGCAGCTCGACGGTGGCGCCGACCGGCACGGGCGCGAGGTGGCGGCACCAGACCTCGGCGCCGATGCCCTCCTCCTCCGGCTCCAGCAGGTCGAGCAGCACCAGGCGCGCGGCGTACTCCATGTCGCGGACCATCGCGGCGGTGCCGTAGACCCGGTGGACGACGCCGGTGGCGAAGGCGGCCACGTCAGCCTCGCTGACGGTGTGACGGTACGAGGCGCTCGCCGCCGCCCCGGCCCGCCTCATCCCTCGGTGTCGGCGTCGTAGCCGGCCGGCCGGATGACCAGCTCGGTGTCCGCGCCCGGCTGCCGGTGCCCGATGTCGGCGCCGCCAGGGTCCAGGACCCCGGTGTCCGCGTAGGAGACCGGCAGGTAGCCGTAGCCGCCGCCAAAGGTGTTGAGGCCGCCGGCGTAGCCGTCGTCGAGCGCGCGGCCGAGCGGGAAGCCGTCGACCAGGCCGGCGGCGGCGCCGCCGAAGTAGCCGGCGAACCAGGACTCGAAGTGCGGCGGAGCGTCGTAGAAGGCCATCCGGCGGCCGCCGGCCACCACCTGGCGGGCGGGCGGCTCGACCCCGTTGGCAATGCTCCACATGCAGCTCTCGCAGGCCGGCACCGGCCGCGGCGGCCCGCCGGACGGCATCCAGCCGACGTCGTCGACCGAGGGCCCGTGGCGGGTGTCGAAGAAGCAGGGCGGGCGGCGCTGCGGCAGCTCGCGCCCCTCGAAGCGCGCCCTCGCCAGGGTCATGTAGTAGCGCCCGGACTCCAGCGCGGTGCTCACCGGCGCGAAGTCGTTCGGGTCCTGGGCGCGCTCGAACGCCTCGACGGCCTGCTGGAACGACTCGTGGGCGCGGGTGTAGTCGCGTATCGCCTGCGGGTGCTGGTCGTTCTCGGCGTCGAGGCCGGACTCGAGGTTCCGCAGGTCGTCGCCGAGCGCCACGATGTCCTCGCGGGCCAGCGTCTGCACGTCGCCAAAGCCGGAATTCCTGCCGGAGCTCCGGCGCCGGAACATGCTCACCACCACCAGGTCGACCAGGATGATCAGGAGCAGCAGGCCGACGATCAGCGCGATCGGACGGACATACGGCTGGTCCCAGACCGTCCGCCAGAAGGAGTCGCCGGACGCGGCGGTGTCCGCGCGGCCGACGAAGTCCAGTATGGCACCGGCCGGATCGCCACGATGGGCCTGATTGGCCGCATGGACCATGCTCCCGGCCGCGCCCGGGTCGAGCGTGCTGCTGGCCGCGCCGACGCGTCCGCCGGCGTCCACCGCCACGGTGCCGCCGCGCCGCAGCGCCGCGACGATCGCCCGGGCAAGCTTGTCAGCGCTGCCGCCGGCCTCGCGCAGCGCGGCGGCCGGCAGCACGGCGACGAGCACCGGCGGCTCGACCCGCCGGACCCGGTCGCGGATCGCCCGCACCTTGGCGGCTGGGAGCACCTTCCTGGCGGCCGGGTCGACGTAGACGCGGTCGCGGCGCAGCCCGGCGGCGGTGCGGTCGACGTAGCGGCCCGCCCAGGCCGGGCCGGTCAGCAGGGTCACCAGCGCGAACGCCGACAGCAGCGCGACCAGCAGGCGCGCGCTGCGTCCCCCTGAGGATCCGATGATCGCTCGCATCCGCATCTTCCCTGGCTGGCACAAATGGTCGGCGGGGGCGCTGCCCCGGCCCATTGTGGCCGTTCGAACGCCGCCTGGAAATGCCCCAACCATCCCCATCGATCCAAGCCTCGCGCTCGGCCGGCCAAATGTGCCGCCGAGCGAGTAGTGTGCCCTCGGCGTAATTGGCGTGCCCTGCCCGCAGGCACCTGGTTGAGTATGGCTGGAGCGATTCGTCCCCGCGAGCCGAGGGCGGTGAGGGCGAAAACCGCGGGGCGGTGAGGGCGGCCCCCGGCGGGGGCGAGGGGCGAAGCCCCGGGACGCGGTGAGGTGGTGATCGGGCGTGGTCGGGACCGGAGAGCAGCCGGTGCCGCGGCGGCGGTTCTCGGCGGACTTCGCGAAGTTCTGGGCCGGGCAGACCATCTCCAACCTGGGCAGCTCGGTGACGCTGTTCGCGCTGCCGCTGCTGGTCTTCAAGCTCACCGGCTCGCCGCTGAACCTCGGCGCGACGAGCGCCACGAGCTTCCTGCCGTACCTGCTGTTCGGGCTGGTGATCGGCGCCTGGGTGGACCGCGTCGACCGCAAGCGGCTGATGATCGCCACCGACGTGGTGCGGGCGCTGCTGGTCGCGGCGATCCCGCTGCTGGCCGACGCCGGCCAGCTCCGGGTCGAGTGGATCTACGTGCTCGCCTTCCTGCAGTCGACCGTCACGATCGCCTTCGACTCGGCCGAGTTCGCCGCCATCCCGAGCCTGGTCGAGAGCAAGGACGACCTGGTGACCGCCAACGGGCGCATCCAGGCGAGCTACTACGCCGCGCAGGTGGCCGGCCCGCTGCTGGCCGGTCTGCTGATGGCCGCCATCTCGGTGCAGCAGGTCTTCTGGCTCGACGCGGCCTCCTTCGCGCTGTCGGCGGTGTCGCTGGCGATGGTGCGGCGGCGCTTCAACACCGAGCGGGACGCCGAGGGCGAGCAGGCGGCCGAGCGGCCGCGCCGGGCGATCTTCCGGGACGTCGCCGACGGTCTGCGCTACGTGCTCGGCCACCCGGTGCTGCGCAACATCTCCGCGATGATGGCGATCATCAACCTGGTGATGAGCAGCATCTACGCGCAGCTGGTGCTGTTCGCCAAGGACCGGCTGGCCGCCACCGACACGCAGGTCGGCCTGCTGTACTCCGCCGGCAGCATCGGCGTGGTGGCGCTGTCGCTGCTGGCCGGCCCGCTGCGGAAACGCTGGCCGTTCAGCAGGGTCGCGCTCAGCGCGCTGGTGCTGGACGGGCTGATGACCGTGGCCCTGTCGCTCACCCGCTGGTACTGGCTGGCCCTGCCGCTGTGGGCGCTCAGCTCGGGGCTGGGCATCCTGTTCAACATCAACACCGGCAGCCTGCGGCAGCAGATCGTGCCCAACGAGATGCTCGGCCGGGTGATCAGCATTGCCGGCGTGCTGGCGTGGTCGGCGATCCCGGTCGGCACGATCCTCGGCGGGCTGGCGATCGAGCGCACCGGCAACGTCGCGCTGATCTTCGGGATCATCGGTGGGCTCGTCGTGGCGGTCGCGCTGGCCTTCTCGCTGTCGCCCATCGGCCACGCCGAGCGCTACCTCGAGCCGGAGGCCGAGCGGCAGCCCGCGGCGTGAGCGCGCCTACTCGCCGAAGCGCGAGAGGCCGCCGTTGGCGCGCACCTTGACGAGCATGCGGCGGAAGAACGCCAACGCGCCGACCACGTAGGCCACGTCGAGCAGGGCGGCCATGCCGAGCGTGCCCCAGGGCAGGCCGCGGTCGGCCAGCACCGAGCGCATGCCCTCGAACACGTAGCTGGCCGGGACCAGCCTGGCGACCCACTGCATCGCCACCGGCAGCACGCTCACCGGGTAGAAGACGGCCGCGAACGGCTGGAAGGCGAACGCCATCGCCCAGGCGATCACCTCGGCGGACTGGCCGAAGCGCAGGATCACGCCGATGGTGACGATCGCCAGCGCCCAGCCCATCAACAGCAGCAGCGCCATGAACGGCACCAGCGCCGGCCCCAAGCTGAACAACCCGAAGCCGTACAGCACCAGCGCGACGGCGGCCATCAGCGCCACGTTGACGACCAGCTTGAGCGCGCCGAAGGCGACCACCCCGGTGAGGTACTCGGCTGAGGTCAGCGGGGCGACGAACACGTTGAGCAGGTTGCGGCTCCAGATGTCCTCGAGGAAGGCCATCGAGACCTCGGACTGCGAGCGGAACAGCACCTGCCAGAGCAGCACGCCGCCGAGCAGCACGGCGACCACCGCCGGCACCCGGCGGGCCTGCAGGAAGACCGACAGGTAGCCCCAGATGAGCAGCTCGACGGTCGGCCAGTAGACGATCTCGAGCATCCGCGGCACGCTGCGGCGCAGCACGTAGAAGTCGCGCAGCACCACCGACAGCACCCGGCGCCGGCGTGCCGCGGGCGAAGCGGGCTGGAGGATCGGCCGCTCCGCGGCGGCGAGCTTCCCCGCCGCGCCGAGACGCGGGTCGGAGCCCAGTCCGTCGGCGGCGGTCATCCGCGTGCCACCCGCAGGAAGACCGCCTCGAGGTCGTCGACGCCGTAGGTCGAGGCCAGCTCGGCGGCGGAGCCGGTGGCGACGATGCGCCCGCCGGCCATGAAGTGGATCAGGTCGCACATCCGCTCGACCTCGCGCATGTTGTGCGAGGTGATCAGCATGGCACGGCCGCTCTCGCGGGCGAATCGCAGCAGCAGCTGGCGCACCCGGTCGCCGGCGTCGGGGTCGAGGCTGACGGTCGGCTCGTCGAGCACCAGCAGCTCCGGGTCGTTGATCAGCGCCTTGGCGATCTGCACGCGGGTCTGCTGGCCGGACGACAGATGGCGCAGGCGGCGCCTGCGCAGCTCGCCCAGGTCGAGCAGCTCGATCAGCTGGTCGACCCGCCGGCGCGGGCGCGGGATGGCGTACATGTTGGCGAAGACGATCAGGTTCTCCTCGACGGTCAGCGCGCCGGGCAGGTGGACGTAGCCGGCGGCGAAGTTCAGCCGGCTGAGCGCCTGGAGGCGGCTGTGACGCAGGTCCCTGCCGAACAGGTGCACCGAGCCCCCGTCGGGCGTGACCAGCCCGAGGAGCATGTGCAGTGTGGTGGTCTTGCCGGCGCCGTTCGGACCGAGCAGGCCGATGACCTGCCCCTCGCCGACCTCGAAGCTCACCTGGTCGACAGCGGTGACGGGGCCGAAGCGCTTGACCAGCCCGCGCGCTTCAAGGATTGCCATGCGCCGATGATTGCAGGCGGTTGCGGCGCCCGCACCTGAGTTTTCCGAGATGCCGCAGCGGCGACGACCGCGGTCGGGGTCGCGGGAGGCGTTCGCGAGGGTCCCACCCGAACGCCTCCCGCCGGTGCAAATCGCCGAGCTCAGGCCCGCCGGCGGGTCAGAGCCCGTAGCGCTCCTGCATCGATTCCTCGGACGGGTCGATCTCGCGCATGCCCTTGGCGCGCAGGCGCCGGTTGACCTCGTCGAGGTTCTCGCGCACCAACCGCTTCTCGGTCTCGGTGATCCGGCCGCGATGGGGCTCGCCGGCGTGGTCCAGGGTGGTGTAGTCGACCTTGGCGCGGCGCGCGGCCACCTGGCCGTCGGCGGAACGACCGGGCTTGCCGGGGGACTGGCCGGAGCGGCCGATCAGCGCCTGAAAGAGGACCGCCTTCATGTCGGTGCCGTCCGGCGCCAGCCGGTTGAAGTCCTCCAGGGTGACCGTCAGCCGCTCGCCGCGCCGCGCTCCCGGCGCGAAATACTCGAGCACCACGAGCTGGGTGGCCGCCTCCAGGGACTTGATTTCCTCCGGGAGCACGTCCAGCTCGATGGGGACCTGCTGGAACTCGGGATGCTGATGGACGACCAGCCGGCCCAGCTCCTCTCCGATGCCCTCGCGCCCGGAGATATCGGAGACGTGAATGACCTTTGTTCCCATTAACCTACCTTCTCCGCCGATAAGGAGCCCCGATCGGAATTTGGGGTGTGCAGATCCTACTATCACGGTCTGACCAACGTGCAGTCGGGCCGGGGGCGGCGCCGCGCGTGATTTCGCGGCAGCCAATGCCCCTGGGTCGCGCATTTGGCCGCGGGCTTTCGCGGTCAGCCGGTCAGACGCTGGTGTAGCGCTCCGGCGACCGGGTGAAGGCGTGCAGGCAGTGCTCGCTGCAGAACCAGTAGCGGCGGCCGTCGTGGTCGGCGACGTGCTTGGCGCCGGTCACCGCGACGCTCATGCCGCAGACCGGGTCGATCGCCTGCTCGACCGGCGGGGCGGGCATGGCGGCGCGGCGGTGGCGCACGCGAATCAGCTCGGCGAGCACCGCGACCGCGATCTCCTCCTGGGTCGAAGGGCCCAGGTCGATGCCAGCCGGGTTGGCGACCCGCTCAAGCTCGCCGGCGTCCACCCCGCGCCCGCGCAGCGCGTCGAACACCGTGGCGGCGCGCCGGCGGCTGGCCACCAGGCCGATGTAGCCGGCGCGGGTGCGCAGCGCCGCCGCCAGGGCCTCCTCGTCGTAGTGGCCCATGGTGGCCACCACCACGGCGTCGTCCGGGCCGGCGGCGTCGCGCCCGACCCGCTCCACGCCGGCGTCGTCGACGGCGCTGACCTCGTAGCCGAGCACCTGCGCGAGCGTGGCGAGCGTGCGCGCCATCGGGGTCGCGCCGGCCACCAGCAGCCGCGGCCTGACCCCGACCGGCTCGACGAAGACCTCCAGGCCGCCGCCGGACGGGCAGGTGCTGACCGCGGCGACCACGCCCGGCTGCTCGGCCGCCGGCTGCTCGGCCAGGGCGGCCTGCATCTCGGCCGGGGTGATGCGCACCAGCCGGGGATTGCCCTCGGCCAGCGCGGCCAGCGCCTCGCGGATGACGATCGGCTCGGAGCAGGCGCCGCCGACCCAGCCGTCCAGGCGCCCGTCCGGGGTGACCACCGCCTTGTCGCCGACCCGCGCGGACACCGGCGGATCGACCCGGATCACGGTGGCCAGCGCGTGCGGCCCGCTCACCGCGCGTCCGCCGGCCACCGTGCCCATGCTCCGTCGGTCACACAAACCCCTTCTCGTGCATGGCGGCCCAGACCTTGTCGCTGGTCACCGGCATGTCGATGTTGGTGATCCCCAGCGGCGCCAGCGCGTCCAGCACCGCGTTGACATACGCGGCCGGCGAGCCGACCGTGGGCGACTCGCCCACGCCCTTGGCGCCGATGGGGTGGTGCGGCGAGGGCGTCACCGTCTCGTAGATCTCGAAGCTCGGCGTCTCCCACGAGGTCGGCAGCAGGTAGTCGGTGAAGTTCGAGCCGATGCAGTTGCCCTGCTCGTCGAAGGTGATCAGCTGCATGGCGGCGATGCCGAAGCCCTCGGTCAGGCCGCCGTGGATCTGGCCCTCCACGATCATCGGGTTGATGCGCACCCCGCAGTCGTCCACCGCGACCATCTTGCGGGTCTTCCACTGCCCGGTGCCCTTGTCGATGTCGACCACCACGCAATAGGTGCCGAACGGGAAGGTCATGTTCGGCGGGTCGTAGTAGTGGACGCCCTCCAGGCCCGGCTCCATCCCCTCCGGGAGGTTGGTGTACGCGGCGAAGGCGACGTCCTGGATGGTCTTGGCACGGTCGGGCGCGCCTCTGACGGAGAAGCGGCCCTCCT
>DASVXQ010000232.1:0-22759 GCA_036392615.1 Actinomycetes bacterium | reverse complement strand
GGGTCGGCCGGCTCGGCGGGGATGGTCAGCACCTTCTCCACTGCCCAGCGGTCGCCGTCCTGGCGCCAGGCCCAGATCGACCCGGACAGGTCCTCGACGCTGATCACCACGCCGACGAACCCCCACGCCTTGGACGGGTCGTGGGCCGGGCGGACCTCCAGGACCATCTGGTTGGCGTCGCCCAGGTCGACCCGCTGGGTGAGCGTGCGCTGCGACATGCTCCAGAAGTTGAGGTGGTGGCCGAAGCGGCGGCCGAGCAGGTCCTCGGGGTTGAGGCCGTTCTCCACCATCGAGGGGGTGGCCCACTCCGAGGTGATCACCGTGTCGTGGTGCAGGTGCCACCAACCATCGTAGCCAAAGTACTGCTCCCCGCGGTCCTGCTCCCAGGCGCCCAGCACCTCGAAGGTGTCGTGGTCCAGCAGCGCCACACCGCCCGGCCCGTCGTTGCCATTGGCGCCGCCGAGCGAGAACAGGAAGATCCCGCCAGGTCCACAGTGCACTGTGTGCGGGCGGGAGTAGCCGGCCTTGGTGGCCAGCGCGTCGGCCTCGATGGTCCGCACCACGGTCGGGTTGCGCGGGTCGGGCTTGGTGTCCATGACGTAGGTGCGCGAGGAGCGCAGGCCTGGCACGATCAGGTAGCGGCGCTCCAGCGGGCCGGCGTGGTCGTGGCCGTTGCCGTGGTGGCACAGCGCGCTGGAGCAGGCGTTCCAGCCGAAGTGGTGCAGTTCGTTGCCGGCGGTGGGCAGCTCGCTCCAGCCGATGACCTTGCCGTAGTCGGGCGAGGACGGGTCGCAGTCGATCACCGTCATCGCGTCGTTGGTCTGGCCGCTCGGGTCGAACGCGGCCACATAGGCCAGCCGCTCCGCCGGAGCCGCGATCGCGTCCGCCGGGCTGCGGTAGAACGTCGGATCAGTCGTCTGGGACATGGCCGTTCCTTCCTGCGTTGGCGTGGAGCCGACGCCTCGCACACTGATGTCTTGGCGGGGGCCGCCAACAGGAACTCGTCCACAAACGCAAGCGGTACTTCTGCACACAGAGAACTGGTCAGGTCGCCCGGCGGCGCAGAGCGGCAAGGTCGACGACCACGATCGCCTTGCGCTGGGTCTCGATCCAGCCGCGCGTCCGCAGCGCCCGCAGCGCCTTGGACACCGCCTCCCGCGACGACCCGACCCAGCCGGCCAGCTCCTCTTGGGTGAGGGGGACAGAAATTCGCACCCCGTGCTGGGTCGGCTGGCCGAACCGGTCGGCGAGCTCGACGAGACGGCTGCTGACACGTCCGGTTGTGTCGGCGGCGCCGAACTCCACCCGCTTGCGGTCAGCGTCGCGCAACCGGCGGGTGAGCAGCTCAAGCAGGTGCAGCGTCACCGCAGGATGCGCCTCCAGGAAGACCCGGAACTCGGCCGCGCCGACGACCAGGGCCTCGACCGGATCGAGGGCTGTTACCGTGGCCGAGCAGGGCTCCCCGTCGAGGGCCGAGAACTCCCCAAGCAGGTCGCCGGGGCTTCGGACGGCGAGCAGAACCTCGTCCCCGCGTTCGGTGACCGACGACACCTTGACCCGACCGCTGTGCAGCACGATGACCAGTCCGGACCAGGAGCCCTCGGCGAGCAGGGTCGCGCCGCGACGGTATCGCCTGATTCGCCCGGCCTCGGCCAAGTCGCCGATCTCCGGGTCGGCCAGTAGGCTCAGGAAGCCATGCCGGCCGCCAAGAGCGTTCCGCTCGGTCACGTACATCGCCTCCCAGCCTTCCACGCCCATTGTCTCGCCGATAGACTGGATGGCCGCGAGAAGGAGCGTACCCGGCGGTGCCAGCCTCTTGCCCCCGGTGCGGGGAGCCCACAGAGGCCACCCAGCGATTCTGCGGGTCGTGCGGCGAGCCTCTCGCCCGTCCCTGCCTGTCGTGCGGGCGGCGCAACCCGGCCGCCTTCCGGTTCTGCGGCACCTGCGGTGCGACGCTGGCCCGTACCGAACCGCAGGCGCGCCAACTGGCCGAGGAACGGCGCTGGGCCACCGTGCTGTTCGCCGATCTCTCCGGGTTCACAGGTTTCTCCGAGCGGCGCGACCCCGAGGACGTCCGTGCGGTGGTGGACCGGTGCCTGGGCGAACTGGGCCGGATCGTCGACCGGTTCGGTGGCTTCGTGGCCAGGGTCATCGGCGACGAGGTCATGGCGGTCTTCGGCGCGCCGGTCGCCCACGAGGACGACGCCGAGCGGGCCGTGCGCGCAGCGTTCGAGATGCAGCGGTCCATGACCGAGCACGCAGCCGACTTCGGCGAGCTGCGGCTGCGCGTCGGGATCAACAGCGGCGAGATGCTGTTCGCACCCCTCGGCACGGGCGACGCGCGGCAGTTCACGGTCACCGGGGATGTCGCCAACACGGGGGCCCGCCTACAGGCCGCCGCGCCCGAGGCTGGCGTGCTCGTCGGCGAAGCGACGTACCTGGCCACCCGCGGCGCCGTCCGCTACGAGGCGATCGGGCTGCTTGAGCTCAAGGGGCGGCAAGCGCCCGTCTCCGCCTGGCTCGCCATGGATGCGGCGCCGATCCCCACCCGTCGCCCACTCTCCGACACCCCGATGCTCGGACGGGACGCCGAGCTGGAGCTTCTCGACCGGATATGGGACCGGGTGGTCGTCGAGCGCCGCCCGCACCTGATCACGGTGCTGGGGCCGCCGGGGATCGGCAAGTCGCGGTTGGGTCGCGAGTTCCTGGCCCACATCGAGGCAAGCGGGGGGCGAGTCCTGGTCGGCCGCTCCCTGTCGTACGGGGAGCGCACCGGCTACGGAGTGTTCGCCCGGCAGCTCAAGACGCTTGCCGGCATTTACGAGACCGACCCGATCCCCGAGGCCAAGGAGAAGCTCGCCCGCACCGTCCGCACGCTGCTGACCGGCAGGGTCGCCGACGATATCGTCGCCCATCTCGCCGTCCTGTCAGGCCTGGACGCCGAGGGCGCCGTTCCCGACCGGCCGGTGCTGGTGTACTCGGCCCGCCAGTTCGTGGAGGCACTGGCCGCGGAGCGCCCGACCGCGCTGGTCTTCGAGGACCTGCACTGGGCCGACCCGAGCCTGCTCGACCTGCTCGAGGTGCTGGCCTCGCGCATCCGCGGGCAGCCCGTCCTGCTGCTCGCGCTCGCCCGGCCGGAGCTGCTCGACGCCCGGCCCAGCTGGGGCAAGGGGCTCGATGCGCACCTCGCGCTGTCGTTGGATGCGCTCACCGAGGCTGATGCTCTCGCCCTGGCGGCCAGGATGCTCGACCGCCTCGGCCATCCCCCGGTCGGCGTCGACCAGCTCGTCGAGCGGGCCGGCGGTAACCCTCTGTTCCTCGAGGAGCTGGCGGCTTCGGTGGCCGAGCGGACCGCGAGCGAGGAGGAGCCGCCCCACACGATCAAGGCGCTCATCGCCGCCCGCCTGGACGGCCTGCCCCCGGTCGCGCGGTCGACGCTGATGAACGCGGCCGTGATCGGGCGGATCTTCTGGCGGCGGCCGCTCGAGCAGCTCGGTGGAGATGGCGAGCTGGCCGAGGCGCTCGACCTGCTCGATGCCCGCGGCTTCATTTGCCGCCAGCCATCCTCGCTGGTGGAGGGCGATGAGCAGTTCGCCTTCCGACACGTCCTGATCCGCGACACCGCCTACGCCACCCTGCCCAAGGCGGTCCGCCGGGATTGCCACGCAGCAGTGGCGCGCCTGCTCGAGGCCGCCACGGCCGACCGGGCCGGGATGACCGCGTCGCTGCTCGCCTACCACTGGCGCCAGGCCGGCGACCCGGTCCGAGCCGTGCGTTGGCTGCTCACCGCAGCCGAGGACGCCGAGCGGGCCTGGGCGAAGCGGGAGGCGGCGGCGCTCTACGGACAGGCCCTGGAACTGATCGGCGAGGAGGAGGTCGGGCGCCGGCGCGAGCTGCGCCTGCGGAGGGGCATGGCCCTGGTCGATGGCGGCGACCTACCGACGGCCGCGAGCGAGCTGACCGGACTCCTTCCGGAGCTAGCCGGGCACGACCTGGCCGAGGCGCTGCTGGCCTGCTCGCGGGCAAGGTTCTGGATGATGGACACGGGCCGGGCCCGCGAGCTGGCCCAGCGGGCCGTGGAGATCACCGGCGGCCTCGACGACGAGGCGCTCCTGGCTCGGGCCATGGGGCAGCTCGGCTTTACCTTGTCGACCATCGAGACCCGCACCTTCGACGGCATCGCCGAGGCCAAGCAGGCGCTGACCGCGTGGAAACCAGGCGCCTACCAGGCCGAGCTGGCGATGCTCCTCGGCCTCATGGGCGCCTACCACTCCTGGACCGGCGACTACGAGGGCGCCGTCGAGTATGGTCGGCGCGGCTACGAGCTTGGCACCGCGGTCCGCTACGTGGACGGTGTGCTGCTGGCGGCCAGCCATTACGGCCTGGGCCTGGTCGGCCTCGGACGCCACGAGGAGGCGCTGCGCCTGTATGAGCAGGTCGTCGCCTCCGGCAAGGAGCTGGAGCTGGCGCCGCGGTTCACGGCCAGGGTGGTGAGCATGTGGGCGGGTGCCCTTCGCGAGCTGTATGACACAGGGGAGGCGCGCCGCCTGAACGCCGAGGCGGCCGAGCTGGCTGAACTGGCCGCCTTCCCGCCTCCTCGGGTGCAGGCAGCAATTGACCTGCTCTTCCTCGATCTCATGGAGGGTAGGTTCGGCGCTGCCGAGCGCGCCTGGCCAGGCCTGCGCGAGCAGGCCGAGGCGATGAAGGGCTGGCACCAGTGGCTGATGATCGGCCGGCTGGCCGAGGCCCGGGCGGAGATCGCCCTCGGGCTTGGCCGGCCTCAGGCGGCCGCCGAGGCCGCCGTGGCCTCGATCGCCCACGCCAGGCGGGTCGGGCGCCTGAAGTACGAGATCGCCTCTCGCACGGTCCTCGGCGCGGCGCTGCTGGCCATGGGCAAGCCCGGCGAGGCGGTCGCCGAGCTGCGGCGTGCGCTCGCCGGCGCCGAGCGGCTCAGGCATCCGCCGTCGCTCTGGCGCGCCGCCGCGGAACTGGGCGCCGCCTCGTACTCGGCGGGTGACGACGACGGTGCCGCGGCCGCCTACCGGACCGCCCAGGCCACCATCGGCTCGTTCGCAGAGGCGCTCGCACCGGAGCGGCAGCAGCTGCTGCTCGCCGCGGAGCCCGTGCGGAAGATCCTCGGCATCGACCGGTGAGGTGCGGGCCGTCCCGCGGCTCGGGCGCTCACACGGGCCATGCTCGACCATGTCGCGCTCGATTCCAGTGGCTTGGAGCCAGGTGGATTGACAGCGGCGGAGCCGTCCGCACGCGCAGTTGGCCGGGTAGCACCCGGGAGGTTCAAGCGCGGCAAAGCCACCCTGCCGTCGTCTCTGGCGCACTTTGCTCCTGGGTCCGCGGCGTGACACCGCTCACCCTGCCGATAGCGGGACACCTGCGTGGAACGAGTCGGTAACGATCGCCTGTCGAGTGCGTTGAAGCGGCCGACGGTCCTGACAGGTCAGCTCAGCGAGTCACCCGTCTCCGGCACCGATGCCCGGTTCGATCAAGGCCAGGCCGCTGGTCGCCGCGTGGTCACAGCGCGACCGCGCGCTGTGTGAACGCGAACTCGGTGCCGAACAGCACGGCCTGCTCCCAGGCACGGTGCGCCAGCCCGGCACCGCTGATGCCCCGAGGAAAGCCCAGGTAGTTGCGAATCATCGAGCTGCTGCCGGCCTGCCCGCCGATCGACCAGGGCTCGACGACCAGGGTGCGCAGGCCCTCGGAGGCGCCATTGACGGCGGCCGCCAGGCCCGCTGGTCCGGCGCCGAGGATGGCAAGGTCGTAGGCCCCGGACGAGGGCCTGGTGGTGATCCCGTGGGCGGCCGCGACCTCGGCGTCTCCGGGATCGTGCAGGACCGAGCCGTCGTGGAGGACGAGGGCGGGAAGTCGCTGCAGGGCGATCCCGAAGTCGCGGATCAGCTGCCGTCCGCGTTCGGAATCCACCGGGTGGAACTCGAAGGGGACGCTACTGCGGGTCAACAGGTCCCGCAGGGCATGGCTGCGCGGCGACCATTGCTCGCCGACGATGCGGTAGACCACATGGGTTGGCCGGTTGGCCATCGTCCAGGCGCTGAGCGCCTCCTGCACCTGCGGGTACAGCCACTCCTCGGGGGTGACCCATCCCTTCACCAGGAAGAAGTCGATCCGGCCAAGCGCGGTCGCCTGCTGCAGCGTTGCCAGTTCGCTGAAGGGAATGCGGGTGTGGTAGCGGTCCATCGCCATCAGCAGCACGCGGCTGGCGTCCCGGTGCAGCAGGTGCGCCCGCTCGAGGAACTCCACGCCGTCCATGCCGGGCAGGTGCAGATCCGCCGCCACCAGCGCCACTCGACCGCCGCGGTCCGCCAGGCTCTGCAGGATGTCCAGACCGGCCTGGGGGGCGTCGGCGGTCAGCACCTGGTAGTCGGACCCAAAACGGCGGGCCAGCGCCGACCCGGTCGCCGCGCGCGCCTGCGCGCCGGCGTCCACGACAAGCAGGGCAGGGGCCCCGTGCGCGGCCACGGCGGTGGTCCCTTCGTGCGTGGTCATCGTCGTCCTTTCGACGGCTCTAGCCGAGAAGCGCCGGCCGGACGAACATGCTCAACCTCATCGCCACGTAGATGACCTCCGGCCGTGATGGTATCGAGCCGCAAGACACCGGACACCGCCACCACGCTGCCGCCAACACCAACCTTCGACCGCTCGCAGTAGCCTCGACCCGAAATCATCCGAGGACAGCAGGGCAGTGACGCGCTCTCCGTCCGCTGTGCATGAGGTGTTTCACCATCAGCGGCAAAGGTATTGGCCGATGAGGCCGGCCTGATCGACAAGTGCGCTGGTCAAGCGGGGCGGAGTGGGCGTGACAGGGCTCGAACCTGTGACCTCGTCGTTGTAAGCGACGCGCTCTGACCACCTGAGCTACACGCCCGTATCGATCGTTGTTGCCGGCAGCGAGCCTCTCAGTGAGCCTCCATGCGATGGTAGCGACGTTTCTCTCGAGCCGACCCATGCGGAACCCATGAGGAAGGAACTCATGTGGAGTGCGGTCACCAGTCATGAGGCCATCTGCGACACGGAGCATCCTACATGGCCTGGATCGTGCCCATCCCACCGTCGGCCGGGCATCCCCACGAGCACCACCAGGTCTGTCACCAGGACGGCTGCGACCTGGAGACTCCCAATCGCAAGGCCGGCACGTCGTGTCTTGCTCTATGGCGAGGCCGGGTCGTCAATGGCGTCCCTTGGATCACTCCGGGTGGGGTCGACGCGAGGGCCGTCTCGTTCCGACTGGAGGGCGTCGCGGGTCGTGGCGCCCGCCGTGCCGAGCCGAGGCGTCTGCGCAGCCAACCGACTCTCCGCCTGCTGCATTGCTACCTCAAGAGTGGCGTTGAACGAATGGAATCGTTGGTGCCGTCGCGCGGCCTGCGACAACTGAGTTCCTGTTGGCGCCTCCAGTGGGGATGGAAGTCGTCGATTGCACGCTGGGGAGGTGCAGGGGATCGTCCCGCCTGCCCTTGCGAATCCGCTCCGGCTCGTCGAGTTGACCATCCGCCGGACCACCGGCCGGTCGAGCGACGCCAGGCGCCCAGCGCGCCGGGCGCTGGACGCCCGCTGCTCCCTGACCGCGTGATCCGAGCACAACGCGGCGCCGGCCGGCGTCTCCGCTGGCTCGGGCGAGATCGGCGGGGTCGGGCGCCGACTGGTGTCAGGCGGGGAAGCTCCAGCGGGTGGCGCCGTACGGCTCGGCCGTGGCGACGCCGAAGGCGCGCACCGGGGTGACGGCGTAGACCTCCCAGGGCGGCGGGCCGGCGCTCGGGGCGCTGTACTCGGCGGTCAGGGCGGCGCCCTCGACCCTGGCCGGCCAGCCAGTGGCGTTGTAGTCCGCGGCGACGCGCTCGAGGGTGGCCTGGTCGGTCACCTTGCTCGCACGACCCTCGACGACCAGGTCGAGGCCGGTCAGGGAGACGTTGACGACCACCTCCGGGTTGGCGGCGATGTTCCTGGCCTTGCGGGTGCCAGGGCCGGCGGTGAAGTAGAACTCGCCGTCGATCCACAACACTCCCACGCCGGCGACGTGCGGCCGGCCGTCGGGCCGCACGGTCGCGAGCCAGTGGGTGTGGCCAGGCTGCGGCACGCCCGCGTCCAACTGCTCCCGCGCCCTGCTCCACGGGATCACCTCGGCGCCGTAGCGATCGATCGACTCGGCCACCGGCTCCTTCTGGACCATGGTCCGTCCTCCCAATCTCGTCAGCGCGGCTCTAGTTGTTTATAACAACCGCAATCTCTGATCTCAAGCAGTGCGGGCGGCGCGTGGATCAGGTGGGGCGGCACTCGACGACCAGGCCGCCGTCCCGCTGAGGTTCGACGGCGGTGATCTCGAGGCCGGCGCCGCGGGCGAGCTGGTCGAACTCGGGGAGCGTGTTGGTCCTGCCGCCAACCAGGATCATCTCGATGACCAGGCGCCTGGGGGCGCCTTCGGGAGCTACGCCGCCGAGGACGACCACCCGGCCGTTGGGGCGGGCGGCCTCGGCGCAGCGGCGCAGGATCTCGATGGTCTCGCGGTCGGGCCAGTCGTTGAGGACCTTCTTTAAGAGATAGAGATCGGCGCCGGCGGGCAGCGGGTCGAAGAAGCTCTGGCCGGCGGTGGTGACCCGGTCGGCGACGCCGGCGGCCTCGAACACCTCGGCGGAGCGGGCCACGGTGCCGGGGTGGTCCAGCAGGGTGCCGCGCAGGTGGGGGTGGGCGCGCAGGATCTCAGCGAGGAAGGCGCCGGTGCCGCCGCCGACGTCGACCACCGTCCGGACGGCGCCCCAGCCGCCGCTGATGGGGATCTCGGCGTCGGGCCTGCCGTGGCCGGCGGGTCCCATGAGGTCGTCGAAGCTGGCGGCGACCTCGGGATGGACGGCCAGGTCCTCCCAGAAGGGCAGCCCGAAGACCTCGGCGTAGCCGGGCCTGCCGGTCCGCACGTAGGTCGGCAGGGTGCTCCAGGCATGGGCCATGCGGCCGCCGATGCCGTCGAGGCCGAGGAACTTGGCGCTGCCGAGCAGCCCGCGGCCCGCCTGGTTGAGCGCGAAGCGGCCGGGCTCCGGCTCCTCGAAGACGCCCTTGCCGACCAGGTGGCCGAGCAGGTTGTGCAGCGCCTCGGGGTCGCTGCCGGTGACCCGCGCGAGCTGTTCGACGCGGTCGACACCGCCGGCGATGTGGTCGGCGATCCGCAGGGTGGCGGCCACGCGGATGCACCACGGCGTACAGAGGTCGCTCAGCGCCTCCAGGTCGACGCCCTGCCCGGAGGTGGCTTCTCGGTTCTGTGTCACGGGAATCTCTCCATCAGCTGCGTCGCCAGCCGGTTGCGGCGGCGACTCTCAGTCCTCGCGGGCGACGGTGCGGGCGTAGCGGTTCGGCGGGCTGCCGACGATCGCCTTGAAGTCCCTGGCGAAGTGGGCCTGGTCGAAGTAGCCCAGCTCGACGGCGAGCGTGGCCAGGTCGAGTTCCTCGTCGGCCGCCAGCCGCTCGGCCGCCTCGTGGAGGCGGTAGCGCTGCACCACCCACTTGGGGCTGACGCCGACGTAGTCGGCGAACAGGCGCTGGAGCCGGCGCGTGCCGACGCCGGTCCGCTCGACCACCTGGTCGACCCGGGTGATCGCGCGGTCCTCCATGATCTCGGCGACCACCTGGTTGACCAGCGGCACGCGCGGGTCCGCCACGGGCCGGCGGGCGCGCACGAACGCCTGGGCCGCCTCGACCAGGTCCGCCGGGGTCTCCAGGCCGCGGACCCGCTCGGCGAGGGCCTCGCCGGCGGCGCCGAAGACCTCGGCGATCGGCACCGTCCGGTCGGTCAGCGCCGAGACCGGCGACTCCAGGAACGGGTGGAAGCCCGCCGGCCGGAACTTGATGCCGAACACGCGGCCCTTGCCCTCGAGGACGCGGGTGAACCTGCCGGTGGTGACCCCGACCACCTCGGCCCGGTCGGGCTCGACCACCAGGTGCACCGACGGGTGGGGGAGCACGTGCTGGCTATAGGGGTCGCGGCCGCGCAGGTCCCAGCTCACCAGCCAGCAGTGCTCGACCAGCTCGGCGAGCTGCTCGTCCGGGCAGAGGATCTCCAGGTCGAAGCGGCGCTCGCCGGAGCGCGGGTCGAGCACCCCGCGCGGTGCCGGCCACGTGCTCGCGTCCATCCGCGCTCGCGCTCCTGTCGCGTATCTACAAGACCAGGCGGCGCCGGCTTCCGACAATGGCCTGGCGGTCGCCCAAACCGGGCGAGAACACGATAGCCGTCCGGGCCGACAGCGGTCCGACGGCCATGGAGGCATGGTCGAACATGGCTGACAGCAGGCACGCCACCGGCAGCTTCAAGATCGCCAGCTGGGACGAGGGCCCCTTCGCCGAGCACGAGGACGCGCCAAAGCTCACCGCCGCCAAGGTCGTCGCGACCTACTCGGGCGACATCGAGGGCGAGGGCACCTCGCAGTCGGTGATGGCCTATGTCGGCGGCGCCGAGTACCACGGCTACGAGCGGATCGTCGGCAGCCTCGCCGGGCGCTCCGGCAGCTTCGTGCTGCGCGGCGAGGGGACCTTCCAGGACGGCGTGGCCAGGACGAAGTGGACGGTCGTACCCGGCTCGGGCACCGGCGACCTCGCCGGCCTGCGCGGCGAAGGCGGCTACGACGCCACCGACCAGTCCGAGGTGCGGTACCGCCTCGACTACCGCTTCGAGTAGCCGCCACCACCCGGCGGCCGAGGGAACGCGCACTTCGAGTCGCCGCCACCGGCGCTCCGGGCGGCCGGGGCCTTCCGATCCGCGACGTTGGCCGGCATCGTCCCGCGGGTAGGGTGGGGAGGTCCCTGGCAGTCGACCGGTGGAGGAGTCATTCATGGAGGTTGGGATCGGCCTGCCGAACGCGGTGCTTGGCGCGTCCGGCGAGGTGTTCCGGGACTGGGCACGCCGGGCGGAGGAGCGGGGCTTCTTCGCCCTCTCGACGATCGACCGCCTCGCCTATCCCTCGTACGACTCGCTCACCTCGCTCACCGCGGCAGCCGCGGTCACCGAGCGGATCCGCCTGGTGACGGCCATCCTGCTCGGCCCCGCGTACCCGCCGGTGCTGCTGGCCCGCAACAGCGCCGCGCTGGCTGCCATCTCGGGCGGGCGGTTGACGCTGGGGCTGGGCGTCGGCGGCCGGGCCGACGACTTCGAGCTGTCGCAGCGGCCGTTCCACACCCGCGGCCACGACTTCGACGCCGAGCTCGAGCTGCTGCACCAGGCCTGGGCGGGTGAGCGGATCGACGGCTCGCCGGAGCCGGTCGTCCCGCCGGTGCCCGGCGGTCGCGTGCCGGTGATGCTCGGCGGCAACGCCGACAAGGCGGTCGAGCGGACCGTGCGCTGGGGCGAGGGTTGGATCGCCGGCGGCGGGCCGCCGGCGATGGCGGCGCCGATGTACGAGCGGATCCGGGCAGCCTGGAAGGACGGCGGGCGCGACGGCGAGCCCCGCTTCGGCGCGCTGGCCTACTTCGCGCTCGGCGACGAGGCCGCCGCGCGGGGCGCCGAGAACCTGCGCCACTACTACGGCTTCCTCGGCGAGTACGCCCAGATGGTGGTCGACGGCATGCTCACCAGCGAGCAGGCGGTCAAGGACGCGGTGCGGGCCTTCCAGGACGTCGGCTGCACCGAGCTGTACCTCGACCCGGCCTTCGCCGGGCTCGGGCAGGTGGACCGGCTGGCCGACGCGCTCGGCTGACCGCTGGTCAACGGCGAGGCCCCCGGGGTCGACCCGGGGGCCTCTGCCGCCGCGGCGGACGGTCCGTGGACGGACGCGGCTAGAAGGCGCCGGTGCCGTTCGGGGTGCCGAGGCCGGTGGGGCCGTCGTAGCCGGCCACCGCGGTGCACAGGTAGGTGGGGTTGCACCTGCGGTTGCTGTTGCTGCCGCCGACCACGTCGAACAGCGAGGCGGTGTGGCTGTAGGGGAAGGAGCCGTAGTTGACGGTCGCGCCGTTGCCGGCGAGGCCGTACACCGAGGCGATGATCGGTGCCGAGACGCTGGTGCCGCCGAACTGGAACCAGGGGCCGCCGGTGACGCCGAAGGTGTCGAACACGGCCACGCCGGTGCTCGGGTTGGCGACCGCGCTGACGTCGGCGACGGTCCGCCGGGCGCAGCCGGTATCGTGCTGCCAGCTCGGCTTGGCGTACACCCGCGAGCAGCCGCTGCCAGCGCCCGACCAGGCCGACTCGGTCCAGCCGCGGGCGTTGGTGGAGCGGCTCAGGGTGGTGCCGCCGACGGCGGTCACGTGCGGCGACGAGGCGGGGAACTCGACCCCGAAGCCGGAGTCGCCGGAGCTGGCGGTGAGCGCGTGGCCCGGGTGGTTGTAGCTGGCCTCGATGGTGGCGGTGCCGGTCTCGCTGCCGCCGTAGGAGTTGCTGATCGCCTGGGCGCCGAGCGTCGCCCCCCGGTTGACCGCCGCGGCGAGGTTGGCGAGCGAATTCGAGGTCGCCTCGACCAGCAGGATGTGGCAGTTGGGACAGATCGCCGAGACCATGTCGACGTCGAGCGAGATCTTCTCGGCCCAGCCGACGTCGGACGGCGGTGGGGTGGTGCCGCCGTTCTGGTTGACCTTGCGGAAGCACCCGTTGGCCGTGGTGCAGGCCGGGATGCCGAACTGCGCCCGGTACCGGTTGAGGTCCGACTCGGCGTTGGGGTCGTCGAAGGCGTCGACGATCGCGATCGTCTGGCCAGCCCCGCCGGCGGTGGAGAGCTTGTAGGCGCTCCGCAGGTCCGCCGGGGTGTAGCCGATCGGCGTGGTTGCCAGCGGCGACACCGTGCCCGCCGCGGTGGTGGTGACCACCTTGGCGAAGCACCGTGCGAACCCGGGCCTGACGCTGCCGCAGGCGTCCCGTGTGGTGACCCAGGTCGAGGAGGCTCCACCACTTGGCTGCGCGCCGACCGGCCCGGCCAGGGCGAACAGGACGAGCAGCGCAGTGGAGAGAAGGAGCAAGGATCGGCGTCCGGCGCTTTGCAACGCGAACCTCCTCACAGAAGGTACTTTTGGCGAGGGGAACTATAAATTGGCAAAGAGCCGGCGATCAAGTTGTACCTGACGTACCTAACACTCCTCTACGAGTGCACTATCTACCCCAAGGTTGTCGGCAGTGACGACTGGGGTGTCCCGGCGTCCCACCGCGCGGTCCGCTACCGTGCGGCCCGGTGACGACCGATCAGTGGACTAGGCCACTATGGTAAGGTGGGGTGCGGTGCGAACACGGGAGTCCTCCCGGCGGCCAGGGGCGCCGGGGCGGGTGCGGGATCGCCGGAGGCGCGGGGCGCTGCCGGTGCTCGCCTGCGCGCTCGCGCTGGCGGCGCTGGGGGCCTGCACCGGCGGCTCTCGCGGCGCCGGCTCCGCCGTGGCCCCAAGCACCAGCCGGCCGCCTCCCGCGACCACCGCCGTCCCGCGGACCACCAGGCCGGAGGCGACCATGCAGCCACCCAAGGACCTGAGCGTCATCCCTGAGCCGGTCTCCGTGCACGGGACCGGCGGCCCGGGCTTCACCCTGGACCGCGGCACCCGCATCCTGGTCCCGCCCGGCTCGGCGGCGGGCATCCACGTCGCCACCACGCTCGCGGCCGAGCTGCGGCGGTCGACCGGCTTCCCGCTGCCGGTCGCCAGCGCAGGGGCGGACGACCGGGACGGCATCGTGCTGCGGATCACCGGGACCGGCGGGCTCGGCGACGAGGGCTACACGCTGGAGGTCGGCGACCGCGCGGTGGTGGTGACGTCCAAGGCCGCCGAGGGCCTGTTCCGCGGCACCCAGACCCTCCGCCAGCTGCTACCCGGCGCGATCGACGCCGGCAGCGTGCAGCGCGGCCCGTGGCGGGTCCCAGCGGTGCGCATCAGCGACCACCCGCGGTACGCCTGGCGCGGCGCGGCGCTCGACGTGGCCCGGCACTTCTTCGGCGTCGACCAGGTCGAGCGCTACATCGACCTGATGGCGCTCTACAAGCTGAACGTGCTGCACCTGCACCTGACCGACGACCAGGGCTGGCGCATCGCCGTCGACGGCTGGCCCAACCTCACCCGCCACGGCGGCGGAAGCGAGGTCGGCGGCGGCCGCGGCGGCTGGTACAGCAAGCGCGACTACCAGCGGATCGTCAGCTATGCCCAGGACCGCTACATCACCGTGGTGCCAGAGATCGACATGCCCGGCCACGTCGGCGCGGCGCTCAGCTCCTATCCGGAGCTGAACTGCGACGGCCAGGCGCCGCCGCTCTACACCGGCACCGAGGTCGGCTTCACCTCGCTGTGCATCGACAAGCCGGCGACCTGGCGCTTCCTCGACGACGTCATCGGCGAGCTGGCCGCGCTGACCCCCGGCCCCTGGCTGCACATCGGCGGCGACGAGGCCAACACCGTCCCCGACGACCGCTACCGCGCGTTCGTCGAGCGGGTGCAGCGCATCGTGCGGGCCCACGGCAAGCGCGCCATCGGCTGGCAGGAGACCGCCAAAGCCAAGCTGGAGCCCACCTCGGTGGTGCAGTACTGGGACGTGCGCTCGTCGGCCGACGGGGTGCGCGCGGCGGCGCGGGCCGGCAACGGGCTGGTGCTCTCGCCAGCCTCCAGGGTCTACCTCGACATGAAGTACGACTCGGGCACCAGGCTGGGGCTCCAGTGGGCCGGGCACGTCGAGGTGCGCGACGCCTACGACTGGGACCCCGCCACGCTGCTCGACGGGGTGGACCGGCAGCGCGTGCTGGGGGTCGAGGCGCAGCTCTGGAGCGAGACGCTGGAGACCATCGACGACGTCGAGTTCATGGCCTTCCCGAGGCTGCCGGCGGTCGCCGAGGTGGGCTGGTCGCCGGGGTCGGCGCGCGACTGGCAAGGCTTCCGCCACCGCCTGGCCGCGCAGGGGCCGCGCTGGGCGGCGATGTCGATCAACTACCACCGCTCGGCGCAGGTCCCCTGGCCGGAGTGAGCGGCCAGCTCAGCCAGCGCGGCGGCCGGTGCCGGAGCCGACCTCGCCGCGCACGAAGCAGCCGGCCAGGTGGTCGTCGACCAGCCCACAGGCCTGCATCATCGCGTAGACGGTGGTGGCGCCGACCATGCGGAAGCCGCGCCGCTTGAGGTCGGCCGCCAGCGCTGCCGACTCGGGCGTGACGGCCGGCACCTCGGCGCGGCTGCGTGGCGCTGGCCGCGCCGCCGGCGCGTAGCCCCACAGCAGGCGCTCCAGGGTGGTGTCCTCCAGCGCCAGCGTCGCGCGCGCGTTGGCGATGGTCGACTCGATCTTGCGGCGGCTGCGCACGATCGAGGCGTCCTGGAGCAGGCGGGCCACGTCCGCCTCGCCGAAGGCGGCCACGCGGGCCGGCTCGAACCCGGCGAAGGCGCGGCGGAAGTCCTCGCGCTTGCGCAGAATGGTGTACCAGGACAGGCCGGCCTGAAAGCCCTCCAGGCAGAGCTTCTCGAACAGGCGCACCTCGTCGTGGACGGGCCGGCCCCACTCCTGGTCGTGGTAGGCGAGGTAGTCGGGCTGGCTGCCCGCCCAGGGGCAGCGCAGCCTCCCGTCCGCGCCCTCGAGCAGCTCGTCGGCAGCCATGCGCGGCACGCTACCACCCTGCCCGGACAGGCCCGTGGAAACTCGGCGGCGGCCGTGCCGACGTTGGGGTAAGGTGCTCGCCAGTACGGAACGACAGCAGTCAGGGGATGGGATCCAGCCAATGGCGCGAGGTGAGCACGCGCGGGTGGCGACCGTGGAGTCCAACGAGCATGCCGACCGCCTGCACCGGCTTCGGCACAGCTCGGCGCACATCATGGCGCAAGCCGTCCGCGAGCGGTTCCAGCAGGAGGACGGTCAGGTCAGCCTCGGGGTGGGGCCGGCCACGGCCGACGGGTTCTACTACGACTTCCTGCTGCCGCGCACGCTGCGCGAGGACGACCTCGGCTGGATCGAGCAGCGCATGCGCGAGATCATCGCCGGCGGCTACCCCTTCGAGCTGCGCGAGCTGGCTGCCGACGAGGCCAGGCGGCTGTTCGCCGACGAGCCCTTCAAGCTCGAGCTGATCGAGGGCATCGAGGCCGGCAACGTCGACGACAACGGCGAGCCGCTGCCCGAGCACGAGGCGACCGCGCTGACCGTCTACCAGCACGACGGCTTCGTCGACCTGTGCCGCGGTCCGCACGTGGAGCGGACCAGCGACGTCGACCCGGCCGCGCTCAAGCTGCTGACCGTCGCCGGCGCCTACTGGCGCGGCGACGAGCGCCGGCCGATGCTGCAGCGCATCTACGGCACCGTCTGGAAGACCCCGGAGGACCTCGCCCAGTTCCTCTGGCGGCGCGAGGAGGCGGAGCGGCGCGACCACCGCAAGCTGGGCCGCGAGCTGGAGCTGTTCCACCTCGACCCGACCGCGCCCGGCATGCCGTACTGGCTGCCCAAGGGCGTGAAGATCCTCAACCAGCTGCTCGACTTCTGGCGCAAGGACCACGAGGAGCGCGGCTACCAGGAGATCTCCTCCCCGCTGGTGAACGACAAGTCGCTCTGGGAGACCTCCGGCCACTGGGACCACTACAAGGACAACATGTTCATCATCCCGGTGGACGAGCACACCACCTACGCGCTCAAGCCGATGAACTGCCCCAACGCGCACGTGGTCTACAACCTCAAGGCGCGCAGCTACCGGGACCTGCCGCTGCGGCTGTCGGACTGCGACATCCTGCACCGCTACGAGCGCTCGGGGACCTTGCACGGCCTGCTGCGCGTGCGCCGCATGCAGCAGGACGACGCCCACATCTTCGTCACCCCGGACCAGATCGGCGACGAGTACGCGCGCATCTTCGAGATCTGCGACTTCTACTACTCCATCTTCGGGCTGCGCTACGAGCTGCGGCTCGGCACCCGGCCGGACGACTACATCGGCGACCTCGAGACCTGGGACCGGGCCGAGCGCACCCTCAAGACGATCCTCGACGAGCGGGTCGGCGCCGGCCGCTACACCATCGAGGAGGGCGACGGCGCCTTCTACGGGCCCAAGATCGACATCGTGATGTACGACGCGCTCGGGCGGCAGTGGCAGATGGGCACCATCCAGCTCGACTTCAACCTGCCGCGCCGGTTCAACTGCACCTACACCGACAGCGACGGGCAGAGGAAGACCCCGGTGGTGATCCACCGGGTGATCTACGGCACGCTCGAGCGGTTCCTCGGCATCCTGATCGAGCACTTCGCCGGCGCGTTCCCGTTGTGGCTGTCGCCGGTGCAGGTCAGGGCGATCCCGGTGCGGTTGGAGCAGAGCGACTACGCCGAGGAGGTCGCCAGCCAGCTCCACTCGGCCGGCCTGCGGGTCGAGGTCGACCACGAGGACGCGGCGCTGTCCGCCAAGATCCGCAAGGCGCAGCTCGAGAAGGTCCCGGTGATGCTCGTGCTGGGCCAGCGCGAGGTCGACCAGAAGCAGGTCACCCCGCGCCTGCGCACCGGCGAGAAACTCGGCGCCATGTCGCTCGAGCGCCTCACCGAGCTGCTGCGCAAGACCGTGGACTCCAAGGCCGTCGACCTCGAGGGCCTCGCCCAGGCCGCCGCCACGGGCGCCTAGAGCGCCGCTCAGGCGCCGCGGCCGCCCGGCGGCGGGGCGGTGATCAGGTCGCCCAGGCCCGCCTCCTCCATGACGACCGCCAGGCGGGCGGCCAGCGCCGCCACCGAGAAGTGCCGCTCCGCGACCTCGTGGTTGTGCTCCAGCAGCCACGGCTCCGGGTCCTCGAAGAACGCCAGCAGCGGGCCCGGGTCGTTCGAGGAGAACCAGCGGAAGCCGAAGGCGGCCAGCTCCTCGACGATCGGGAAGCGGCCGACCGCCACCGGCTTGCGATACAGGGCCGCCTCGATCAGCGGCAGGCCGAACCCCTCCCAGGTCGACGGGAACGCCACCGCGTCGGCCGCCTCGTAGGCGTCGGCGATCGCGAGCCCCTCGGGGATGCCGTGGTGGACCTCGCAGTTCGCCGCCGCCAGCACCCGCCGCAGCTCCGGGCCGTAGCCGTCCTCGGCCGGACCGGTGAGCCAGTAGACCGCGCCGAGCGCCTCGGCGAGCTTGATGCCCGCCGGCACGTTCTTGCGGGCGATCGCGCGGGTCGGCTGCACCAGCAGGATCCGCTCGGGGGCAAGCCCGAGGCGCCGGCGGGCGCGCCCGCGGCTCCCGGGGGAGACCGGCAGGACGCCGTTATAGACGGTGGCGCTCCCCAGGCCGCGCTCGGCGAGCTGCCGGCGGCTCAGCTCGTTGATGCACACGTGCACCCAGGCGGGGTCGTCGGGCGGCCAGGGACCGAGGTCCTGGAAGCCCACCCGCTGCCAGGGGAAGTCGTGGTGGTGCAGGATCGCCCGCCGGCCCCGCAGCGCGGCCGCGACCGCCCTGGCGGCCGGCAGGTTCAGCGGCAGCGAGCAGAGGTTCTCGACCACCACCAGCTCGCTGTCCTTGAGGGCCGCGTCGAGGTCGGCCGGCCACGGCGGGATGGTGGCGTCGAGCGCCAGCCCGGGCACCAGGAAGTCGGCCTCGCCCTCGCCGGCGACGGTCCGCACCACGAACCCCAGCCGCTCGAACGCCGCGATCCACGCGGCGGCTGAAACAGAGACACCGTCCGGCTCTCCCAGCCGAGCGGAGACGAAGCAGACGGCCGGGGCGCTCACGGTGAGCGCTGCGACCGCTCGAATCCGGGGCGAAGGTCGGGCGGGGCCACCTGGCGGTGCGGCGTGAGGGTCATGCCGTGGTTCATACAGGAGAACCGCTGCGGCCTGCCACACGATCCGCCGTTCCGGCAGCTCGAACCCCCCGAACCGCGCTTGTGCGGGAATGTAAGGTATGGACCGGAGGCGGACCGTGCCTGGCCGCCGCCGGTGGTGGGAGCCCGCGAGGGCGCAGGCAGCGGAGGCGTGGTTGGGCCAAGCTGGCGACGATCGGGGTGACGGCGCGCCCCGGGGCGGCTCGCCGCCACGGGGAGGCTCCTGGCGGGTGCTGGCGACCGCGCCATGGCTGCGCGCGCCGCTGCTGCTGCGCCGCCAGCCGGCGGTGCTGGCGGCGGTGCTGTTCGCCGGCCTGATCCTCGGCGCCGCCAGCGCAGCTGATCCGCTGTTCGAGTCGTCGGTGGCCAGCGCCGCCAACGTCAAGCAGGTCGCGCAGCGCTGCCCGGCGACCGTCGGCTTCCAGGCCAGCGTGGCCGGCACGCTGTTCGGCCGCGCCGATCCCGCCGACGCGCCCGGCGCGCACCGTCTCCAGGGGGCGACCCTGCTGGCCCGACGCGACCAGGCGGTGCGGCGCGCCGGCGCGGACGTCCCGCATCTGGGCGCGCCGCGGCTCACCGTCTTCGGCGCGCCGTTGACCGTGAGCCGGCCCGGCGACACCGGCCGGTCGGCCAACGGCCGGCTGCTGCACCGCGAGGGGTTCGCCGGTCACATCCAGGTGCTCCAGGCGGCCGGCGGCGGTGGCGTCTGGCTGCCGCGCGAGACGGCCGCCTTCGCCGGGGTCCGCGCCGGCGAGCCGGTGGCGCTCTCCCAGGCCGGGCGGACCGTCACCGCCCGGGTGGCCGGCATCTACCAGAACCTCAACCGCCTGCCCGAGACGGACTACTGGTGCCCGGTCGGCTCGCTGATCTACGCGGCCGGCCTCGGCAACGAGATCCCGCCGCCGCCGGTCCTGGCCGACCACGCCACCCTGGTGGACCTGGAGGGCAAGCTCCGCGAGACGCGGCTCCAGTTCACCTGGGAGCTGCCGCTGCGTGGCGCCCTCTCGCTGCCGCAGAGCCGCCGGACAGCCGGCGGCCTGCCGAGCCTGCGCGCGGCGCTGACCTCGGGTCCGGACGCGCTCTTCCAGCCGCTCGGGCAGCTCCACCTCGGCGACCCGGGCACCCTGACGCTCCACAGCGAGCTGCCGTTCGTGGTGCAGCGCTCGGCCGGGATCGTGGCGGCGGTGCGCGGCGCGATCGTGCCGGTCTCCAGCGCCGGGCTGGCGGTGGCGCTGCTGCTGGTCGCCGCGGCCGGCAGCTACTGGGTCGACCGCCGCCGGCGCGAAGTCGCGATGCTCGCCGCCAAGGGCGTCGGCCCGGCGGCGGTCGCGCTCAAGGCCGCGCTGGAGATGGCCCTGCCGGCGGCCGCCGGCGCGCTGGCCGGCTGGGGCCTGGCGATCCTGCTGGTCAGGACATTTGGGCCGAGCGAGCTGCTGGACGCCGCCGCGCCGCCCGCCGCCCTGCTGCGGGTCGGGGTCGCGCTGCTCGTCGGGGTGCTGCTGCTCGGCCTGGTGGCCGCGCTGCGCGCCCGGGCGCTCACCGAGCGCGGCATCGGCGTGCGCTCCGGGGCGCTCGGCAGGATCCCCTTCGAGCTGCTGGCGCTGGCGCTGGCGGCGCTGGCCTTCCAGCGGCTCCAGACCCACCGCCCGCCGGTGGCCAGCGGCGTGACCGTGCCGCGCGTCGACCTGCTGCTGCTGGCCTTCCCGCTGCTGTTCCTGACCGGCACGGTGGGGCTCGGCGTGCGGCTGCTCAGCCGGGTCACCCGGCGGCTGCGGACGGCGGGGGAGCGCTGGCCGCACGCGGTCCACCTGGCCGCGCGGCGGCTGTCGAGCGCGTCGCGGCTGGCGCTGCTGCTGCTCGCCGCGGCGGCGCTGTCGATCGGCGTGCTGGTCTACGCGGCCACGCTGACGCTGTCGGTGCGCTCCACCCTGGACGCCAAGGCCAGGGTGTTCCTCGGCAGCGACGTCTCGATGGCGCTGCCCGACGAGGTCGCGCCGCCGGCCGGGCTGCGCGCCACCACGGTGGCGCGGCTGGACCGGGTGGAGGCCGGCGGCGGGCAGGTCGACGTGCTGGCGATCGACCGGGCGACCTTCGAGCGCGCCGCCTTCTGGGACTCGAGCTTCGCCTCCCGCCCGCTCGGCTCGCTGCTGGCCTCGCTGCGGTCGCGCGGCGGTGCCGGCGTGGTGCCGGCGCTGGCGCTCGGCGGCGTCGCCGGCCAGGGATCGATCTCGTTCGTGACCCAGCCGGGGGACCGCTCGGTCAGCGTGCCCTACCGGGTCGTCGGCACCGTGCGGACCTTCCCCGGCAGCGTCCACGGCGACGCCATGCTGGTGGTCGACCGGCACGCGCTCGGCAACCTCGCCGGCGCGGCCGAGTACCGCCTGTGGGCGCGCGGCCGGCTCGAGGAGGCGCAGGCCGTCGTGCGGCAGGCGGGCATCGCCACCGGCATCGCCACCGTGGCCGACCAGGTGCTCGACGCCACCAGCTTCCTGTCGATCTCCTGGACCTTCGGGTTCCTCCAGTCGTTCGGGGTGCTCACCGGGCTGATCACCGTCGGCGGCCTGCTGCTGTACCTGGAGGCCAGGCAGCGGGCCCGCAAGGTCGCCTACGTGCTGGTCCGCCGGATGGGGCTGTCGCGCGCCGCCCACCGCCGCTCGGTGCTGGCCGAGGTGGGCGTCACCCTGGTCGGCGGCTGCCTGCTCGGCATGGCGCTGTCACTGCTGGCCGCGCGGCTGGTCTACCCGCGGCTGGACGCCCTGCCGGACGTGTCGCCGTCGCCGCTGCTGCGCACCCCGGTGGCAGCCCTGCTGGCCACCGGCGCGGCGGCGCTGCTGGCGGCCTGGCTGGCCGCCTGGACGGCGCAGCGCTCGGCCGACCGGACCAACGCGGCGGAGGTGATGCGGCTTGCCGAGTGAGCTGGGCGTCTCCTGCCGCGGCCTGGTCAAGCAGTACCGCACCGCGGTGGGGACCGTGACGGCGCTGCACGGCATCGACGCGGACTTCCCGGCCGGGCGGCTCACCGCCGTGGTCGGGCCCTCCGGCGCGGGCAAGTCGTCGCTGCTGCGCATCCTCGCCTGCGTCGACCGGCCCACCGCCGGCTCGGTCAGGATCGGCGTGCTGGAGGTCTCGCGGCTGCGCTCCCGGGCGAGGCGGAGGGTGCGCCGCCACCTGGTCGGCTACGTCTTCCAGCAGCCCGGCGACAATCTGCTGCCCTACCTCGACGCCAGAGGCCACCTGGAACTGGCCGCCCGGCTGCGCGGCGGGGTCGCGCCGGGCGAGCCGGAGCGGCTGCTGGAGGCGCTCGGCCTGGCCGACCGCGCCGGCTTCCGGCCCGAGCAGCTCTCCGGCGGCGAGCAGCAGCGGCTGGCGTTCGCCGCCGCGGTGATCGGCGGCCCGGCGCTGGTAGTGGCCGACGAGCCCACCGCCGAACTGGACCACCGGGCGGGCGAGCGCCTGCTGGAGGCGATCGCCGGGCTGCGCGCCGCGGGCACCAGCCTGCTGGTCTCCTCACACGACCAGGCGGTGGTCCGCGCCGCCGACCGGGTGGTGCAGGTCCACGACGGCACCGTGGTCAAGGAGGTCGCCTGATGGTGGACCCTTCAGCGCGTTGGTCACGGATCCGCGGTGCTCGCCACTTGGGCATGCCTTCGCCCAGGGCGGACGAGGCGCCGCACCGATCCATGACCAACGCGCTGTTGGAGGTGGCCAGCGTCTCCAAGCGGTACCGGCGGGGTGCCGAGGAGGTGCACGCGCTGCGCGAGGTCGGCTTCGCGCTCTACCCCGGCGAGCTGGTGACGCTGGTGGGCCCGTCGGGCTCGGGCAAGAGCTCGCTGCTCGGCGTTCTCTGCGGCTGGGACCTGCCCGACGAGGGCAAGCTGGTCTGGTCGAGCGAGCTCGGCGCCGCCGACGGCGCCTCGCTGAGCTGGTCCGAGCTGGCGGTGGTGCCGCAGGCGCTCGGCCTGGTCGAGGAGCTGTCGGTGCGGGAGAACGTCGCCCTGCCGGTGCGGCTCGCCTCGCGCTCGGCCCGGCGGCCGCCGCCGGCCGCGCG
>DASVXQ010000231.1:0-9632 GCA_036392615.1 Actinomycetes bacterium | reverse complement strand
GGCCGGCCGGCCGCCCGGCCAGCCGGGGCCGCGGGGCTGAGCGCCATGGGCGAGCTGGGCGCGAGCACCCGCGGCGCCGACCTCGACGCCCTGGTGGAGGCGTGGACGGGCTTCGCGCTCGACCTCTACCGGCAGCTGGCGGTCGACGGGCCGCTGGAGCGCGACAACCTGGTGGTCTCGCCGTCCAGCGTGGCGACCGTGCTGGCGATGATCCTGCCCGGCGCGCGCGGCGACACCCGGAGCGAGCTCGCCGCCGCGCTGCGGGCGCCGCTCGATCCCGAGCGGCTCGCCGCGGCCGCCGGCGCGCTCGACCGCACCCTGCTGGAGCAGGCCCAGGCCGACGAGCTGGACCTGCGCATCTCCAACGCCGTCTGGGTCCAGCGGGGGCTGGAGCTGCGCGAGGCGTTCGAGCGGCTGCTGGTCGAGGCGTTCCGCGCCGGCCTGCGCCAGGCCGACTTCCGGCACGACCCGGAGGGCGCCAGGCGCGCGATCAACCAGCTGGTCGCCGAGCAGACCGCCGGCAAGATCCCGCGGCTGTTCGACCCCGGCGCCATCGAGCGGGACGCCGGGCTGGTGCTGACCAACGCCATCTACCTCCAGGCCCGCTGGCAGGAGGCGTTCGACCCCGAGCAGACCCGGCCCGAGCCGTTCCACCTGCTCGGCGGCGGCCGCGCCGAGGTGCCGATGCTCCACCGCCAGGCCCGCTACGGCTACGCCCAGGGCGACGGCTGGCGTGCGGTCGAGCTGCCCTACCGCGGCGGCCGGATGGTGATGGACGTGCTGCTGCCCGACGAGGGCCGCTTCGACCGCTTCCGCGGAGGGCTGGAGGCGGCCTGGCTGCGCGAGCTGCTGGCCTCGCTCAACCCGCGCGAGCTGCGGCTCGCCCTGCCGAAGTTCCGCTTCGACTCGGACCTCGACCTGCGGCGGCCGCTCCAGGCGCTCGGCGTCCACTCGGCCTTCACGCCGGCCGCCGACTTCTACGGCATCACCGGGCCGCGGCTGCGGGTCGACCAGGTGGTGCAGCGCGCCCACGTCGAGGTGGACGAGCGTGGCACCACCGCGGCGGCCGCCACCGGCGCGACCATGCGGCTGGTCAGCATGGTCGCGCCCAAGCCGCCGCTCGAGCTGCGGGTCGACCGGCCGTTCCTGTTCGCCGTGCGCGACCGCATGACCGGCGCGCCGCTGTTCGTCGGCCAGGTGACCGACCCGGGGCGCTGAGCCCGCTCAGCGGCGCAGGTTCTCGAAGATGCCGGCCGCGCCCATGCCGCCGCCGACGCACATGGTGACCAGGCCGTAGCGGGCCTTGCGGCGGGCCATCTCGGCGAGCAGCTGGATGGTCAGCTTGGCGCCGGTGGCGCCCATCGGGTGGCCGAGCGCGATCGCCCCGCCGTTGGGGTTCACCCGGTCGAGATCGAAGCCCAGCTCGCGGATGACCGCCAGGCTCTGCGAGGCGAACGCCTCGTTCAGCTCGATGAGCTCGATGTCGTCCAGCGTCAGGCCGGCCAGCTCCAGCGCCTTGGGCACCGCCACCGTCGGGCCGACGCCCATGACCTCCGGCGCGACCGCGCCGACCGCGAAGGCGACGAAGCGCGCCTGCGGCTCCAGCCCGAGCCGCTCGGCGCGCTCACGCTCCATCACCACCACCGCGGCGGCGCCGTCGCTGCGCTGCGACGAGTTGCCGGCGGTGATGGTGCCGCCCTGCTTGAAGGACGGCTTGAGCTTGGCCAGCGCCTCCATCGAGGTGTCCCGCCGCGGCCCCTCGTCGCGCGCGAAGGCGACCTGCCGCTCGCGCAGCCTCCCGCCGTCGTCGACCCACTCGTAGCGCACCTCGAGCGGGACGATCTCCGGGTCGAAGCGGCCGGAGTCGACCGCCTCGGCGGCGCGCTGGTGCGAGCGGAGCGCGAAGGCGTCCTGGTCCTCGCGGCTGATGCCGTAGCGCTCGGCCACCACCTCGCCGGTCAGGCCCATGCCCATGTAGTACTCGGGGTGGCCGCGGACCAGGTCCGGGTTGGGCGAGAAGTTGGCCGCCGGCGCGGGCGCCAGCGACATCGACTCGGTGCCGCCGGCCACGATGGTGGTGCCGAAGCCGGCCATGATCCGCTCCGAGGCGGCCGCGATGGTCTGCAGGCCGGACGAGCAGAAACGGTTGACGGTCTGGCCGGGCACGCTCTCCGGCAGGCCGGCGCGCAGGGCGGCCAGCCGGGCGACGTTCAGGCCCTGCGGCCCCTCGGGGACCGCGCAGCCGAGGATGACGTCCTCGACCTCGGCCGGGTCGAGCCCGTCCGCCCGCTTGACCGCCTCGGCGATCGCCGCCGCGGCCATGTCGTCGGGCCTGGTGGCCCGCAGCGTCCCTCGTGGCGCGCGGCCGACCGCGGTGCGGGCGCCAGCAACGATCACAGCTTGCCTCATTGCTCTATCCCCAATCCTTGTCTCCTTGTCGGCATATGGGAGTCACCGGGTCTCTCCGCCGATCGGGGGGCTACGCTTCGCTCCGCCCCCCGAACCCCCCAGGCCCGGGACCGCTGGCGGTCCCGGGCGATTGCTGCTCATCGGAGAGGGAAGGCACGGGTCAGTTCCTCAAGGGCTTGCCGGTGGTGAGCAGGTACTGGATCCGTTCCATCGTCCTGGGCTCGCGCAGCAGGTCGACGAACGCCTGGCGCTCCAGCGCGAGGACGTGGTCCTCGTCGACCCACTGGGGCGCCGACAGCTCGCCGCCGCAGAGCACCCCGGCCAGCCTGGTGCCGATCAGCACGTCGTGCTCGCTGGCAAGGCCGCTCCACTGCATGGTCCGCACGCCCATCTCCAGCGCGGCCAGGGTCGGCAGCCCGGCGGCGTAGACCGGCTCCCGCTCCGGCGGGCGGTAGTCCCCGGCCATCGCCAGCACCTGCTGCTTGGCGGCGTGGAGCAGATGGTCGGGGTGCAGCACCACGTGGTCCTCGTCGCTCAGGAAGCCGAGATCGCGGGCTTCCAGCGCGCTGGTGGCGACCTTGGCGGTGCCGATCGTCTCGAGCACGCGCTGGACGAACGGCAGCGCCGGCACGTCGCCGCCGGCCCGCATCGCCGGGCTGACCACCCGGCGCACCAGTTCCTTGCAGCCGCCGCCGGCCGGCACGATGCCGACGCCCACCTCGACCAGGCCGATGTAGGTCTCCAGCGAGGCCACCACCCGGTCGGCGTGCATGCAGATCTCCGCCCCGCCGCCGAGCGTCTGGCCGTGCGGCGCTGCGACCACCGGCCGGGGCGCGTAGCGGAAGCCCTGGAGCAGCCGCTGGAGCGCCTCGGAGGCCTGTCCGACCTGCTCGTAGCCGCCCTGGTAGGCGGCCATGCCCACCTCGCCGAGGTTGGCGCCGACGCAGAAGTTGTGCGCCTGGTTGGCGATCACCAGCCCGCGCCAGCGGCCAGAGCGCAGCTCGTCCAGGGCGCGCTGGCCCATCTCCATGACACCGGCGTCGATCGCGCTGGCGGGGGAGTGCAGCTCGAAGCAGAGCACCCCGTCGCCGAGGTCGACCAGGCTGGCCGAGCCGTTGGCGGTCAGCTCGCCGGCCTCGGCCTTGCGGCGCTCCAGGTCGAGCACCTTGGGGTCGGTCGGGACCGGCTCGTAGGCGCCGCTCACCGGGCTCCAGACCGTGCCGTCGTCCTGGTAGAGCCGCCGGTTGCCGGCCGCCAGGAAGTCGCGCAGCCAGCCGGGCACGGCCACACCGAGGCGGTCCATCTCGTCCACGGCCCGCTCCACGCCGATCAGGTCCATCGTGCGGAAGGGGCCGGCCTGGTGGCCGAAGCCCCACTCCATGGCGTGGTCGACCTCGACCAGGGAATCGGCGATCTCCGGCACGCGCCGGGCCGCGTAGCCGAGGCTCGGCAGCAGGGTGTCGCGCACGTAGCGCGCACCGCGGTCGTCCTCGGCGCGGTCGAGGAACAGCCGCAGGCGCTCACCGAGGTCCTCGCGCTCCTTGGCGGCCGCGACGATCGGCAGGTCCGGCCGCCGGCTGGGCCGGTAGTCGAGCGTGTCCACGTCGACCACGTCGAAGACCGTCTGGCCGTCGCGCTTGTCGCGCCGGTAGAAGCCCGCCCCGGTCTTCAGCCCCAGGCGGCCCGCCGCGAGCATCCGTTCGAGCTGCTCGGGGACGCGCAGGTCGTCGCGCGACTCGTCGTCCGGGACCAGCTCGTAGAGGTTGCGCGCCACCCCGACGGCCACGTCCAGCCCGACCTGGTCCATCAGCCGGAAGGTGGCGGTCCTGGGGCGGCCGAGCAGCGGTCCGGTGAGCGCCTCGACCTCCTCGATGGTGTAGCCGTGCTCGAAGGCGAACCGCACGTCGTGCATCCCGGCGAAGCTGCCGAGCCGGTTGGCGATGAAGTTCGGCGTGTCCTTGGCGAGCACCGGGCCCTTGCCGAGCACGTCCTCCAGCAAGGCGCGCATCCGCTCGAGCAGGGCCGGGTCGGTGTCGGCCAGCGGGATCAGCTCGACCAGCTTGAGGTAGCGGGGCGGGTTGAAGAAATGCGTCCCGAGAAATCGGCGGCGAAATTCTTCGGAGCGTCCCGCGGCGATCTGCGACAGCGGGATCCCGGAGGTATTGGTGCTGATCACCGCGTCCGCTCGGGCGGTTTTCTCCACCCGCGCCATGACCTCCTGCTTGGGTTCCAGGCGCTCCACGATCGCCTCGACGACCCAGTCGGCGGCGCCGACCCGATCGAAATCGTCCTCGAAGTTGCCCAGCCGGATCCGCGCGGCCAGCTCGGGGGTGGCCAGCGCGGCCGGGCGCGCCTTGGTCATCCGCTCGAAGCCCGCTCGCACGATGCGGTTGCGCACCTCGGGATGATCGAGCGCCAGGCCGCGCTCGCGCTCCTGCTCGGTCAGCTCGGTCGGGGCGATGTCCAGGAGATCCACGTCCAGGCCGGCGTTGGCCGCGTGGGCGGCGATGGCCGCGCCCATGGTGCCGGCGCCGAGGACGGCGACCCGGCGGATCTCGGACGTCCCGCCCCTGGAGGCGCTGGGCTCGCTCACTGGCTGGAGTTCCTTTCTGGCTGGTGGTCGCTGGCTTGCGTACCAAGAGTAACAGTAGCGCGGCCGCGGGTCCCCGAGGTGACGTCGACGTCGACGTCATTTCGAATTCTAGGGGAACTCGACACCGACGTCGGCGTCAAAATGCTCGGCGGCATTTCTCTTGCTATCCTGGCGGCAATCGCAATAGCGCCCTGGACAGGAAGGCAACGGGAAGGCGACGAGACGATGACCGAAAAGGCCGACCTGCCACTTGATTTCTACAGGATCGACGATCTGCTCACCGAAGACGAGCGCGAGGTCCGCGACCGGGTCCGGACGTTCTGCGACAAGCAGGTGCTGCCGATCATCAACGACTACTGGGAGCGCGCCGAGTTCCCCTTCGAGCTGGTCCCCAAGCTGGCCGAGCTCAACCTGGCGGGCGGCTCGATCCAGGGCTACGGCTGTCCCGGGCTGAGCACGGTGGCGGTCGGGCTGGTCGGCATGGAGCTGGCCAGGGCGGACGGCAGCATCTGCACCTTCTTCGGGGTCCACTCCGGTCTGGCGATGCAGTCGATCGCGCTGCTCGGCTCCGAGGAGCAGAAGCAGCGCTGGCTGCCGGCCATGGCCCGCCTGGAGAAGATCGGCGCCTTCGCGCTGACCGAGCCGCAGCACGGCTCCGACGCGGTCGCGCTGGAGACCCGCGCCCGCCGCGACGGCGACCACTACGTGCTCGACGGGGCCAAGCGCTGGATCGGCAACGCCTCCTTCGCCGACCTGGTGATCGTCTGGGCGCGCGACGACGACGGCAAGGTCGGCGGCTTCGTGGTCGAGAAGGGCACTCCCGGCTACCAGGCCAGCGTGATGCGCGGCAAGATCGCCAAGCGGGCCGTCTGGCAGGCGGAGATCACCCTCGACGGCGTCCGCGTGCCGGCCGCCAACCGCCTGGAGGGCTCGACCGGCTTCGGCGCCACCGCCAAGGTGCTGGCCGCCACCCGCTACGGGGTGGCCTGGGAGGCCGTCGGGCACGCCATGGCGGCCTTCGAGGCCGCGCTGGCCTACGCCGGCGACCGCGAGCAGTTCGGCACCCCTATCGCCGGCTTCCAGCTGGTCCAGTCCAAGCTGGCCAAGATGCTCGGCGAGCTCACCGCGATCCAGCTCATGGTGCTGCGGCTGTCGCAGCTCGCCGCGGCCGGGCAGATGACCGACGGCATGGCCTCGCTGGCCAAGATGTACTGCGCCGGCACCGCCCGCCGGGTGGTCGCCGACGCGCGCGACATCCTCGGCGGCAACGGCATCCTGCTGGAGAACCACGTCGCCAGGCACCAGGCCGACATGGAGGCGGTGTTCACCTACGAGGGCACCGACTCGATCCAGTCGCTGATCGTCGGCCGCGAGATCACCGGCCTGAGCGCGTTCTCCAAGGGCTGAGCCGGGTGTAGCCTGCCGGGGATGTCCGATCACTCCCCGGCGGGCGCCGCCGACACGCCCGACACGCCCGAGGCGTTCGTGGCCGACGCCGAGGCCCTGCTGGAGCGCCACGGCGCCGGCGAGGCGGGCTTCGCCGCGATCGCCGAGCGCCTGCGCCGCCTGGCCGCCGAGCCGGCCGTCCTCGAACGGCCGGAGCTCGGCGGCCTGCACGGCTCGGCCAGCGCCACCATCCTCTGCGAGGGCGCCGGCGGCAGCGCGCTGATGCTGGCCAGCTTCCCGCCCGAGGCGCCCACCCCGGTCCACAACCACAATTCCTGGGGGATCCTCTGCGTGGTGCGCGGCACCGACCGCTACCTGCGCTGGCAGCGCGAGGACGACGGCGCCGACCCGGCCCGCGCCCGGCTGCGGCTGGCCGAGGAGCGGACCCTGCGCGCCGGCGACGTGGTCTGGTTCGGCGAGCCGCCGGACGACATCCACAGCCAGCAGGGCGTCGACGGGCCGGCCTGGGAGCTGGTCTATTTCGGGCGCAACCCCAACCGGGTGCCACGGGCCTACTTCGATCCCCAGACCGGAGCGGTCACCTACGACGACGCCGCCAGGTAATCGGGTTTCCCGCGGCGCCCGCGATTTGGGGGAGGCGCGGAGGTCGCGCCGGATGTTAGGGTCCATCGTGCAATTGGGGGCGCGGCGAGGAACACGGCCCATGAATACGGACGGACGGGTCACTCCCGAGGTCATTAGGGGCAAAACCTTCAAAAAGGTCCGGCGCGGGTATCGCGTTGGCGAGGTCGACCAGTTCCTGGAGCGGGTCGCCGACGATCTCGAGCGCCTGCGCGAGCACGTCCGGCGCGGCACCGTGCCGGTCGAGTCGCCGCTCACCCCGGAGCAGGTCGAGCAGAAGAAGTTCACCGGCGCCTGGCGCGGCTACACCATGCAGGAGGTCGATGAGTTCCTCGACGGCATCGTGGTCGAGCTGCGCCGGCTGCACGAGGAGCTGGCCGAGGAGGAGGAGTGGCGCTCCGCGCCGCGTGCCCCGCTCCAGCCGCCGCTGCACACCGCCCCGATGCGCTCGCTGCCGCCGCCGGAGCCCCCTGGCCGCCCGCTGACCGCCAGGGACGTCGCCTCCAAGGTGTTCGCCCGTGAGCCGCGCGGCTACCGGGTGGACGAGGTCGACCAGTTTCTCGGCTTCGTGGCCGTGGAGCTCGCCAGGGTCAGCGCCGACCCCGACGCGCTCCCGCGGCTGGCCGCGCGCGACATCGCCGCCAAGCGGTTCACGCTGGGGCCGCGCGGCTACGTGATGCACGAGGTCGACGACTTCCTCAACCGCCTGGCGACCCAGCTCGCCGAGCACGAGAGCGGCTGGAGCACCGCGGGCTGAGGCGGGAGCTCCGCCGCCGCGGCCGGTGCCTGGCCGGGGTCAGTGGCCGAGCACCGGCAGCGCGACGGTTGCTGCTTGACGGCAGCTCCTCGAGGTCGCGCCCTGGGGTCTGGAGGACGCGTTCGGAGAGACTGCCTTCGAGGGCCCAAGGATGGCCTCACAGGGAGAACTTCGCCCTGCCCGCCATGCTTCCCGGTTTTTCCGCACTTGCCAGGGTGCGGTAGGGTCAGCCCATGCCAAGCCCAGCAACCTTCGGCGCCTGGATGGAGCTGCGGCCCGGCCACGGCCGCCAGCCGGACCCGAGCTACTACGCGGAGTGCCTCGACGAGGCCGTCCTGGTGGAACAGCTCGGGCTGGCCGCGGTCTGGGGCAGCGAGCACCACGCGGTCGAGGACGGCCACCTGAGCCAGCAGCTCCCCTTCCTCGCGGCGGTGGCGGCCAGGACCTCCCGCATCCGGCTCGCCACCGGCGTGCTGCTGCTGCCGATGTACCGGCCGCGCGACGTCGCCGAGCAGGCCGGCGTGGTCGACCTGATCGCCGGGGGGCGCCTGGTGCTGGGCTTGGGCAACGGCTACGTGGAGCAGGAGTTCGACGCGTTCGGCGTCGACCGCGCCCGGCGCGGCCGGCTCATGGAGGAGAAGGTGGCCTACCTGCGCCGCGCCTTCAGCGAAGGCGTGGCGGCCGACGGTCCCGACGGGACCGATCTGCCGGTCGGGCCGCGCTCGCCGCAGCCGTCCGGCCCGCCGATCTGGCTCGGCGGCACGGCGGAGCCGGCGCTCGACCGGGTTGCCCGCCTGGCCGACGGATGGTTCGCGCTGGCGCACTTCCGCTACCAGAAGACCGCCGAGGCCTACCCGGCGCTGCGCGCCGCGCTGGAGCGCGCCGGCCGGCCGGTGGACGGCTTCCCGATCGCCATCGGCGTGCACCTGCGGGTCAGCGACGACCCCGAGCGGACCTGGGCGACCGAGCTGTCGCCAGGAGTCGCCTACCAGCTCGACCGCTACAACGACTGGGCGACCGACCGCGACCAGCCGCGCCCCGATCCGATCGAGGCGGGCCGCCTGCGCCGCACCGCGGTGCTGTGCGACACCCCCAAGGGGATCGTCGACGCGCTCGGCGAGCTCCAGCGGCAGCTGCCCTTCACCCACGTCGCCTTGTGGACCCGCCCGGCGGGCACCAGCCACGAGGCGGCCAGCGAGAACCTGGAGCGGGTCGCGCGCGAGGTCGCGCCCGCCTTCGCCGGCCCGGAGCCGGCCTGGCGCGCCAGCTGACCGGACGCCGCGGAACGGGGCCCGTCCCCGTGGTCCGCATCGGCCCCCGCGCCTTCGGGCCGTCCGGCCCCGCCGCACGCGGAGCGCACAGGTGTGTGCAAGCAGCGACACGGGTCTGCGGTACGCTCGGTTGTTGAGCCGCCCCCGAACCGTCCGGCTCGCACCGAGAGGTCGCAAGGAGGTCCATCGCGTGCCCGGCTACGCCGCCACCCTGGCGGCACTCGGCGACCAGCAACTCGCCCGGCTGCTCGAACGTCGGCGCGACCTGCTGGCCGCCTCCGCGCCGTCGTCGTTCGCCGAGCTGGCCAGCCGCGCCGGCAGCCCGGCGTCGCTGGCGGCCGCGGTCGGCCTGCTCGACCGCGGCACGCTCCAGCTCACCGAGCTGCTGGCGGTCGTCGGCCTGCCGACCACGGTCACCACGCTGGCCGAGGCCGCCGGCCCTGGCCTGGACCGCGAGCGCCTGCTGGAGGGGCTCGACCGGCTCGCCGAGCTGGGCCTGGCGGTGACCACGCCGGACGGGACCATCTCCGGCCCCCACGGCATCGGCGCGGCGTTCGGCGACCCGGGCCAGCTC
>DASVXQ010000230.1:0-4734 GCA_036392615.1 Actinomycetes bacterium | reverse complement strand
CGGCGACGGCGTCCGGACGTTCGTCGGCGTCCCCTTCGCCGCGCCGCCGGTCGGGCGGCTGCGCTGGCGGCCACCGCAGCCAGTGCGCCCGTGGCACGGCGTGCGCGACGCCACCACGCCCGGCAGCCCCTGCCCGGCGCTGCCGACCATCGTGGCCGGCGACTCCAGCAAGGGCGGCAGCACCAACGAGGACTGCCTCTACCTGAACGTCACCACCCCGACGCCGCTGCGCCACCGCCTGCCAGTGATGCTCTGGATCCACGGCGGCGGCTTCCTCAACGGCGCCGGCACCGACTACGACGCCGCCGTGCTGTCCCGCGAGGCCGGCGCCGTGGTGGTCACCATCAACTACCGGCTGGGGCCGTTCGGCTTCCTGGCGCTGCCCGGCCTCAGCGCCGAGGCACGCGACCACGCCTCCGGCAACTTCGGCCTGCAGGACCAGCAGGCCGCCATGGCCTGGGTGCGCCGCAACATCGCCGGCTTCGGCGGCGACCCGCGCAAGGTGACCATCTTCGGCGAGTCGGCCGGCGGGATCAGCGTCTGCGCCCAACTGGCCTCGCCACTGGCGCACGGGCTGTTCCAGCGGGCGATCATCGAGAGCGGCCCGTGCACCGCACGCTCGCGCACGCTCGCCAGCGCCGAGGCCTCCGGCGCCGGCCTGGCCGCGCGGCTCGGCTGCGCCGACGCCGCCACCCAGGTCGCCTGCATGCGCGGCAAAGGGGTCGCCGAGATCCTCGCGGCCGGCGGGCAGGCGCTCGGCTCGTTCGGCCCGGTGGTCGGCGGCGAGCTGCTGCCCCGCCAGATCTCCGACGCGATCGCCTCGGGCCGCTTCAACCACGTCCCGGTCATCGAGGGCACCAACCACGACGAGGACCGCCTGTTCGTCGCGCTGTTCTTCGACCTCCAGGGCAACCCGGTCACCGCCGCGCAGTACCCTGCGCTGCTGCAGGCCCAGTTCGGCGCCGCCGCCCCGGCGGTGCTGGCGCGCTACCCCCTGAGCGCCTTCGCAACGCCCAGCGAGGCGCTGGCGACCGTGGTCACCGACTCGGGCTTCGCCTGCCCGGCGCGGGCGGCCGATGCCCTGCTGTCGCGTCAGGTGCGCACCTTCGCCTACGAGTTCAACGATCCGAACGCGCCGGAGTTCCTGATCACCGACCCGGTGATGCCGCTGCGCGCCTTCCACGCGGCTGAGATCCCCTACATCTTCCGCAACGCCGCGGTCGAGGCGGTGTTCACCCCGGACCAGCTCGCGCTGTCGCGGCAGATGATCGGCTACTGGAGCCGCTTCGCCGCCACCGGCGACCCCAACGGCCGCCACGCCCCCCAGTGGCCGCGGTACCGCACCCGCTCCGACCTGTTCCAGTCGCTCGCGCCGGCGGCCACCAGGCCGATCGCCGGCTTCGCCGTCGACCACAACTGCGCCTTCTGGGCCTCGCTGGGCGCCTGACGGGGTGCCGGCCGGCGGGAAGGCGCCCGCCGGCCGGGCCGAACGCTAGAACGCCTCGAGGTGGGGGAGCAGCAGGCCCATGAACGCCTCCGGCCGCTCCACCTGGGGCGAGTGGCCGCAGGCCTCCAGCATGGCCTCCTCGTAGCTGCCGCCGCCAGCCTGGTAGTCGTCCAGCACCGCGCGGATCTGCCCGATCATCGGCTGGGGCGGGTAGACGCCGTCGCCCGGCCAGCCCGGCACCGCGCCGAGCTTGCCGAGGTAGCCGAAGTCGAACATCGAGGTGTCGGAGATCACCTGGTCGTCGGCGCCGCGGACCCACAGCACCGGCGGCTTCGGATCGATGCCGGCGAGCCCGCTGAGGTCGCAGTACTTCGGCGACAGCGCATTGTTGACCCCGCGGGTCCCCGGCGCGACCCCCGGCCAGTTCTCCGAGGTAGCGCCGTCGCCCGGGTAGTTGTCCTCGCCCACGCCGGTGGACAGCACCGCGTCGAGGTAGGCCTCCTCCCGCTCCGGCTCGACCCGGAAGGGCGGCCGGAAGTAGAAGTCGTTCATCACCTCCCTGGGCGAGAGCGTCTCGCCGCTCCGGTCGCCCGCCGCGAGCCTGCGGACGTACTCGGGGTTGGCGGTGCCTGCGCCCGAGCCGGCGAAGTCCGGCCAGCACGGCGTGCCCCGCTCGTCGCGGGTGCCGCCGAAGCCGTAGGGCGACATCGGCGCCACCAGCACCATCGAGGTCACCGCCTCGGGGTGGTCCATGGCGTAGCGCATCGCCACCGCGCCGCCCACCGACCAGCCGACCAGGTGCACCCGGCGCTCCGCCATGCCGAGCTCGGGCGCCTGGAGCAGCGAATGGAGGTCGTCGGCGAACTGGCGCATCCCGGCGGTCGCATCCACCGGCAGGCTGGCGGCGCCGCCGAAGCTGCGCAGGTCCGGCGCCACCGCGTGGTACCCGTCGGGCAGCGCGGCCAGTGTCTGGTCCCAGAACCGCGAGGTCGACAGGTTGCCGTGGATGAGCAGCACGGGCGTGCCGCCGGGATCACCGACCCTGAGGACCCGGGTCGCCAGCCGGCCGGTGCTGACCGTCAGTTCCTGCACGTCGACTCCCTCCCATGCCGTGGTGGATGAACGCCGTCATCGCCTCGATGACGTGCGCCGGCGGGTCGCGCTCCTCCCACAGCACCCAGCGCATGCCGAGGAAGTCACCGATGCCCATCAGGCAGTACGCCAGCGTCTCCGGGTCGAGCCTGCGGACCTGCCCGGCGTCCATGGCGGCCTCCAGGCCGGCGCCGTAGCCGGCGGCCAGCCGCCGGTAGTAGCCGCGGTAGAGCTCCTCGTCCACGAACTCCGCCTGGCGGACGATGCGGTACAGGTTGCGGTGCGCGCCGATGAACTCGAAGAAGGCGCGGAAGCCCTGGCGCTCCACCGCCAGCCGGTCGCTCAGCCCCTCGACCGCCTCGGCGATGTGGCGCCGCAGGTCGTGGCCCAGCTCGTTGACCAGCTCGGTGAAGATCGCCCGCTTGTCGCTGAAGTAGACGTAGAAGGTTCCCTGGGCGACGCCGGCGCCGCGGGTGACGTCGACGATCGAGGCGCGCTCGAAGCCCTTGTCGCCGAACACCTCCTCGGCGGAGGCCAGCAGCCGCCGGCGGGTCGCCTGCCCGCGTGGCGTCACCGGGTCCGCCGGGGCGGCCGTCCGCGCCACGGGCGCCCGCCGCCCTTCCGCCCGCGCTCCGGAATCCTGTCGCCTTGTCGACTTGTTCATCTGCTTGTTCATCTGTCGGATTGTCGCTCTGTTGCCATGTCGCTAGCGAAGCCAGCTCTCGACCTGGGCCATGGCCGGCTGCGCCCAGCCCAGCTCCAGGTGGTTGATGGTCGGCAGCAGCACGTTGCCGCGCACGCTGCCGATCGACCTGGTCGAGCCGCAGCTGCGGATGAACACCACGCCGTCGCTGGGGCCGGTGTGCTCGTCGTGGATGGTGGGGATGTCGGCGGTGCCGCCGCACAGCAGGTGGACCGGAACCGAGGCGGGCGTCGGCGAGGCCAGGATGGTGCCGACCAGCGACCCCTGGTCGATCGCCCGCTGGATGCCCAGGCCCGAGGTGAAGAACCCCTGGCCGCCGTAGTAGGTCGTCTGCCAGTCCTGCTCGCCGGTCGGCAGCGGGAAGACGCCGTCGAAGCGGGCCAGCATCTGCTTCTGCCCGGGGAAGAAGTTGCCCGCGCCGGTGGTGAAGATCGACAGCTCCGGATGGTCGCGCCAGACCCCGAAGCAGACCATGCTGGTGTGCGGCGCCGGGGCGTTCACCGCGCCGCCGCACTCCGGGAAGATCGAGAAGTCGTGCGACCAGCCGTGGCGGAACGGATAGTCGTAGCCCTCGTTGGGGTTGCCGAGCAGCAGCAGCCCGCGGACGTCGCCGGAGTAGGGCGTGCCCCAGGGGAAGCGGACCCCGGCGACGTACATCCGTGCCGCGAAGGCGCCCTTGCTCCAGCCGACCAGGTCGACCGTGGCGGCGCCGGTGCGTGAGCGGATGATCTCGATGGCGTCGTGGGTCTGCTCGGCCCAGTAGCGGTTGTCCCCTTGCTTGTGCGGAAAGCCGATGGCGAACACGCGGTAGCCGCGGCCGCTGAGGTACTGCATCAGTCCCGTGCCGGGGCAGGTGGTGGCGCCGCAGCCGAAGCCGCCCAACTCGTTGGGATTCGCCCATGCCCGGTCCGGGTTGTCGTTGGCGCCGTGGACCAGCAGCACCGGCGTCGGCTTGCCGCCCGTGTCCCAGCCTGGCGCGAAGTACAGCAGGAAGCGGCTCGACCTGGGCCGGGCCACGTTGCCGAAGAAGGTCCGCCGCTGGCCGTCCTGGTCGCCGCGCCCGTCGGGCGGGTACGCCTCGGGCACGAAGCCGGGGTCGTTGTCGTTCCAGCGCTCCACCCGCACCCAGCCGTTCGCGATCCCCGTCGTGAAGGTCGCCTCCAGCGTCCTGGACGCGGTCGCCGCCGCCGGCACCGCCGGCGTCCCCCCCACGGTCAGCGTGGCGAGCGCCAGCACCAGTCCCAGCGCCGTCCGGGTCGTTCGCGATCTCGTCGCCGTCCATCGCTTCGCCACCGGCCTCACCGTCTCGTGAGACCACCCGAACGGGTGGAACCGGACCTGTCCGCCCTCTCAGGAGGACCGTACTGAAAGGTGAATCACCTGTCAATTTCGGCCTGGGCGGCCACGGCCGGAGGCCCCGGCCGGCACGGCGGGACGCGGGCGAGGCTGGCCGGTGGGGCGAGACGCCGGCCGGGCGGGACGCGGAGCGAAG
>DASVXQ010000229.1:0-26645 GCA_036392615.1 Actinomycetes bacterium | reverse complement strand
CCGCCATCGGCTCGGCCTGCAACCTGCTCGACGTGCAGGGCGTGCTGCTCGGCGGCGGGCTGGCCGACGCGCTCGGCGAGCCGTTCGTCCGCCAGGTCGAGCGGACGGTCACACCGCTGCTGCTGGCGAACGAGCCTCCGGTGGAGGTCCGCCGCACGGCCCTGGGCGGGATGGCCGGCGCCATCGGCGCCGGCTTGCTGGTGCACGAGCCCTCGTCTCCCTCCTGAGTCGGCGTCGCGACATCGTGCCGGACTGCCGTGACAGCCTCGCCCAGGGGGGTGGCCGGGAACATCGGGAATGCCCCCCTGCGATCCCTGAGCCGTCCGGGAGGGGCTCAGGGTGATCCCGGAGAGCTCGCCCGCTCAGGCCTTGACGATCCGGAAGACCTGCCCCGCGCCGGACAGCGCGAACAGCTCGCCCTTCTGGTCGGTGCCGAACGAGGTCAGCGAGGGCACGTTGACGCCCAGGTCGCGCGGCTGCCCGCCGCGCGCCGGCACGGCCTTGACCCAGCCGAGGCAGTAGTCGCCGTAGAGGTAGGCGCCGCGGAGGTTCGGGATGGCATCGCCGCGGTACACCGAGCCGCCGATCACCGTGCAGGCGCCGCCGCTGTGGTCGTACTCCACCACCGGCCCGACCGCGCCGGGAGGAGCGTCGCCGTTGAAGCGGTGGCTGCCCTCCAGACGGTTCCAGCCGTAGTTGCGGCCGCCGCGGCCGGCCGGCTCGTGGTCGATCTCCTCCCAGTCGCCCTGGCCGACGTCGGCGATCCAGAGGTCCCTGGTGGCCGGGTCGAAGCTGAACCGCCAGGGGTTGCGCAGGCTGAAGTCCCAGATCTCGGGGCGGGCGCCGCCGCGGTCCACGAACGGGTTGTCGCGTGGGATGCCGTACGGCCGGCCGCCGCTGGGGCGCGGGTCGATGCGCAGGATCTTGCCGAGCAGGGCGTCGAGGTTCTGGCCGTTGCCGTGCGGGTCGCCGGCGCTGCCGCCGTCGCCGAGCGCGATGTAGAGGCCGCCGTTGGGCCCGAAGGCGAGCTGCCCGCCGTTGTGGTTGGCGTAGGGCTGGTCGATGGTGATCACGTTGCGCTGGGTGGACGGGTCGGGCCGGCCGCCACGCACGGCGAACTCGGCGATGTGGGTGTCGCCGTTCAGGTCGGTGTAGTCGAGGTAGAGGAAGTCGCCGGACGGGGAGAAGGCGATGCCGAGCAGGCCCTGCTCGCCGCCGGACCTGATCTGGCTGGTCAGGTCGAGCACCGGGTTGGGGTCGATCCTGCCGTCGCGCAGCATGCGCACGCGGCCGGGCTGCTCGATCAGGTAGATGCCGTCGTCGCCCTTGCGCAGCGCCATGCCGACCGGCGACTCGAGCCGGGCGACCTCCTGGAGGCGGACGCGGGCCTTGGCGAGGTCGCCGGTGGGTGGGGACTCGGCGGCGCCGGCCCGCGCGGTGGTGCTGGGCGCGGCGGTGGTCGGGGGTGGCGCGGTGGTGGCCGCCGCCGAGGAGCCGCTTCCCTGACTCCCGCCCGAGCAGGCGGTGGCGGCCAGCACGACGAGCCCCGCCAACGCGGCGGCCCGGCGCCAGGACGCGAGAGAGGATGGGGTACGCATCGCTCCATTCTCACCCGCCGCGCGGGCTAGCGTGGAACGCGTGGGGTGGCTGACGCCGAGTCGGGGCTAGCCGTTCTCGAGCAGCAGCGGGGTCGGCGAGGCGCTGCCGCAGACGCGGGCGAGCAGCCGCTGCACCTGGCGGTCGATGGCGTCGCGGAGGTAGCCGAGCGTCTCGGCGTCCTTGCCGGTCGGGTCGTCGATGAACCAGTCCTCGGCGTGGGGCAGCTCGTCGAGCGTCTGGCTGTCGTAGCCCATCACCACCACCGCGGTGGCGCGGCGCAGCAGCTCCGGCGAGGGCGGCCACGAGCGGCAGCCGGGCAGGTCCACGCCGATCGCCGCCGCCGCCTCGACCACCGCCGGGTCAGGGTCGACGCTGGTCTGGCTCATCGACACCGCCTGGGCTCGCCCGCCGGCGCGGTGCGTCAGCAGCGCGGCGGCAAGGCGGCTGCGGCGGTCGTCGCCCACACCCAGGAACACCACCACCGGGCAGCCGTCCGGCCCCTGCTCGCCGGCACCCGGCAGCAGCCGCAGCCGCCCCTGCTGGGCGGGGCGCGGCGGCGCCGTCTGGTGTCGTCCCCGGACTCGGGGGGTCGCGGCGCCGGTGGCACGTCCAGCGGGAGCCGTCCCCGGCCGCATCGGCTGCATGGCCATGTGCACCCTCGTTCGAAACGTCGGCTACCTATCAAGACGCCGGAACCGCGATGCAGGTTCCCTGCTGTGTGTACCCGTCCCCTTGACGCGGTGTCTGTCCGGCATGCGACACCGACAGTCCCCGGTTGGAGCGTCGCGTCCCGGGTTATGGTTCGACCGCTCCAGCCCAAGGCTGAAGCGGCCCCAGCGGACGATCAGGCGACGATGAATTTGCCGACGACGCCGAGGTCTCGTTGAAGACCAGGTCCTGAAGATCGGCGGCACCGCCAGCAGGACCCGCCGCAGGCGTGGCCGCTGCCAGAGAGGAAGCGCGGCGACCGACAGCGCCGCGGCCACCAGCAAGATGGCCGCGGGGGCGCCTGCTCCAGTGCCGAACCGGTTCGACCGGACGGCGGCGGGTCATGCAGCTCCGTCAATGGCCTCCTATTCCGAAGGCATCAGGATCCACAGAATCGGATAGACGATGATCTGGCTGCCCGGCAGGATCAGCAGCGCGAACACGAACAGCAGCCGCGCGGCGAAGGGTGAGATCCCGAACCGGTTCGCCAGGCCGGCGCAGACGCCGGCGATGACGCGGCCCTGCCGGGGCCGGACCAGTCCTTGCTGGCGAAAGTACTCCATGCCATCTCTCCAGTCGGTTTCGGGCACGTCGCCATGGCACCACCCGGGGCGGTATCTCGCCATCGGGGATGTCCCTCCACTTCCCCCCGATGCGTCAGGGGAACCAGCAGGGTCTTCCCGGATGCGCGACCCGCCCGTGGTCGGGAAAGCTGGGAGGCGGCCGAGGTAGACGAAGGTGGGGCATCGGAGGTGGGCGCTGTGGTGAGCGGGCTGGTCGAGGGCATCCTGTCGCTCCACGGGGTTCCCGCCCTCGCGCTGCTGTTCGCGTTCACGGCGCTCGAGGCGCCCGCGTTCCTCGGCCTGGTGCTGCCCGGTGAGCTCGCCCTGGTGCTCGGGGGCGTGCTGGCCCACAGCGGGCGCATCTCGCTGGCGGCGGCGATCGCCACCGGGGTCGCCGGCGCGATCATCGGCGACTCGGCCGGCTACTGGCTCGGTCGCCGCGGGCGCGGGCTGCTGCTCTCCACGCCGATCGGCCGGCGGGTCAAGCCGGAGCAGTTGCGGCGCGCCGAGTCCTTCCTCAACCGCGGCACCGGCGTGACCCTGTTCGTCGGCCGCCTGACCGCCGGCGCCCGGGTGCTGCTGCCCGGCCTGGCCGGCGCCTCACGGGTCCCGTACCGGAGGTTCCTGCTGTGGAACGCGCTCGCCGGGGCGCTGTGGGCAACCGCGCACGTGCTGCTCGGCTACCTGGCCGGCGAGAGCTGGCAGCGCATCAACCACCTGGCGGGCCGGGTCGCCCTCTACGTCCTCCTCGGCGCGGTCACGCTGGCCGCGGCGGCGCTGCTCACCCACCGCCTGCTCCGCCGCCGGCGCGAGCGGGCCGCCACCCTCGCCGACCTCGACCACGCCCCCGACGACCACGAGCCCTCCTCCAACCGCCGCTGACTGCGTCACGCCCTGAGCGTGCGGGCCGCCTGCCAGGCCGGAGAGCCTGCCCCACTCCAGAATGACGTCGCCGTCGCAGTGCAGCCGCTGGAACCGGCTGAGCCACCGAAGGCCCTCCTCGATCCGCGACTGCGGCCAATCTGCCTGCCATACTCCACGCCAGAACTCCGCCATATTCACGAATGTGATGAACGGCGTCCGGCCGAGCATGGCTTCGTACAGCTCGGTTGGCAGTTGCTATCGCCACAACAGCGACACGACATCGCTGTCAAGCACGACTGGTTGACGCGGCCGAGCCATCGATGGTGCCTTCAGGCCTCTCGACATGAGCCGTTCTTACCCCGGCAGGAGTGCCCGGATCGGGCAAGTACGTTTGCCGACGCCTCAGTCGGAGCTGGTCTGGGACTCGAGGACCCGGCGGGCGATCTCGACCAGGGGGAGCTGGCGGTCCATGGCGGCCCGGCGCATGCGGGTGTAGGCCTGGTCCTCGGTGAGCGAGAACTGCTCCATCAGGCGGCCCTTGGCGCGCTCGATGACCTTGCGGTTGGCCAGCTTGGTCTCGAGGTCCTCGACGGTGTGCTGGAGGTCGCGGTGCTCGGCGGAGCGGGCCAGCGCGACCTCGACCGCCGCCAGCAGCTGCGCCGGCTGGAACGGCTTGACCAGGTAGCCGATGGTGCCGGCGTCGGCGGCGTCCTCGACCAGCTCCTTGTCGGAGAAGGCGGTCAGCACCAGCACGGCGGGACCGTTCTCCCGGGCGATCTGCCTGGCGGCCGCGACCCCGTCCAGCTTCGGCATCTTGACGTCCATGACCACCAGGTCCGGGCCGAGGTCGCGGGCGAGCTGGATGGCCTGCTCGCCGTCGCCGGCCTCGCCGACCACGGTGTGGCCGCCCTCCTCCAGGGTCTCCACCACGTCCACCCGGATCAGGACCTCGTCCTCGGCCACGAGCACTCGGGCCATCTCGCTCCTCTCCCCACGACCAACGCATCCGCACCGTAGCAAGGATCGGCAACGCGACGCCGCCAGTCCAGCCCCGGGCGGCCGCCTCGCGCCCGACCGGCGGGTGCGACGCTACGCCGTGCCCTCGTGTGCCCGCTCGATGGCGGCGACCTCGTCGCGCGGCGCCACCCGCCAGAAGGCGCCGGCCGCCCGCTCCCAGCCGTCGAGCAGCTTGGCCGCCACGGCCGAGCCGGTCAGCTCGGCGTGGCTGGCGACCAGCTCGCGCAGCCGCAGCAGCTCGAGCTCGTCGGGCCGGCGCGCGAGCACGAGCTCGCCGTTGATGCGCTCGGGCAGGCGCTCGTCCTGGTGGTGGACGAACACCTCGCCGCCGGTCATGCCGGCGCCGAGATTGCGCCCCACCGGCCCGAGCACCACCACGGTGCCGCCGGTCATGTACTCGCAGCAGTGGTCGCCGGCGCCCTCCACCACCGCGGTGGCGCCGGAGTTGCGCACCGCGAAGCGCTCGCCCGCCCGGCCGGCGCAGAACAGCTCACCGCCGGTGGCGCCGTAGAGCACGGTGTTGCCGGCCAGCACCGGGTCGCCGGCGTCGCCGGCGGGCGGCCGGATCACCAGCCGGCCGCCGCCCATGCCCTTGCCGACGTAGTCGTTGGCCGCGCCCTCCAGGCGCAGCTCGACTCCGGCGGCGAGGAAGGCGCCGAAGCTCTGCCCGGCGGTGCCCTGGAACTCCACCCTGGCGCGGCCCCTGGGCGCGCCAGAGCCGTAGCGCGAGGCGATCGCCACGCCCAGCCGCGCGCCGACCGCGCGGTCGGTGTTGGCGATCGGGTAGCGCAGGTGCACCAGGTCCCCGGCGTCCAGGCCGCCGATCGCCTCGGCCGCCAGCCGGTCGCCGAGCGGCGAGCGGATCGCCTGGCTGGGGTCGGCCGCCACGAAGCGGCGCGGCTCCTCCTCGCCGGCGCCGGGCTCCAGCAGCGGTGCCAGGTCCAGCTTGTCGGCGCGCGGGTCGCCGGCGGGGCGCTGACGCAGCAGCTCGACCCGGCCGATGGCCTCGTCGAGGCTGCGCACGCCGATACAGGCCAGCAGGCGGCGCAGCTCCTCGGCGACGAACTCGAGGTAGTGGACCACCATCTCCGGGGTGCCGGTGAACTTGGCGCGCAGGTCCTCCCGCTGGGTGGCGATGCCCACCGGGCAGTTGTCCTGGTGGCAGGTGCGCACCATCAGGCAGCCCTCGGCCAGCAGCGCGGCCGTGCCGAAGCCGTACTCGTCGGCGCCGAGCAGCGCGGCCAGCAGCACGTCGCGGCCGGTCTTGAGGCCGCCGTCGACCCGCACCCGCACGCGCGAGCGCAGCCCGTTGGCGCGCAGCGCCTGCTGGGTCTCGGCCAGGCCGAGCTCCCAGGGGGCGCCGGCGTGCTTGATCGAGGACAGCGGGCTGGCGCCGGTGCCGCCGTCGGCGCCCGAGATGGTCACCACGTCGGCCAGCGACTTGACCACCCCGGCCGCGACCGTGCCGACCCCGGCCTCGGCCACCAGCTTGACGGTCACGTCGGCGCCGGGGTTGGCCTGCTTCAGGTCGAACACCAGCTGGGCCAGGTCCTCGATCGAGTAGATGTCGTGGTGCGGCGGCGGCGAGATCAGCGCCACGCCGGGCTGGGTGTGGCGCAGCCTGGCGATGTAGGAGCTGACCTTGTGGCCGGGGAGCTGGCCGCCCTCGCCGGGCTTGGAGCCCTGGGCGATCTTGATCTGGAGCTCCACCGCGGAGGCGAGGTACTCCGGCGTGACCCCGAAGCGGCCCGAGGCGACCTGCTTGATCGCCGAGTTCCGCTCGGTGCCGAGCCGCGCCGGGTCCTCGCCACCCTCGCCGGAGTTGCTGCGGCCGCCGACCCGGTTGAGCGCGATCGCCAGCGACTCGTGCGCCTCGGGCGAGAGCGAGCCGAGGCTCATCGCCGCGGTCGAGAAGCGCCGCAGGATCCCCTCGGCGGGCTCCACCTCGGTAAGCGGCACCGGCGGGCCGGCCGGCACGATCTCCAGCAGGTCGCGCAGGGCGGCCGGCCGCCGCTCGTTGACCAGCTTGGCGAAGTGCTGGTAGCGCTCGAAGGCGCCGCCCCTGACCGCCTGCTGGAGCAGGTGCGCGCCGCGCTTGGAGCCGCGCATCTCCTCGTCCTCGCGGACGGTGTGGTGCAGCGCCTGCATGACCTCTGGGTTGGTGGCGTGGTACTCGCCGCCCGGCCGGTGCTTGAACCAGCCGGGGTTGTCGAGCTTGACGGCCGCGGCGCGGGCCGCCCGGCAGCGGGCGAGCACGTCCCCGCCGAGCTCGTCGAAGCCGATGCCGCCGAGCGGCGAGGCGGTGCCGGCGAAGCAGATGCCGATCACCTCGCCGTCCAGCCCGACCGCCTCGAATATCTGCGCGCCGCGGTAGGAGTCCAGCGTGGAGATGCCCATCTTGGACATCACCTTGAAGACGCCCTCCTCCACGGCCGCCAGGTAGCGCGACTGCGCCCCGGTGGCGTCGCCGTCCCTGGGCAGGCCGGCGGCGGTGGCCAGACCCAGCCGCGGGCAGATCGCGCCGGCGCCGTAGCCGAGCAGCGCGGCGGCGAGATGCGCGTCGACCGGCTCGCAGGTGTCGGCCACCAGGCTGGCGGCGGTCGCCAGCCCGGCCCGCACCAGCCGGTGCTGCACCGCGCCGACCGCCAGCAGGGCCGGCACCGGCGCCCGGCCGGTGTCCTCGCCGCCGGCGCGGTCGCTGACCACCAGCAGGCCGGCGCCGGCGCGGACCGCCGCCTCGGCCTCGTCGCCGAGCCGCCGGCAGGCGGTGCGGAGCCCGCCCGGCCCCTCCGCCAGCAGCCAGCTCGCGTCGAGCACCCGGGCGGGGAAGCCGAGGTCCACCTCCAGCAGCCGCTCCAGCCCGTCGGGGGTGAGCAGGAAGGTCTCCAGCTCGACCAGGCGGGCCGCCTCGGGCAGCTCGCTGAGCAGCGGCGAGCGCGGTCCGAGCAGGGTGCGCCGCGAGAGCACGTGGCGCTCGCGGAGGTGGTCGATCGGCGGGTTGGTCACCTGGGCGAAGCGCTGCCGCAGGTAGTGACCGACCGGCCGCAGGGTGGCGGCCAGCGGCGCCGGCGGGGTGTCGTCGCCCATCGAGGCGGTCGGCTCCTTGCCGCCGATGGCCATCGGCCGCAGCACCGAGGAGATCAGCTCGCGGGTGAAGCCGAAGGCCACCTGCGCGGCGGTCAGGTCCTCCTCCGGTGCGGCCATCGGCTCGCCGGTCGGCATGGGGCGCAGGTTCGCGGCCAGCCAGTCGCTCCAGGGCCGCGCGGTCGCCAGCGCCCGCTTGATGGCACCGTCGGTCTCCAGGCCACGGTCCGGGTCGACGCAGAGCATCTGCCCCGGGCCGAGCCGGCCGCGCCGCACCGAGCCGTGGCCGGCCACGTCGATCGCGCCGACCTCCGAGGCGCAGACCACCAGGCCGTCCTCACAGACCTCCCAGCGCAGCGGCCGCAGGCCGTTGCGGTCCAGGGTGGCGCCGACCACGCGGCCGTCGGTGAACACCAGGCCGGCGGGGCCGTCCCAGGGCTCGGTCAGGCAGGCGTGGTAGCGGTGGAACTCGCGCAGCTCGTGGCTGGCCTCCGGGTCCTGCTCGACCGCGGCCGGCACCAGCATGGCGAGTGCGTGGCGCACGTCGCGGCCGCCACGGACCAGCAGCTCCACCGCGTTGTCGAGCATGGCCGAGTCGGAGCCGTCCGGGTCGAGCACCGGCCGCAGCAGCTCCTCCGGGTCGGTGCCGTCCGGGCCGGCGAGCCGCTCCCGCCCGCCGAGCCCGCCCTCGCGGGCCCGCATCCAGGCGCGGTTGCCCTCCAGGGTGTTGATCTCGCCGTTGTGGCACAGGAAGCGGAACGGCTGGGCGCGTTCCCACGACGGCATGGTGTTGGTCGAGTAGCGCTGGTGGAAGATGGCGAACGGCGCGCGCAGCGTCGGGTCGGCCAGGTCGGCGTAGAAGGCCGCCAGCTGGTCGGCGGCGCACAGCGCCTTGTAGGTGACCGTCCGCGTCGAGCAGGAGGCGAGGTAGAGGCTGGCGCCGGCAGCTCGCGCGTCCGCCACCGCGCGCCGGCCGGCGCGCAGGCAGCGCCGCTCGGCCTCCTCGTCGTCCGCGCCGGGCGCGCGGAAGACCGCCTGCTCGATCGCGGGCATGGTCGCCCTGGCCTGGTCGCCGAGCGCCTCCGGGTCGACCGGGACGGCGCGCCAGCGCTCCAGCTCCAGGCGCTCGACGGCCAGCGCCCGCTCGACCGCGACCATCGCCTTCTTGGCCTGGTCCCGGTCCGGCGGCAGGAAGGCCATGGCGAGCCCGAGCCGTCCAGGGCGGCGCAGCCGGCCGGCGTAGAACCCCTGGTCGATCGGCAGCAGCAGCCCGGCACCGTCGCCGGTGCGGGCGTCGGCCGCCACCGCGCCGCGGTGCTTCAGCCGCTCGAGGCCCTCGAGCGCGCGCTCGACCATGGCACGGCTCGGCCGGCCGTGCAGGTCGGCCACGAAGCCGATGCCGCAGGCGTCGCGTTCGTGCAGCCGAGCGTCGTACAGGGGCTCGGGCCGGCCCGGCACGGGGGTGCTGAATGCGGAACGGTCGCCCATACCTCCGCCTCCAATCGCAGGTCACGCGGGGACGGACGCCGGATTGGTGGCAAGGATGAGACGACGGTGTCTCGGACACGCGAAACGGCGCCCGCAAGGCGAGCGCCGTTGCTCTCCGAGGAGGTTACGGACATGTGTCCGACCCGTCAACGGGTCGATTCGGACAGCTCAGCGGCGGTTCAGGGCCGCCCGACGATACGCTTGGGTGGTGCGCAACGTGACCCAGCCACCGGTGGAGGGTCTCGGCGGTGAGGCCGAGGACCATCTGCACCGTTTGATGGCGACCTGGCAGCTGATCGCCGACCTCTCCTTCGCCGACCTGCTGCTGTTCGTCAGCGCCGGCGAGGACCGCCTCCGCATCGTCGGCCAGATGCGCCCCTACACCGCCCGCACGCTCTACCCCGCCGACCTGGTCGGCGAGGTGGTCGACACCAGCTGGCACCCGTTCGTCGAGCGCGCCTGGCGCGAGCAGCGGCGCCTGCGCGCCCCGCAGGCGGTGTTCATCGACGCCGAGCCGGTGCGGGTCGAGGCCGTGCCGGTGCGCCGGCGCGACAAGGTGGTGGCGGTGCTGAGCGTCGAGGCGGCCGAGGTGCCCGCGCGGGCCACCGGCCGGCTGGAGGCCGCCTACCTCCAGGCCGCCGACGCACTGCTGGAGATGGTCGCCGGCGGCGCCTTCCCCTTCAAGGAGGCCCACGGCATGATCGGCTCGCCGCGGGTCGGCGACGGCCTGATCACCCTCGACTCGAGCGGCAGGGTCACCTTCGCCAGCCCCAACGCGACCTCCGCCTTCCGCCGCATGGGCACCAACTCGCTGCCGCCCGGCCAGCCGCTGCCCAACCGGGTGGCGGTGCTGGTGGCCGAGGCGATGGCCGGCCGCCGGCCGATCGAGTCCGACATCGAGGGCGAGGGCGCGGTCACCGACGTGCGCATCATCCCGTTGCTGCGCGGAGTGACCGAGCGCCGCGGCGCGCTGGTGCTGTGCCGCGACGTGACCGAGCTGCGCCGCCGCGAGCGGGTCATCTCGCGCCGCGAGGCGACCATCCGCGAGGTCCACCACCGGGTCAAGAACAACCTCCAGACGGTCGCCTCGCTGCTGCGCCTCCAGGCGCGCCGGCTGACCGACCACCCCATGGCGGTCGACGCGCTGGAGGAGTCCGTGCGGCGGATCACCTCGATCGCGCTGGTGCACGAGACCCTCACCGAGGAGCCCAGCGGCGCGGTCGACATGGGCGACGTGGCCCGCAGGGTGGTGCGCATGCTGGAGGGCTCGATGGGCAGCGAGGGCGTGCGGATCGTGGTCGAGGCCGAGTCGGTCCGGGTCCCGGCGGCGGTGGCCACGCCGCTGTCGGTGGTGCTCAACGAGCTGGTGCAGAACGCGCTGGAGCACGGCCTCGGCAACCGCCCCGGCACGGTGACCGTGCGGCTGCACGACATCGAGGGCGTCGCCGTGGAGCTCGAGGTGGTCGACGACGGCCAGGGCCAGCCGGCTCCGGAGCCGGAGGAGCCCGAGCCGCCGTCGCCGGCGAGCCGGCCCGGCGGCGGCCTGGGCCTGCGGCTGGTCCGCGCCCTGGTCGAGGAGGAGCTCGGCGGCCGCTTCACGCTCACCCGCGCCGGCGAGCGCGGCAGCGTGGCGCGGGCCAGCATCCCGCCGCAGCTGCCCGAGCTGCTCAGCGACCAGGCGGAACAGGAGTGAGCTCGCCCAAGGTGCGGGTGGTGGTGGCCACGCCGCTCGAGGAGCGGCTGGCCCGCCGCATCGAGCAGTCGGACCCGCGGGTCGAGCTGGCCTGGGACCCGTCGCTGCTCCCGCCGCAGCGCTGGCCGGGCGACCACCGCGGCGACCCGGCCTTCCGGCGCGACGCCGCCGCCCAGGCGCGCTGGGAGGAGCTGCTCGCCGGCGCCGAGGTGCTCTACGGCCTGCCGGACGAGTCGCCCGCCGGGCTGGCCGACGCGGCCGCGCGGGCGCCCGGGCTCCGCTGGGTGCAGGCCACCGCCGCCGGCGCCGGCGAGCAGGTCCGCGCCGCCGAGCTGCCGCGCGAGGTGCTCCAGCGGGTCACCGTGACCACCGCGGGCGGGGTGCACGCGGTGCCGCTGGCCGAGTTCGCCATCTTCGGCCTGCTGGCGATCGCCAAGGACGTGCGGCGGCTGGTGCGCGAGCAGGCCGCGCGCACCTGGGGCGCCCGCCGCGCCACCCGCGAGCTGCGCGGCGAGACGCTGTTCGTGGTCGGCCTGGGCGGCATCGGGCTGGAGGTCGCGCGGCTCGCCAAGGCCTTCGGCATGCGCACGGTCGGCTTCAAGCGCACCCCTGCGCCCTCCCCGCCGCCGTGGACCGACGAGCTGCGCGCCTCGGACCAGCTCGGCGCCACCATCCACGAGGCGGACGCGGTGGTGCTGAGCCTGCCGGCCACCCCGGCGACCACCGGCATGGTCGACCGTGCCACGATCGCGCGCATGCGCCGCGACGCGATCCTGGTCAACGTCGGCCGCGGCGCGGTGGTCGACGAGGACGCCCTGGTCGACGCCCTGCGGGAGGGCCGCATCGCCGGCGCGGTGCTGGACGTCGTCAGCCAGGAGCCGCTGCCGCCCTCCAGCCCCCTGTGGGAGCTCGACAACGTGCTGCTCAGCCCGCACACCGCCGCCCTGTCGCCGCACGAGGACGAACGCGTGGTCGCCCGCTTCGTCGAGAACCTGCACCGCTACCTCGCCGGCGAGCCGCTGCGCAACGTGGTCGAGCCGGGCAACTGGTACTGATCCGGGCGCATGCCTTCCGCGCCTGTGCGGGCCCACCAAACTGATGTTAACGTGAACGTCAGCTTTGGGACTTCGCCGTCGCCCGGCTGCCGTCCCGTTCCCCGCAAGCGAGCAGCTTGGAGACAGAGGTATGCGCGTTGCCGTGCCCAACGATCGCGTCGATCCCGGCGCCGCCGGCGGCTACAAGTGGGTGGCCCTGACCAACACCACCTTCGGGATCCTGATGGCCACGATCAACTCCTCGATCGTGATCATCTCGCTGCCGGCGATCTTCCGCGGCATCGGCCTCCAGCCGCTGGAGGCGGGCAACATCAGCTACCTGCTGTGGATGCTGATGGGCTACCTGGTGGCCACCTCGGTGCTGGTGGTGACCTTCGGGCGGCTGGGCGACATGCTCGGCCGGGTGCGCATGTACAACCTCGGCCTGCTGGTGTTCACCTTGTCGTCGATCTTCCTGGCGGTGACGCCGGCGCACGGCTCGTCCGGCGCGCTCACCCTGATCGGCCTGCGGATCGTCCAGGGCATCGGCGGCGCGCTGGTGATGGCCAACTCGACCGCCATCCTGACCGACGCCTTCCCGGCGAACGAGCGCGGCATGGCCATGGGCATCAACCAGGTGGCCGCCATCGCCGGCTCGTTCATCGGGCTGATCCTCGGCGGCGTGCTCGCCGAGATCGACTGGCGGCTGGTGTTCTGGGTGAACGTGCCGATCGGCGTGGCCAGCACCGTCTGGGCCTACATGAAGCTGCGCGAGACCCGGCCGCGGGTGCGCACGGTGGTCGACTGGTGGGGCAACCTGACCTTCGCCGCCGGGCTGATCATGGTGCTGATCGCCATCACCTACGGCATCCAGCCCCACGGAGGCCACACCATGGGCTGGACCAGCCCGCTGGTGATCGGCCTGCTGGGCGGGGGCGTGCTGGTACTGGCCGCCTTCGTGGCGATCGAGCGCATGGTCGAGCAGCCGATGTTCCACCTGGAGCTGTTCCGCATCCGAGCCTTCACCGCCGGCAACATGGCCGGGCTGCTCTCCTCGATCGCCCGCGGCGGGCTCCAGTTCATGATGATCATCTGGCTCCAGGGCATCTGGCTGCCGCTGCACGGCTACAGCTTCGAGCGGACGCCGCTGTGGGCGGGCATCTACCTGCTGCCGCTGACGGTCGGCTTCCTGATCGCCGGGCCGGTCTCCGGCTGGCTGTCGGACCGCTTCGGCGCGCGGCCGTTCGCCACCGGCGGGATGCTGATCGCCGCGGCGACCTTCGGCCTGCTCGAGCTGCTGCCGGCCGACTTCGACTATCCGGTGTTCGCGCTGCTGCTGCTGGTCAACGGCATCGGCTCTGGACTGTTCACCGCGCCCAACACCGCCGGGATCATGAACTCGGTGCCGGCCGCGCAGCGCGGCGTCGCCTCCGGGATGCGGGCGACCTTCCAGAACTCCGGGTTCGTGCTGTCGATCGGGCTGTTCTTCTCGCTGATGATCGCCGGGCTGGCCAGCTCGCTGCCGCACACCCTGCTCGCCGGCCTGACCTCCAACGGGGTGCCGGCGTCGGTTGCCACCCAGGTGGCCAACCTGCCGCCGGTCGGCAGCCTGTTCGCCGCGTTCCTCGGGTTCAACCCGATCCAGACGCTGCTGGGCCCGCAGGTGCTCGGCGCGCTGCCGCCGGGCAAGGCCGCCTTCCTGACCGGGCAGCGCTACTTCCCGGAGCTGATCTCCGGCCCGTTCGCGCACGGCCTGCGGATCGTGTTCACCACCGCGGCCCTGCTGTGCGTGATCGCCGCGGTCGCCTCCTGGATGCGCGGCGGCCGCTACGTGCACGTCGAGGAAGGCGAGCGCGGCATGCTTTCCGAGCCCGAGGAGTCGGTGTCGGCATGACCGGCTGCGCGGGCGAGCTCCGCATCGGCGAGGCGGCCGCGCGCGTCGGCGTCTCCAGCCGCACCCTGCGCTACTACGAGGAGCTCGGCCTGCTGACCCCGTCCGGCCGCACGCCCGGCGGCGCGCGCCGCTACACCGACGACGACATCGCCAGGCTGGAGCACATCCGGGAGCTCCAGGAGCTGATGGGCTTCAACCTCGACGAGATTCTCGCGGTGATGCGCATCGAGGACCGGCTGGCCAAGCTGCGCGCCGAGTGGCAGGCCGGCCGGCCGCCGGAGCGCCGCGCCGAGATGATCGAGGAGGCCCTGCGCCACAACGCCGACCTGCGCGCCCGAGTGGAGGCCAAGATCAGCCGGCTGCACGTGTTTCTCGACTCGCTCGACGAGAAGCGGGAGCGCTACCGCAGGGCGCAGCGCGAGATGGACGCGCTGGTGCCCTCCCCCAAGTAACCGTCCCCTACACGCGCGGCTCCCGGTAGTTGCGCTCGGTCCCCGCCAGCGCCTCGGTCGCGAGCGCGCCGATCGCCTTCAGGGCCACCTGCGCCTCCTCGGCCGGCGTCCTCTCCGCGACCACCCGAATGGTCCGTAGGGTCTGGCGCTGGAAGTCGCTCTCAGCTTCCAGCGCGGCAATGTGCTCCTCCTCGGTCGGCCGCATGGCTCCCCCTCCCGCTCAGCCACGTCGCAACCACCCCAGCGAGGCGCGAACCCGGATCGGCGTGCCGCGTTCGGCTCTGCCTCCATGGATGGCCACTGCAACACTCATCCAACCCTCGGCGGGGGATTCCGATTCCAGCTCGTTGCCTGACCGGCGGCGACCGCCGGCGCGGGTCAGTGGACCACCAGGAGGGGGTGGTGGCGGCGCAGCAGGCGGGTGGCGACCGAGCCGCGCAGGATGCAGCGGAGCAGGCCGCCGCCGTGGGTGCCGACCACGATCAGGTCGGCGTCGACGTCGGCGGCGACCTCGGCGAGGCGGGTGGCCGGGTCGCCACCGCCGATCCACAGGTTCCAGGAGACACCGGCCGGGTCGAGCATCCGGGCGACCTCCATGCCGACCTCGAACTCGAGGTCCTCGCGCCACTGCTCGAGCATGCAGCCCCAGCCGGGCATCAGCATGCCGACGGCCGGGCCACGGGGGCGGACGTGCACGACGGTGACCTTCGCGCCGGTGACCTGGGCGATCTGCGCGGCCATGCAGGCGGCGTTGAGGCTCGGCGAGGAGCCGTCAACTCCCACCACGAGGTGCCTGATCCCCTTGCCCCCGCCGCCCGTCAACCACAGGGCGGGGTCCGTGGGCATGGACCTGGGCACCGAGCGCCGTGCCATCGCCCGAGCCTCCTTCCAGCCATCGACGTGACTGGTGGCGCCGTGCCTGATCATCCTCGTACCCAGCGCCGAAGCGCGCAAGCATGACCAGGAAGTTCGCTCGCCCCGACCCGGCTGTTCAGCGCTCGGCGGGACGCATGCCGGGAACCTGACGGGCGGCGAAATCGAGCAGCAGCCCGGTCTGGCGGATGCGCTCCTCGGTGACCAGCGCGCCGTGGCCGGCGTCGAAGCGGTCGAGCTCGAATGACTTGCCCTGCTCCTCGAGCCGCTTGGCGTAGTTCAGCACCTGTTGCAGCGGGCAGCGGGTGTCGTTGTCGCCCACCATGATCAGCACCGGGGTGCGCACCTGGTCGACGTAGGTGATCGGCGAGCGCTCGCGGTACAGCTCCGGCTTCTCCTCCGGGCTGCCGCCGAACAGGCTGCGGTCGAACGCCTGGAGGCCCTCGGACTCGTCGGCGTAGGCGGACAGGTAGTCGGCCACCGGCACGATCGCGACCGCCGCGCGCCAGCCCTCGGGGACCGTGCCGATGCCCAGCAGGGTGACGTAGCCGCCCCAGGAGGAGCCGGCGATCATCACCCGTTCGGGGTCGGCGATCCGCTGGGCGATCAGGTCGTCGCGGCCGGCGGTGACGTCCTCGACCTCCGGCCGGCCGGGGTTGCCCTCCAGCGCGTCCTGCCAGGCCTTGCCGTAGCCGGTGGAGCCGCGGTAGTTGACCAGCGCGACCGCCCAGCCGTGGTCGACCAGCGCCTGCACCTGCGGGCTCCAGGCGTCGGCGTCGTGATGGGTCGGCCCGCCGTGCACCAGCATGACGGTCGGGTGCGGGCCCGGCCCCTCCGGCAGCACCAGGAAGCCGTGGACCTGGTCGCCGTGCCGGTTCTCGAAGGTCCAGCTCTGGTACGCCTGGCCGCCGGGGGCGGGCTCGCCGGGCGGGCGCAGCACCGGCTCGGGCCGGGCGACGGCACGCACCTGGGGCGCGGCGGCGCCCGACGACCAGCGGAACCAGACCTCGCCGTCGGGCCGCACGGCGGCGCCGGTGATCGACCCGTCCGGGTGGTCGAGCCGCTCCAGCCGCCCATCCCCGAGGTCCAGCCGGTACAGCTCGTCGCGGCCGGCGTAGGTGTGCGCCAGCAGCAGCGCGCCGCCGTCCGGCCACCAGTCGGCCACCTCGACGCTGCCGGGCAGGTCCACCTCCAGGTCGGTGCGCTCGCCGCTGGTCGGGTCCCACACCCCCGGCCGCGGCAGGCCCCCACGTTCGTGCTGGAACGCCAGGCGGTGGTCGCCGGGCACCGGCGAGAAGCGGCTGGCCCAGAGGCCGTAGCCCCTGCCGTCCCAGAGGTCGGCGAGCGTCTCGCCGCGGTCCAGGTCGAAGGCGCGCAGGGCCGGGTGCAGGTTGTCGCCGTGCTCGGCGTGGTGCACCACCAGCAGGCGCCCGTCGCGGCTCAGGTCGGCCACCTCGACGGTCTGCTCGTGGCGGTACAGCTCGGTGGTCGGCCCGCCGACGCTGCCGACCCGGACCGCGAAGCCGGTGCGGTCGGCGATGCCGATGGCCAGCCGGCCGTCGGCGGCCAGCGACAGCCCGGCGCTCCAGGCCGGCTCGACGTCGGGCGCCAGCGGGACGGTCTCGCCGCCGTGGAACGGCTGCAGCCGCCAGACGCCGATCTCGTCGCCCTTGGAGTCGTCGAACCACAGCACGCCCTGGCCGTCCGGGGTGGCGCCGCCGTGCATCACGCCGGTCGGGTGCTCGGTGACCTGCCGCTGGCCGCCATCGCGCCGGTCCCAGGCGTGGATCTGCCACGAGCCTGAGCGGTTGGAGGCGTAGACCAGCCGCTCCGGGTCGCCGATGGCCCAGCGCGGCAGGGTGAGCGATGGGGCGCGGAAGCGGCGCTTCCAGCGTGGCTCGGTCATGGTGGGATCCTCTCAGCCTGGTCCGGGTGCGCGAGCCGGCGCAGGGTCGGCCGGCCGCCGGCGGCCAGCCAGCGCTCGACCATCCGGAGCGCGAGCCAGCCGAGCGCGGCGCCGAGGGTGTTGGCGAGCACGTCGTTCACGTCGGTGCGCCGGATGCCCGGCATGCGCAGCTGGTACAGCTCGATCGCGACCGAGCTGCCGAGCGCCGCCAGCACCACCCGGCTGCCCCGGTCGAGCCAGCCCACCACCAGCGGCAGCAGGAAGCCGGCCGGCAGGAACAGCAGCAGGTTGCCGCCGACCTGGGCGATCGAGAGCAGGCGGTGCTGGTCGCTGAGGACGCCCGCGACCACCGGCGCGACCGGGACCAGCTGGGCGCGGCGGTTGTCCGGCCAGCGGGCCAGCTCGCTCGACCACTGGATCGGCAGCAGCGTCACCGCCAGGACGAAGGCGACGTAGGCGGCGGCCAGCACCTGGAGCGCCGCCCGCGGGAATGGCGCGCCGCCCGGGAAGGTCCTCGGTGATGTCATGCGCCTGGCCGTCCACGGCTGCTGGCGGGATGCGGGGAACGGCGCGACTCGGGCATGGTGCAACCCAGCATACCGGCCGGGTTGGGATGCCGGTCCGGCCGCACGGACGAACGGGGGCCTGGATGCAGGGGGATCGGGACGGCCTGCACCGACGGTTGCTCCATATGATCGGCAACGCCCACATCGACCCGGTCTGGCTGTGGCGCTGGCCTGAGGGCTGGCAGGAGGTCGGCGCCACCTTCCGCGCGGTGGTCGAGCGCATGCGCGAGTACCCCGAGCTGCGCTTCACCTGCGACTCGGTGGCCCAGCTCGCCTGGGTCGAGGAGGCCGACCCGGAGCTGTTCGAGGAGATCCGGCGGCTGGTCGAGGAGGGGCGCTGGGAGGTGGCCGGCGGCTGGTGGGTCGAGCCGGACTGCAACCTGCCCTGCGGCGAGTCGTTCGTGCGGCAGGGCCTGCACGGGCAGCGCTGGCTCCAGCGCCACCTCGGCCGCATGGCCACCGTGGGCGCCAACGTCGACCCGTTCGGCCACAACGCCTCGCTGCCGCAGATCCTGCGGGGCAGCGGGATGGACACCTACCTGTTCCTGCGGCCCGGGCCGCACGAGCTCGACCTGCCCGGGCAGGCCTTCTGGTGGCGCTCGCCGGACGGCTCGGCGGTGCTCGCCTACCGCATCCCGCACGAGTACCAGACGGCCGGGACCGGCCTGGACGAGCACCTGCGCGCGGTGGTCGCCAGCCTGCCGGACAGGTGGGACGAGCTGGCCTGCCTGTACGGCGTCGGCAACCACGGCGGCGGCCCGACCCGCGCGAACCTGGACAGCATCCGGCGGCTCTCGCGGGCCGGCGAGCCGGCGCGGCTGGAGTGCTCCACCGCCCGGCGCTTCTTCGACCGCCTGCTGGAGCGTGGCGACGAGCTGCCGGTGGTCTCCGGCGAGCTGCAGCACCACGCGGTCGGCTGCTACTCGGCCCACGCCGGCATCAAGCGCTGGAACCGCCGCGCCGAGCGGCGGCTGCTGGCCGCCGAGACCTGGGACGCGGTGGCGTCGGTGGTGGCCGGCACGCCGCCGGCCGGCGCGGCGCTGGCGCATGCCTGGCGGCAGGTGCTGTTCAACCAGTTCCACGACGTGCTGGCCGGCACGGCCGTCGAGGAGGCGTACGAGGACGCCCGCGACCAGCTCGGCGAGGCGGTGGCGATCGCCGGGCGGGTCGAGCACCGCGCGCTGCGGGCCATCGCCCGTCGGGTCGGGATCGAGCTGGAGCCGGGCGGCTGGCCGCTGGTGGTGTGCAACCCCAACGCCTGGCCGGTGCGGGCCGAGGTCGAGGTCGAGCTCCAGGCCGGCCCCGACGGACCGCCGGCCCGGCTGGCCGACGAGCACGGCCGCCACGTGCCTGTGCAGCCGGTCCGCCCGTCGGCCACCGTCCCTGGCTGGCGGCACCGCGTGGTGTTCCCCGCCGAGCTGCCGCCCCTGGGGTATCGCACGTATCGCCTCCACGCGGCCGGGGCGGCGGGAACGGCGGGGGTGAGCGGCGCGGCCGGGAGCCAGGCCGTGCGGGCCAGGCTCCAGGGTGGGGCGGTGGTGCTGGAGTCCGCCCGGCTGCGCGCCACGGTGGACCCGGAGACCGGGTGGCTGGCGAGCCTGCTGGACCTGGAACGGGGCGCCGAGCTGCTGGCCTCGTCGCCGGGCGCGCACGCGGCCGTGCTGGCGGACGCGACCGACACCTGGAGCCATGGCACCTCGGCCTACCACGACGAGGTCGGGGCGTTCGCCCGCGAGTCGGTCCGGCTGCTTGAGGACGGGCCGGTGCGCTCGGTGGTGCGGGTGGTCTCGCGCTACCGCCGGTCGACGCTGACCGAGGACCTGGTGCTCGGCGGCGGGGGATACCTCGAGGTGCGCGCGACGCTCGACTGGCACGAGCGGCTGGCGCTGCTGAAGCTGCGGGTCGCCAGCGCGCTGCGCGGGGTGAGCGCGACCTTCGAGATCCCCTACGGGCACGTGCGGCGGCGGCCGGACGGCGGTGAGGAGCCGGTCGGCGCCTGGGTCGATCTCGGCGGCACCCTGCCCGACGGGCGCCGCGCCGGCCTGGCGGTGCTGAACGACGGCAAGCACGCGGTCGACGTGCTGGACGGCCGCGTCGGCCTGACGGTCGCCCGCAGCCCGGTGTACGCCTGGCACGAGCCGCGCCGGCTCGACCCCGCCGAGGACTACGCCTGGCTCGACCAGGGCGTGCAGCGCTTCACCTACCGGCTGCTGCCGCACGCGGGCGACTGGCGCGCCGCCGGGGTGGCCCGCGCGGCGGCGGAGCTGAACCAGCCGCCGGTCGCCCTGCTGGAGTCGTGCCACCCCGGACCGCTGGAGCAGCGGGGCTCGTTCGCCTGGGCGGAGCCGCCGTCGGTCATGCTGACGGTGCTCAAGCACGCCGAGGACGAGGGCGGCGACCTGGTGGTGCGCGCCCAGGAGACCGCCGGCCACCCGGTGCCCCGCGCGACCATCGGGCTGGAGCTGCTGGGGCGCAGGATCGAGACGGGGTTCGGCGCCCACCAGATCAAGACCTTCCGGATCCCGGCCGGCCCGGGCCGGCCGGCGGTCGAGACCGACCTGCTGGAGCGGCCGCTGCAAGCGGGCCCGCCGCCGTGACCCGGAGCCGCCGCCGTGACCCCCGGGCCGGCGCCCTCAGCCGGCCGGGCGGTGGGCGGCCCCGAGCACGTGCGGGGCGGTGATGAATGGCACCTGGTTGTCCGGAAAGCGGAAGCGCTCGACGCGGTCGACCACGAACCCGGCCGCGACGATCGCGGCGAGGGTGTCGCGCGCGCTGTGGCAGCCGCCGCCGATCGCCTGCCAGACGGGGTCGAGCAGCCGCTGGACCCGCGCCAGGCCCGGCTCGGGCGCCAGCACGTGCTCGTAGAAGCGCAGCTCGCCGCCGGGCCGGATCACCCGGTGCAGCTCGGTGAGCGCGTCGCCCTGGTCGGGCACGGAGCACAGCACCAGCGAGGCGACCCCGGCGTCGAACCCCGGCTCGACCGGCAGCGCGTCGGCCGTGCCGTCGAGCACCTCGACCGGCACCGGCGCCTGCCGGGCCGCCTCGACCGCCAGGGCGCGCAGGTACGGCTCCGGCTCGACCGCGACCACCCGCTCGACGCTGGACGGGTAGTGCGGGAAGTTGAGGCCGTTGCCGGCGCCCACCTCGATCACCCTGCCGGCGAGCCCGGCGAGCAGGCGCCGGCGGTTGCCGGCGACCTCGGGCTCCATCCCGGCGCTGAGCCGCGCGTAGACGCGGGCGTAGATCGGGTGGCGCACGGGCCTGCCTCGCTGCCTGGCGGTCAAGGCTCCTCCCTGGTGGCGCGGCACGACCCAGGCAGGGTAGCCCTCCCGGCCGTGCGCCCGTCGGCGACTTGACATGGTTGCCCGGCGGCGGCGAGCCTGCCGGCGATGATCGGCCCCGGTTTCGATGAGGTGATCGCCGCCGCCAGGGGCGGGGACGAGCGGGCGTTCGCGGTCCTGTGGCGCGACCTGCAACCCGCGTTGCTGCGCTACCTGCGGGTGGTGGCACACGCGGCCAGCGAGGACCTCGCCTCGGAGACCTGGCTGGAGGTGGCCCGAGGGCTGTGGCGCTTCCGCGGCGACGAGACCGGCTTCCGCGCCTGGGTGTTCACCGTCGCCCGCCACCGCATGGTCGACTGGCGCCGGCGCGAGGCGCGCCACCCGGTCACCCCGCTGCCGCCGGAGGAGTTCCTCGACCGGCCGGAGCGGGACGACGCCGCCGCCCCGGTGCTCGAGGCGATCTCCACCCGGGCGGCGCTGACGCTGATCGCCGAGCTGCCGCCCGACCAGGCCGAGGTGATCACCCTGCGGGTCGTGGCCGGGCTCGAGGTCGCCCAGGTGGCCTCGATCGTCGGCAAGCGGGCCGGCGCGGTGCGGGTGCTGTCGCACCGGGGCCTGCGCCGGCTGGCGCAGCGGCTCGGGACGGGCGTGTCGAGCGCGGGGCGTGGGGGGTAACGCCATGCCGCACGACGACGGTCTCAGGAACGAGATGCCCATTCGACCAAGCCACCCCGCCTCGGAGCCCGACGCGCCCGCGCTCGACGAGCGCGCGGCCGAGCGGCTGCTCGCCGGCCGTCCCGGCTCCGCCGAGGTGCCGCCCGACTACGCGCGGGTGGCCGAGCTGCTGGCCGCCGCCGCGGCGCCGCCGAGCTCCGACGAGCTCGCCGGCGAGGACGCGGCGGTGGCGGCATTCGTGTCGGCGGTTCGCCCGGTCCCCCCTCGGGCTGGCCGCCGGCACCACTCCCCACGCCGCCGGCTGGTCGGCGTCAAGCTGGCCGCCGCGGTGGTGGTCCTGCTGCTGTCGCTGGCAGGGGTCGCCGCCGCGGCCACCGGCACCCTGCCCGACCCGGCGCAACGGGTGGCGCACCGGGTCCTCGGCGGGGCCGGCGTGCCAGGTCCGGACGAGCGCCGCAACCCGCCGCGCCGCGCCACCTCGACCAGCCAGCGGCCCGGGCCGACCGGCAGCACCGCCGCGGGCCCCAGCTCCTCCTCCGGATCCGGCGAGCAGCCACGCGGCGGCCATGGCATCCCGCCGACCACCCGGTCCGAGGACCGGCGGGACGAGGACCACGGCCGGCGCGCCACGTCGACCACCGGGTCCGACAAGGGGCAGGGCCAGGGCGGCGACCAGCAGTCCGGCGGCCAGGGCGGCGGCGGGGGCAACGGCGGCGACGGCGGCGGCGGCAAGGCCGAGGGGAACGCCACCGTCCACGCCAAGTCCCCGAAGGCAACCACCGAGCCGCAGGGCAAGAGGGACTGAGCAGCGGCGCGTCAGGGAAGATCTCGGTGCGGTGCACCACCCGCGAGTAGCTGGGCGAGTCCGGGTCGACGTCGACGGTCGCCAGGAAGTTGGGCTCGTCCACCCCGGTGCCGCTGTGCAGCGCGGCGACGTGGACGATCTCGTCCCTGGTCGCCAGCCCCGGACGCGGTCAATCCGGCTGTGCGCAGCGCGTACACTATGGCCGGACCATCGGACGATCGGGTTCGAAGCATGCCGACCAGCACCGACCGGGACTTCATCCAGTCGCTCGACCACGGCCTCGCCGTGCTCGAGGCGTTCTCGGCCGCCACCCAGTCGCTGACGGTGAGCCAGGCCGCCGAGGCGACCGGCCTCACCCGCGCCACCGCCAGGCGCGTGCTGCTGACCCTCCAGCAGCTCGGCTTCGTGCGCTCCAGCGGCGAGCGCGAGTTCGCGCTCACGCCGCGGGTGCTGCGGCTGGGCTTCAGCTACCTGTCCTCGCTGGACCTGCGCGAGCTGGCCGAGCCGGTGCTGGCCGAGCTGGGCGAGCGCACCGGCGAGTCGGTCTCGCTGACCGTGCTGGACGGGACCGACGTGGTCTACGTCGCCAGGGTCTCGACCCGGCGGGTGATGGCGCTGACCACCAAGGTCGGCTCGCGCGTGCCCGCCTACGCCACCTCGATGGGGCGCGTGCTGCTGAGCCACCTCGAACCGGAGCGGCTGGACGACTACTTCCGGTCGGTCACCCTGGCGCCGCTGACGGCGCGCACCATCACCGACGAGCGACGCCTGCGCGAGCTGCTGGCGGTCGTGCGCAGGCAGGGCTGGTCGCTGGTGGACGAGGAGCTCGAGGAGGGGCTGCGCTCGATCGCCGCGCCCATCCGCGACGCCGCCGGCGAGGTGACCACCGCGATCACCATCTGCGGCCACGCCGGCCGGGTGAGCGCCGCCCAGCTCCGCGACGACTTCCTGCCGCACCTGCTCCGCGCCGCCTGCGAGCTCTCCGACCTGGCCGCCAGCGCGTCGCCCGCCACGATCGGCTGAGCCCCTGACCATGCCGGCGACGGACGCGGCCTCGCCGTGGGCCGGCTGGCCGAGGCGCGCCGCCGTACGGGCCGGCGCGAGCCCGGCGGCGAATGTTGGGCCGACAGGGGCCGCCCCTAGAGCGCCGACGATCGGTTCCGGCGCTCGGGGGACGAGGCGGCCCCTGTCGGATGCCCCCCCGTTCTCCGCCGCGGGCGCGGCGAAGCCTTTCAGGATCGTGGCTGGTCGTCCTCCAGCCGGTCGGTCTCGATCAGGAAGCGGATGGTGTAGGCGCCCTCCGACCACTGCCCGTCGCAGTTCGGCAGCGAGGAGGGGATGCGGCTCCGGTAGGCGTGCTCGCCCCGGCCCCAGCCGTCCAGGCCGAGCCAGCGCTCGCAGACCACCCCGCCGGACTGGGCGCTCACGCCGGCCCCCGCAACCGTCACGGTGACCGGCTGGTTCGGCGCCAGCAGCAGCTCGAAGCGCTCCTCGACGTCGAAGGTCTTGCCGTCGGAGACGTCGAGCGGTCCGTCCTGGGGCCACTGGACGTGCTGGCCGTTGACCGCCAGGCCGAGCGACAGCTTGCCGCCGACCGCCTCGGCGTCCTCGACGGTGGCCTCGATGAACCGCACCATCACGCGCGTGTCGCGCTCCGGTGCGATCGCGGTGACGCCGAGCTGCCCCATGGTGCCCGGCTCGGCCGGCGGCAGCGCCACCAGCGAGCCCTGCTCGGAACGGTAGGCCGCGGTGAGCTCGTAGCCGCCCGGCGTGGTGCCGAAGCTGACCACCGCCTTGAACAGCGCGCGCTCGGCGCCCGGCGCCAGCGGCGTCGGATCGCCGTCGCCGCCGAGCAGGTGGTCGAGCCGCTCGCCCGACGGTCCGCGCACGGCCACGCACAGCTCGGACAGCCTGGCCGGGTGGTCGCCGTAGTTGCGCACGGTGTACTGGGTCACGAAGTGGCGCCCGAGCGTCGGCGTCCAGGAGTTCACCCAGATGCCCCGCGAGATGGCGAGGTCCTGGTACGGCGGCCGCTCCGGCACGTAGTCCTGCACGAAGCAGCCCCGCCAGCGCTCCCCGGCGACGCTGGAGCGCAGGTCCGGGCCGCTGCCGTCGAGCTCCAGCACCACGTCGGTGTCCAGCCGGTCGGGGTCGTAGACCCGGATGCGGATGCTGCCCGCCTCGTCGTCGGCCTCGTAGGCATGCGCCACCACCTGATGGTTGGCGGCCAGCTCGTCGAGCGACGACGCCGCCACCAGGCCGAGCACGACCGGCCGGCCGGCGTCGATCGCGCGCCGCATGCTCGGCAGCTGCTCCTGCCGCGTGCGCGCGGTGACGCCCGGGTCGGCCCAGGTCTGCTCGTCGTTGGCCAGCGCCCAGGTGACGAACTGGCGGGCCGTCCAGGTGGCGAAGCTGTCGAACAGTCGCTTGTAGAGGTAGTCCGACAGGCGCGAGCCGTCCTGCGGCACGCCGGTGCTCTCGAAGTCCTCCGCCCGGTGGGTCGGGACCGGCAGCCCCGCGTACCAGTAGTCGAGCGTGGCGAAGGCCATCCCGCCGCCGCGGCCCCTGGTCGGGACCTCGCCGAAGCCCGGCACGATGACCTGCTTCCCGGCGAAGTCGTTGCGGAAATGGAACCCGTGTCGTGAAGGGTTGAACCCGGTTGTCGGCACCAGCCCCCCCTTAGAGCGACGCCTCCAAAGCCCGGGCGGCAGGGCATGCCTCCGCCGCGAGCCGCCAGGAATCGTCGTTGCTGGCGCAAGTGCGACGCAATAGCCAAAAACGCCTGGTAAGAAAGCACGTAGTCAAGGGAGCGGTCCGGACGTCCCCCATCAGGACCTCAGCGTTCCCCCGATCGGGGCCGTCCGGCCGGCCGGCCGGTCATCACCTCGCGCCATGCGAACTTGATCCATTGTGGCCAGCGATGACCACGGGCAGCCGGTTCGAGCCGAGAGATAGATCGGGCCGATGGATACACCTGGGGCATTACGGATTTCCAATCGGACGCATCGGTTATGCTTCGCGCCGGCGCACGGACGCCAATCGTCGGACATTCAGGAAGGAGACCATATGCCTCCAAACGGTCAGCGGGGCGGCCAGACCGACCGAATGCGCGACCTCGCCAAGAGGTTTCGGACTGACTCCAGCCAGATCAAGGGGCTCGTCAAGGGCCTCGACGGTGACACCACCGGCAGCACCGACATCTGGATGGGGCCCGCGGCCGACCGTTTCCGTGGCGACTGGAGCACCTTCAAGCCGACGCTGGACAAGCTCACCGTCGCACTCGACGACGCCGCACAGGCGATCGACAAGAACGCGCAGGCGATCGACACGGCGACCAGCTGAACAGTCGCGCTCCGCACGTCGCGGCCCCGGCCATCGGCCGGGGCCTTCCGCATCCGGGCCTTCCGCTTGGCCGCGGGAGGAGGGCCCCGCCCGTCAGGGGAGGGCCGCCTGCACCGGCGTGATGGTCCCGCCCTGCACCAGCAGTCCCCTGCCGGGGGGGCCGGCGGCCATGTTGCGCGGCAGCCGCACCCCGAGCAGGTCGCCGTCGGCGCCCGACTGCGGCGAGATCAGCAGGCCGCTGCGCGAGCGGCGCAGGTCGACGGTGAAGCCGCGGTACTGGGCGCCGAGGTCGTCGGTGGTGCCGGCGGCGACCACCGCCTGGTCGGCGTCGCGGGCCTTGCGCACCAGCGTCTCCAGGGTGTCCGCCATCGGCGTGTCCAGCAGCAGCTCGGCGTCGTCGACCAGCACCACGTGGCGCTCCAGGCCGTCCAGCAGCTTGTCGAGCTGCTCCACGTCCTCGGCCTCGACCCCCACCACGCCCAGCACCCCCGGCAGGGGCGCCAGCGAGCGCAGCGGCGAGCGCCGCGGGGTGACCAGCGCCACCGGCACGTCGCGCCCGATCAGCGAGCGCGTCATCACCTCGAGCACGGTGGAGCGGCCCGAGCGCGGCGGGCCGGCGATCACGAAGCCCGGGCTGGTCTGCAGCAGGTCCACCCCGACCGGACCGAGCGCGTCGCCGCCCGCGCCGATCAACGCCCACAGCGGCGACGGCGGCACCAGCTGCGGGTCGAGCGCCAGCGCCTCGGCCACGGTGACCCGCGGCGGCAGCGCGTCGACCCGCAGCGGCCGCAGCGGGCGCGG
>DASVXQ010000228.1:0-11022 GCA_036392615.1 Actinomycetes bacterium | reverse complement strand
GTTGGCCGCGGCTGCGGGCGGTGGCGCCGCGGAGCGTCCGGGGTGTGCTGGCCGCGCCGGTCGGGCCGGCTGGCGCGCCGGTCGGCGCCTTCGGCGTGCTGACCGCCGAGCCGCGCCAGTGGCGCCAGGCGGACGCCGACGCGATGCGCGCCTACACCGCGGTGCTGGAGCGGCTGCTGCTGGCGGGGACCGAGGCCAGCCGCAACCTGGAGCTGGCCGACCAGCTCCAGCAGGCGCTCGATCGCCGGGTGCTGATCGAGCAGGCCAAGGGCGTGGTGATGGCGCGCGCCGGCCTCGGCGCGGACCAGGCGTTCGCGCTCATCCGGCGCGAGGCGAGATCGCGCAACCGCCGCGTGGTCGACATCGCCGGCGAGGTGATCTCCGGCCACCTGCCCGGCCAGCCCGACGCCCAGGCGCCGCTCGGGGACCGGCCGGACCCGCCGGCCGAACCCGAGCCACCGGGCGAGCCGGAGTCACCAACTGAGCCGGACCCGGAACCGCGGACTTGACCGCTCAGGAGGTGGGAGGCGCCGCGGGGTCGAGGCGCTCGAGGCGGTGATGCACCTCGTAGCGGTCGCCGCGGTAGAAGGAGCGCACGTACTCGATGATGTTGCCGGACTGGTCGTGGGTCACCCGCTGGAACAGCAGGGCGGGCTGCTCGATGTCCACGCCGAGGAGCTCAGCCTCCTCCTCGGTGAGCCGCACCGCGCTGGCCCACTGGTCGGCGGCCGACACCCGGACGCCCCAGCGCTCGGCGAGCAGCGAGTAGAGCGACACGTCGGTGAGGTCGGCCTCCTCCAGCCCGGGGAAGCGGGTCGCCGGCAGGTAGCAGCGCTCCAGCGCCATCGGCTCGCCGTTGGCGGTGCGCACCCGCACGATCTGCACCACCGGCGTCTCGTGGGCGACCTGGAGGTGGCGGGCGATCACCGCACTGGCCGGAGCGACCTCGCGGGCCAGCACCAGCGAGCCGGGGGTCATGCCGCGGGCGCGCATGTCCTCGGTGAAGGAGGTCAGCGTCTGCGGCTGGCGGAACTTCGGCTCGGCCACGAAGGTGCCGCTGCCGTGCACCCGGTAGGCCAGGCCCTTGCCGGCCAGCTCGTCGATCGCCTGGGTGACGGTCGCCCTGGCGACCTTGTAGCGCTTGGCCAGCTCGCGCTCTGACGGCAGCCGGGTGCCAGGCTCGAGGTTGGCGATGAACCCCTCCAGGATCTCCTGGAGCTGCTCCCCCTTGGGCCGCTGGTAGGAGAGGTTCTGCGGCATTGAGGCGAGCAGGGTGCCCTGCTGGCTCGGGTTCATGGCGACAATGTAGCCTGCGGCGGCCGGCGGCGGCTATCTCCCTGGTAGACGCACCGCAAGCAGTTCGAGGTGGGCCGGCTCGACCACGGGGTTACCACCGGGTTACCAACCGGGTTCACGAGGTCCTCCGGTACCGCCGCGGGATGGCCGCCGACTGCCGCTCCGCGGCCGCCCGGCGCTCCTCCTTGCGCGGGTGGACGTAGCGGTCGAGCGTGAACCGGACGCTGGCGTGGCCGAGCATCTCGGACACGAGCTTCGGGTTCTCGCGCTCCGCCATGTTGGTGGCGGCGCTGTCCCTCCCCTGGTGCAGCGTGATCTTCGGCAGGCCGATCTTCGCCGTGATCTGCTGGAACCGGAACGTCGGCTCGTGACGCGGGATTGGCTCGCCGCTGGGCCGGGTGAACACGAAGTCCTCGTCGCCTGCCCGGCCGAGCCCGACCCGCATGCGCTCCTCGGCCTGCCGCTTCCGGTGCCAGCGCAGGACGTCGACCGTGTCGCTGTCGAGCTGGATGGTCCGGCGGCTCTTCTTCGTCTTCGGAGGACCGACGACCCTGTCGCGCTGCTGGGTGACGGTCAGCTCGCCCTCATCGAGGTCGAGGTCGGCCCAGCGCAGGCCGCAGATCTCCCCCGCCCGGAGCCCGCACAGGAGGACGAGTTGGAACGCGGCCGCGAGTCGGTCTTCGGTCTCATGCACGTGGTCGAGGAAGGTCCCACTGGTCACCGAGCGGAACGAGATCCTCCACGCGCTCGAACAGGCCGGACTCTCCCGGCGTCAGCTCGCCGAGGCGGCCGGCATGTCTTCCGCGTCCTCGGTCCAGAAGATCCTCAAGCCGCGGCGGCCTCGACGGTCGCAACCGGACAAACAGACCCGGTGACCAAGAGGTGATGACGTGAAGCGGTTGGCTGTCGCGGTCGTGGTAGTGACCGCCGCGGTGTTCTTCGGGTGGATATCACCGCCGCCGGCGTCAGGCGGCAATTCTTGAGTGAGCACGGCGAGCCACCGGCCGCCCTCGTACATGCCGCCGTAGCGGCTGGGGTCACAAGGCAGGGGTCAGCACCCCTCCGGCCACAGGGTGACCCGAACCGAAGCAGGGCTATCCGCCATGCTTGAGATGATCGTCCAGCGCCGGTCCAGTCGCCAGCATCCCTACGGAGGCCCTGCTGCCGTGGCATCCCGGCCAGGCACCGCCCTACTGGCGCAGCCTCTCATGCGATCAGTGGGACTCCCGGACGATAACCACGGGGCAATGCGCGTGTTCCGCGACCCGTCGGCTGACTGAGCCCAGCAGGGCGCCGGCGACGCCGCCGTGGCCATGCGAGCCCACGACGAGCAGGTCGGCACCAGCCGATGCCTCGATCAGGACAGCAGCGGCCTTGCCCTGGACTGTCCGACTGTCGATCTTGGCGGGGCGTTCATCGGCGGGCAGACCATCGACAGCTGCGGCGAGGCTCTCGTTGGCGTGGCGCTTGAACGGCTCGTCAGAGGCAGAAGGAGGCGGGATCACTCCGATATTGCCCTCCCAGGCCTGGATAGCCTCGAGGCGACTGCCACGGGCACTTGCCTCCCCGGCCGCCCACCGAAGGGCTCGCGCAGACGGCGCGGAGCCGTCCACGCCAACAACGATCTGGCCACCGGCGCCACTCTGTGGTGCGGTCATGCTGACCTCCAGAATGTACTTGATCCATACGCGATGGCATGGACTGTGTGCACGTACCGTTCAAGTAGTTCATCGGTCCCAAGGAGCTGCTGTTGAGGCGGCGGCGCCCCAGCGGCACCGACCTGGAGGGGACGTACCTTCACAGCGCCCACCTGGAGGGGTATTCCTTACCGGCGCCCACTTAGAGGGGGCGCGGGCTAACGAGGATACGAGCTGGCCTGCTGGGTTCGATTGGCGCTCAGCCGGAGTCAATTTTGTGGGCGAGGACGCCGCAGAGAATCCACCACAACCGGCATGAGCACGCCCAGCAAGGGGGATCAGCCATGACCTATCGTCGCAGCGGCTCCCTTTGGAGCCTGGTGCGCGCCATCTTCTCCGCCCAGGCGGCGAACCGCCGTCGCCAGCCGGCCAGCCGCCAGGAGGCGGGGACGAAGGCACGCCGAGCGCTGCGGCGCTGGCTCCGCCGCTAGCCCTCGTCGTCGTCCTGGTCGCGCGCGGGTGCCGCCGACCATGGGCTACACCTGCCCCGGCTGAGCTCCTCGAGCGCCGCTCCAGCTCCTTCACGCGCCGCTCCAGCTCGTCGATCCGGGTGGCCGCGCGGCAGATCGATCAGTCCAGGGCGCCGACAAGCAGCACGCGACGCCCGGCGACTGGGTGGCCGGGCGTCGCGCTCATCGGCTGCTACGCCGCGACGGCGGTGAAGAAGACGTGCATCCCGGCCTCGTAGTGGCCGGCGAAGTTGCAGAGCGCTACGTAGTGGCCGGCCGGCAGGTTCAGCCGCAGCATCGCCGACTGGCCCGGGTTGAGGTTGCCGATCTCGCCGACGTGGCCGGCCTCGCTGGCCTCCCCATTCTTGACCGGCAGCACCCCCGCCCCAGTGGTGTGCAGCACCACGAACTCGTGGGGAGCCTTGCCGACGTTGGTGACTCGGAAGGTGACCTTGCCGGCGTGGATGGTGGACGCGCTGGAGGTGACCGAGAACTCCTTGAGGGTGATCGCCACCGTTCCGGTTGCCGGGCGTGCCGGCGCGGTCGTCGCTGGCGGCGTGGTGGCCACGGGCTTGCTGGTGTTGCTGGTGTTGGTCTTGCCGCCGCAGCCAGCAACGATCAACGCGGTGGCGATCGCTGCGGCGAGCAGGACGGCCGGGGTGCGGATTCGGCGGTTCATGGCTGTCTCCTTGGGTCGCCGCCGACTGGGCTGTTGCATCGGAGGGTCGGCTGCCACGTCCACCTGGACAGCGGCCGGGCGGCCCTGTCGCAGTCGGGACCGGGTCCGCCGGCTGTCAGGACCCTCGGCCTGCCATGGCGTCGAGCTTGCGGCCCTTGCTGGCCTCCGTGACGAGCTTCACGGCGACCTGGAGCACGCCCACGTTAAGCAGCAGCACCAGCAGATTGACCAGCAGCCAGGCCATCAGCCGCTCCCGGTGGTCGGCTCGACCTCGCCGGCGGCGCGGGTGAGCAGCAGCGCGGCGAGCACATCGGCGGGTGCAGCGCCCAGCGCGGCGGCGGTCATGCGGACCGCGAGCAGCGCCACCTCGACCAGCTCCGCCTCAGCGCAGGCCCGCTCGGCGGTGCGGAGCTCGCCGAGCAGGGCCGGCCAGGCACTGTCCATGCCGTGCTGGCGCGTGGTGAGCAGCGCCCTGGCCGTCTCCCGGGCCCGCAGGCCGCTGCCGATGCTCACCACGCCTCCAGCTCGCGGATCTGCCGGTCAACCTCGGCAGCCTCGGCGACCAGGCGCCGCTCCTGCTCGGGGTCGACCGTGCCGAGGATCGCGGCCTGGCGGCGGAGCTGGGCTGCCTGCTGGCGGAGTGCGGCCACCGCCGACGCTTGGGCCTTGGTCGCCTTTGTCAGCGTGGGCGGCCGTGCGGGCGCCTGCGGCTCTTCATCCGAGTCCGCCAGGATGACGGCCTTGGCGAGCATGCCGGCCGGCTGGCGCTGCCGGCTGGCGAGCGCCGCCTTGACCATGATCGCCGCGCGACCGGCACGGCCGGCCTCCTGTTCCAGGCCCATCGCCTTGACCAGCAACTCGCGTTCGAGCATCGGCTGGAGCGCCAGGCTCCGCGCGGTCGCGCGAGCGACCTTGGCAGCCTCGCTGGCCTGGTCGCGCAGTTCGGCCAGCCACCGCGGCGCCAGCCGCTTCACGTGGTCAAGCAGCGCGCCGTAGGCCGCATCGGGCAGGTGCCCGACCTGTACCCGGCCGTGCGAGTCCCGCAGGTCGTGCGTGCGGGAGGTCGGATGCCGTATGGACAGCGAGCTGCTGGTCACGCCGACCGCGTTGAGCACATCGGCGACCGTCTTGGCCTGCGGGTCACGAGCGAATGCCTCGAGGTCGGCGACGATCTGCGCCCGGACGCCCTGGTCGGCGATCGAGCGCACATCGCGGACCTCAACCCAGTCGTCGGCCTGGCCGCTGTTGCTCAGGTCCAGCCTCACGCTGCCGGCTCCTTCCTGCGTCTCCGCTCGATGTACTCGTCTAGGTCTGCTGCTCGCACGACCCACGTCGCCCCGACCCTGGAGGCCTTGATGCCGCCTCCGTCGGCGCCTTTGCGGGCAAGTCTTCGCGCGTACTCCGCCGAGCAGCCGAGCGTCTGCGCGACCTGCTCGATCGACAGCGAGTCTGCGCCTTGGGCGTCTCGAGGTTCCGGCTGCGGAACTTCCGATGGCGGCTCGCTAAGGGCGCGTCGCAGCGCGACGACCAGCTCGCGGACGGCCCGATCAACACGACGGCCGGCCGGGATGCGCTCCAGCAGGTCCCGCGCAAGCGACTCGGCGATCTGGCGGGCGTAGGCCGGATCGGCAGCGACCATCTGCGCGGCGAGCAGCTCCGCCCCACTGCTGACCGCTGGAAGGCCGCTGCCGGCCGCAGACGGACTCGAACATAGTTGCGCGAAGGCCGGGCTGGCGAACACGGCTCCTGGGCCTGCTCCTGGGTCACCCGTCGCCCTCCAGCCTGGCGACCTCACCGGCCGGGCCTTCACCCGATTCGGATGATTCGCAGGCACCCTCAACCTGAAAAGCTGCGTGCAATTCGCCAACGAGAAAGGAGGGATGCATGGGATTCTTCTGGTGGCTGCTCATCGCGGCCTTATGGGTCATCTTCCTGTACTTCACGATGTCCATCGCCGCGAGCAAGGGCCATAGCCCGCTGCTCTGGGGATTGCTCGCCGTCTTCTTCCCATTGATCACGTTGATCGTCGTGCTGTTGCTTCCCAGACGGTCGGTCGTCTGACTCTTGGGTCACTCGCCGCCTCCCAGCGTGCGCAGCTCCTGCTCCAGCCGGGCGATCTCCTCGTCGACCACGTCCTCGCTGAGTACGGTGACCCTGGACTGCGCCGGCGCGTCCAGGCCGAGCAGGCGGGCGCGGCGCGCCATGATCGCCAGGACCCGGTCGACGGCCAGCAGGTTGCCAGCCATCGCCTTGGGCCAGATGGCGAGCTGGAGCGCGTCGAGGCGGAGCGTCTCCAGCCGGCGCAACTCCTCTAGCGGGTCGGCGACGACGCGGCGCAGGGCGCGCTGGACGATCCGCCACGCCCGCGACTCGCACACGCCGAGCTGCCGGCCGATCTGGGCGTAGGTCGCGCCGGCCTGGCGGAGCTGGAGCGCCCTGGCCTCCCGCTGGCGGGCTGCGATCCGCACGTCACCGGCGGCCATCTTGCCCCCCTCTGTCTTGCCCCTGGTGGTCATGCTGTCTTCCTTGTGGTGCCGTTGCGGACGGCGGTGGCGTGGTCCTGCTCGGTGCGCAGGCGCGCCGCGGTCAGCGGCACCGGCGCGGTGTCATCCCGGGGCAGCAGGATGCGCTTGAGGGCGACCAAATGGGCGCAGTCGGCGCGGCTGTACTGGCCGGCGGGCATTGGCAGCCCCAGCCACCGCGCTGCTGCCAGCCGAGCCGCCACGTCCGGCCGGAGTCGCCTTGGCAGCGGGCACGCACGACGGTCCGGGTGACTTCCAGGACCTGGAGCGCGCCCGAGGCGAGCAGCCTGGCAGCCTTGGCCTCGAGCGGCTCGCGGGTCATTGGGTGAACCTCGCCGGGTCGTCCGGTGCCCACTCGGGTTCGAGGTCGAACAGCGCGCGGTCGTCCCCAGAAGGGGTGTTGAAAGTGTTGGGAGTGTTGTATCCGGGCGGGTCTTTGCCCTCGCTTTCAACACTTTCAACAGGTACAACAGGCGCGTAGAGGCCCCGGCCGAGCTTGCGGAGCCGTTCCTTCCGGACTGCGCGGCCCAGGTAGACGCTCGCCTGCTTCGGGTCCATCCCGAACGCCGCGCCGACCTGGGCAGGAGTGACGCCCTGCGGGTGTTTGAGCACGTATCCGACCACCTCGGCGGAGCGGTCGCCGAGGCCATCGGTCAGCCGAGCGTCGCGCGCGTGCTGCGCCGCCTCGGCCAGGTCATCGCCGTCGAGCTGCCAGCGATGGCCGTCCTCGAAGCAGACCGCGTACTCGCCTTCGGGCACGTCGCGGCCGGTGATCTTGAGCAGTCCGGCTTCCTCGTTCCGGCTGCGGGCCAGTACGACGATCGTGTCGGCGGCGCCGGCGAGGCCGTGGGTGCCGGAGACGCTGTCGATGAAGTCCTCGGAGTTGGCCTTGCGGTCGTGGTGGTTGGTGAGCAAAGTCATGCCGGCGCGCTCATCGACGAGCTCCTTGAGCATCGACCCGATCTTGTAGTCCCGCTGGTAGGCACTCTCGCCAGGCGCGGCGGGCGGCATGACCTTGCCGAGGGTGTCGAGGATCACCAGCGGCGGCGCGTCATGCTGACGCTCCAGCCATGCGGCGATGGTGTCGGCGATCGGCCGGGTGGGCACGACGCGAGTCAGGTACTGGAAGCCAGCGGGGATCGGGTCGCCATCGAGCGGCTTGCGGCAGCGGTCCTGGAGGCGCCGGTTGCCATCCTCGAGCGCCAGGTACAGCACCGGCCGCTGTTCGACCTTGATCCCGAGCGCGCGGCCACCGGAGGCGGCGGCGAGCGCGACGGTGAGCACGAACCAGCTCTTGCCGATCTTGGGCGGGCCGACCAGCAGCACGGACCCTTCGGGGATGACGCCCGTGACGGCATAGGTGAGTGGCGGGAAGGCCTGCTGGTCGAGCCAGGCGCCGTCCCGGAGGCCGGCGAGCAGGTCAGGGGTCGCCTTGGCGTGCCCGTTGCGCGCGGCGCGCTGGTCCTGGTCGGCGATAGCAGCCCGCCGCTCCGCCAGCTCCTCGGGGTCGAGGTCGTGCGTCCCCTCGTCGCGCTTGTCGAACATGTGCCCGCTCATGAAGCGACCCCGCTAGGCTCCGGCCAGCCGTCGCCGGCCACCCGATCGGGCGCCTCGGCCGGAGCGGCGAACCAGGCGCGGCGGCTGGCGTCCTGCTCGGCTAGCCACGACAGCCCGGTTGATCGCCGCGACCACGGTGGCGCGCCTGGCGTCGGCTCTTGGCTGTTCGGCGGCGCGCTGCTGTGCGAGGTGCTGGAATGCCGCGTCCAGTGAGCCGAGGCGTTCGGACAGCTCGGCGATGGCGGCGCTGGAGAAGGCGCCGTAGCGCTGCGGGCAGAACCACGCCGGGTTAGGGCCGCGGCGTCGACCGCGACGCCGGCGGCGGCGCTCGACCGCCAGGTCGACGACGACACCGTCGCCCCGATCGGCTATGGTTGACGCGTCAACGTCGTTGAGCGCGTCGGTGACTTCGAGCCCGCTCCCTCGCCCGGGGCGGGCTCGCTGCTTGGACGAGGCCATACGAGATCCTTCTGCTCGGTCGCGAGCCGGCGAGGCCTCGGAGCGGCCGCTTGCGACGGGGTGATCGGGGGCTACGCCGCGGCGCTCGGTGGCGGGCTGCGGCTGGGCATCAGGCCGAGCAGCTCCAGCAGCGGCGCGGTCGGGATCTTGATCCTCCGGCCGAGCTGTAGAACCGGCACCGGGAAAGTTCCCTGGCGGATGGCTTCGTATCCGACCGCCTTGTTGTAGCCGAGCAGGGCGAACGCCTCTAGTGCCTCGTCAGGCAACGTTTGCCTTGTTGATGATTTCGCCGAGACGGCGGTCGTGGGCGTTGCGGTTTCGCCAGGCGATGTAGCGGCGGATCATGCTCGCCTGTGCGGCGTGCGAGGCGTGATCGGTGCCGTCGAGGGTGAAGTAGCGCAGCGCGGTGACCTGGGCCTCGATGCGGTTCAGCCACGAGGCGTTGGTCGGGGTATAGGCCAGCTCAAGGTTGTTGGCCGCCGCCCACTGGCCAACCCGTGGATCGTCGCGGGTGGACAGGTGGGGGCTGTAGTTGTCCAGCACGATCGCGATGCGCATGCCTGGTGGATACAGGGTGCGCAGGTAGCGCAGGAAGACCAGGAACTCGCCGCGGCGCTTGCGTGGCTTGATGTGCCCGTACAGCCGGTCGCGTGACAGGTCGTAGGCGGCCAGCAGGTGGCGCACCCCGTGTGGGCGGGTGTAGGTGGCCCGGTGCCGCCGCCGTGGTATGGGGCCACCGCCACCGGCCAGCGTCCACTGGCGGCCGGGGTGGGGCTGCAGGTTCAAAGGACCGAACTCATCGACGCAGATCACCACGTCTGGGTCGCCGTCGATGACGTCGACGGTGCCGTCCATCAGGCCGTACAGGTGCAGGATGCGATTCTGCTTGGCCTGGAAGTCCGGGTCGTCGCTGTGCTTCCAGGTCTTTAGGCGTTGAAACGACACGCCCTGCTCGCGGAGCAGGGCCCGAAGGCCCTCATGGCTGATGTCGTCCACCACCCCCTCGGCGACCAGGAAGTCGGCCAACTTCGACAGGCTCCAGGCCGAAAATGGCAGGTCGTGGTCTTGCGGGCGCGACAGGGCCAGTTGCTTGATCCGGCGACGCTGGGCCAGCGTGAAGGTGGGTGGACGGCCACCGCGATAGCGCGGGTACAGCGAGGAGAACCCGTCGAGGTTGAAGTTGTGGATCACGTCGCGGACCCGGTCAGCACTGGCAAAGGTCACCTCGGCGATGTGCGGCACGGCCATCCCTTGGGCGCTGAGCAGCACCATCTGCGCGCGCCGCCAGGTCACCACCGACCCGGAGCTGCGCCGCAGGATCCGCAGCAGCCGGTTGCCTTCGTCGTTGCTGATCTGGCGAACCCGGACCCGCTCAGCCACCTGGTCGCCTCCGTCTCTGCCCGCTGCCGACCAGGGCAGTGTGGCGGATGCGCCACCGGCTGGTGGCCTCAGCGGCCGGTGCACGTCATGCTCCAGGCGCGATGAGCTTTGAGCTGCTGCTAGAGGTTCCTCAGCTGACTTGGACGCAGGCGGAGACGATCGCGGCCCACTGCGCCGGCCCTGGCATGCTCGCCGTGGACGTCTGGCCCAAGCGTCGCTGGCTACGGCCACGGACGCCGTCACTGACCATCCGGGATTGCGACGACACAGGCCGCCACCTGCTAGCTGAGGACGCCGAGTGGGACACCCCTGCCTGGAAGATGGACCCGGCCGTGGTGCCGCTGCTGGCCGCCACCGTCGAATGCCTGTGCCGGCAGGCACCGCAAGGGTTCAGCCTGCGGGCGACATGGAGCGGAGACCCGCTGCGGCATCGCCTCGAGGTCTCCTGCCAACAATTGTTGGCAATCGTGCACAGCTCAGCAATGAACACCCACACCCAATATCGCGTTCAGCCGTAGTAAACCCCGAACGGGCAAACGTTGCCTGACGAGGCACTAGGGCCGGGATCGTCGGCCGGGTGGCCGGGTCGGGGATTTCCTTGATTCTGGCCAAGCTGTTCTCCAGGTCCGCCGTTGATAGGCGTGGTCACGTCTACCAACAATTGCAAGAGATTCGATGCTCCAGCGAGGAGAGCCCATGAGCAGCCGAGGCCACATCGCCCGCAAGCAGACCGGGCGGGGCCCGCGCTACTACCCGGTCGTCGAGCTGCCACGCGATCCAGCGCCGCCAGCGCTGGCACCCTGGCAAGACCTCCAGGAAGGCGGCCAACGCCGAGTTGACCCGATCCTCGGGGCACTCGACAGTGGCGGCTACGTCGAGCCGAGCGAGCGAACCGTCAGCACCTTCCTCCTGGAGGACTTCCTGCCCGGCATGCGCGGCAAGCTCGAGCCCAACACCCATGACGTGTGGACCGACTACGTCCG
>DASVXQ010000227.1:0-2259 GCA_036392615.1 Actinomycetes bacterium | reverse complement strand
AAGGCGCTTCGACCCCAGGGGACCGTGATCGACCTGGCCTTCTACCAGGATGGAGCCGAGGCCCTGCGGCTCGGCGAGGAATTCCACCACAACGGCCTGGCGATCCGCTGCGCGCAGATCGCCCGGGTGCCGCGCGGGCTGGAGGGCTCCTGGGACCGCCGGCGGCTGGCCGGGGAGACGCTCGGCCTGCTGGCTGCCGAGGGCGACGCCATCCGCAAGCACCTGATCAGCGACGTGGTGCCGCTCGATGCGGCACCGTCTCTGCTCCGCGAGGTCGCGGAGCGCGAGCGGCAGGTGCTCCAGGCGGTCTTCGAGGTTTGAGCGAGCCGCTCGGGCGCCGGTGCGCCGCGTCGACCACCTCGTCGTACAGCGCGGCGTAGGCGGCGCCCATCGCCGCGGCGGAGAAGCGCCGTTCCACCGAGCGCCGGCAGGCGACCGGGTCGATCTCGGCCGCCCGCGGCAGGTAGTCGGCGAACTCCCGTTCGTCGTCGGCGAGGAAGCCGGTCACGCCATGCTCCACGATCGAGGCGAACGCGCCGCGCCGCATGGCGATCACCGGCGTCCCGCAGGCCAGCGACTCGATCGCGGCGGTGGCCCCCGGCTCGTTCCAGCCGACCGGGGCGAGCAGCGCCAGCGCGCCGCCCAGCAGCGCCTTCTTGGCCTTGCCGTCGACCGAGCCGATCCAGCGGATCCGCTCGCCGTCCTCGTAGGGGCGCACCCGATCCAGGTACCAGCGCAGGTCGGCGTTGGCCCACAGCGGGCTGTACGGGTCCTCGAGCTCGGCGGCGAGCCGCTCGGGATCGGGCGCCGCCGCCACCGGTCCGGCCATGCGCAGCTCCAGCCCCAGCTCCTTGCAGGACCTGGCCGCCACGTCCTGTCCCTTGACGCGGGTGAACCGGCCGAGCGTGACGAAGTACGGCTGCTTGGTGGTCTGGAGCTGGTAGTCCTCCGGCTCGACGGCCAGCGGGACCGCTCCCAGCGTCTGCGCGCGCAGGTTGGCCGGGGCGTCGTCCAGCTGCCGGTCGGACACGCCGTTGAAGAAGATCCGCCCGCCGCCGTCGAACCGCTGGTAGAACTCGACGTGCTTGCTCAGGTCCCAGTGCAGCGTCTGGAGCGTCGGCGGGCAGGCCTTGCCGAGCAGCGCCAGCATGCTCGGCCCGACCACCTCGAGATGGTCGTGCACCAGGTCGATGTCGCCCCGGCCCACGATCCGCTCCAGGACCTGGTGCATGTGCGCGTGCACCAGACCCATCACCTGCCCGTAGGGCTCGCCCAGCCGTTCGAACTGGCCCTTGCGGTGGACCCAGAGCTTCTCGTCCACCTCGATGGCGCTCTCCTCGACCGTCGCCAGCACGACGCGATAGCCCCGCCGGCGGAGCTCCGGAATCAGCGACGCGACGACGTGCTCGATGCCGCCGTAGCCCCGTGGCGGAACCGGCAGCCAGGGACCGACGTTGATCAGCACCGTTCGCGTCATGGGCCGACGGCGCGCCCTAGGTTCAGCGTGACCCAGTCAGCTGCCCCTTGAGCTCCCGCATCACGGCGCTGGGGCCGTCGAAGTTCTTCTTGCGCAGGCCCCCCAGCGTCTCGACCAGGTCGCGCGGGGCGCCATTGCTCTCGGCCCTGGCGGCCAGATCCTCCGGGCTGGCTGGATAGTCCATGCCCTTGAGCGCCTTCTGGACGTCGGTCACCTGGAATGCCACGTGCTCCCCCTTTGGTGTCGAGATGGTCATCCGGCCTCCCGGCTACCCAGCCGGGGCGCACATAGTCCACCAATCCGGCGCGAAGCTGGTCAGGGCCGGAGTCGCTCCCGCATGCGCCGGAGCGCCTGACGGAGCAGCCGCGACACGTGCATCTGGGAGCAGCCGAGCACCGCGCCGATGTCGCGCTGAAGGATGCCGGCTGTCATCGGCGATCGTGGAACCCTCCCGACCGTTGGGACTAGCTTGGCGGTGGAAGCCCACCAGGGAGTGGCGAGACGAGCCGGGTGAACACCCAATGGACAAGATCATCTCCTGCCCCAACTGCGGGAAGCGGAACCGGGTGCCGGCGGCGGCGGGCGGTGTGCCGCGCTGCGCGGTCTGCCACACTCCGCTGCCGTGGCTGACCACCGCCAGTGACGGCGACTACGAGGAGGTCGTCACCCGCTCGACCCTGCCGGTCCTGCTCGACCTGTGGGCGCCCTGGTGCGGGCCCTGCCGGATCGTCGAGCCGGGCGTCCAGCAGATCTCCGAGCGGCTCGCCGGGCGCCTCAAGGCG
>DASVXQ010000226.1:0-17628 GCA_036392615.1 Actinomycetes bacterium | reverse complement strand
CCGCCCGGTGACCGACGCCGCTCTGCGCGAGCTGGGCGAGGCCTGGGACGCCGAGCTGCCCGCCGAGCCGGGGCTGGACGGCCCGGCGATCCTGCGGGCCGCCGCCGAGGGGCAGCTCGGCGTGCTGGTGCTCGCCGGGGTGGACCTGATCCGCGACTACGGCCCCCGCGAGGTGGCCGAGCGGGCGCTGGACAACACCTTCGTGATCGCCGTCGACCACGCGCTGACCGATACCACCCGGCGCGCCGACGTGCTGCTGCCGGGCGTGACCCACGCCGAGACCGAGGGCACCTGGACCGACTGGGAGGGCCGTGTGCAGGGCCAGCGTGCCGCGGTCGAGAGCGGCGGCGCCGCCCAGGCGATCTGGGAGCTGGCCGACCAGCTCGCCGTGGCCCTGCACGTCGAGCTCGGCCTGGCCACGCTCGACATGGTGACCGCCGAGACGGCCACCTTCCGCGAGCGTCCCGCCGGCCTGCCGGCGGCGCCGCTGCCCGCGGCCGGCGGCGTGGTCGCGCTGGCGGGACCGGAGGAGGGGCTCGCGCTGGTGAGCTACCCGCTGCTGCTCGACGCGGCCTCGATGCTGGCGCGCGCCGACGACCTCAACCGGGCCACCCTGCCGGCCTTCGTCGAGCTGCACCCGGACGACGCCGCGCGGCTCGGCCTCAGCGACGGCGCCGCCGTCGAGGTCGACTTCGGCGACGACCGCGCCGCGCGGCTGCCCGCCAGGGTCAGCGCCACGGTCGCGCCGGGCTGCGCCTTCGTGCCGGCCAACCAGCCGGACCTGCCGCTGGGCGAGCTGCTCGGCACCGCGCCGGCGCTGCGCGTGCTGGTCCGCGCCGCCGAGGAGGTGGCCGCATGAACTGGTTCGACTTCGTGATCCTGCTGGTCAAGGTCGTCGGCGTGTTCGCCTTCCTGCTGGTCACCGTGCTCTTCGTGATCTGGCTGGAGCGCAAGGTCGTGGCGCTGATGCAGACGCGCGTGGGACCGAACCGGGTCGGGCCGTTCGGCCTGTTCCAGTCGGTCGCCGACGGGATCAAGCTGTTCTTCAAGGAGGACGTGCGGCCGAGCCAGGCGGACCGCTGGCTCTACCCGCTGGCGCCGATCCTGATGATGGTGCCGGCCTTCCTGTCGGTCTCGGTGCTGCCCTTCGGCCGCAACTTCGGCACCCAGAACGCGCAGCTCACCGACCTCAACGTCGGCATCCTGTTCATCCTGGCCATGGGCAGCCTGCAGGTCTACGGCATCGTGCTGGCCGGCTGGGCGGCCGGCTCGAATTACCCGCTGCTCGGCGGGATCCGCTCATCGGCGCAGATGATCAGCTACGAGATCGCCCAGGGGCTGTCGCTGGTCGGGGTGTTCATGCTCGCCGGCACGCTGTCGGCCGCCGGGATCGTGGCCGCGCAGCACGGCACCTTCGAGGTCCACCTCGGCGGCCTGCACTTCCCGGTCTTCCCGCGCTGGTACCTCGTGCAGCAGCTGCCGATGTTCATCGTCTTCCTGCTGGCCGGGATCGCCGAGACCAACCGCGCGCCGTTCGACCTGCCCGAGGCCGAGACCGAGCTGGTCGGCGGCTACCACACCGAGTACTCCGGGGTGAAGTTCGCGCTGTTCTTCCTGGCCGAGTACCTCAACATGATCACCGTCTCGGCGGTGGCCACCACCCTGTTCCTCGGCGGGCCGGACGGACCGATCTTCCACAACCCGACCTGGCTGCAATGGCTCTGGCCGATCCTGTGGTTCGTCGCCAAGGTCTATCTGTTCCTGTTCCTGTTCATCTGGCTGCGCGCGACCCTGCCGCGGCTGCGCTTCGACAAGCTGATGGCCTTCGGGTGGAAGGTGCTGATCCCCTTCGCGCTCCTCTGGATCCCGGTGACGGCGCTGATGATCATCCAGCCGTTCCCGGCCGGCTGGCGCAGGGGGCTCGGACTGGTCGCCGCGATCGTGCTGGTCCTGCTGCTGCTGTCGCTGCTGTTCACCCGGGAGGCACCCGAGGCACCCGAGGAGAAGCGCCCCGCACCGAGAGGTTCGGCCCCATGACACCGGAGATCTTCAAAGGGCTGTCGATCACCTTCCGGAGCATGTTCCGGAAGAAGAACACCGTCCAGTACCCCGAGGAGCGCAAGCCCACCTCGCCGCGCTTCCACGGGCGCCACCTGCTCAATCGCTACGACGACGGGCTGGAGCGCTGCATCGGCTGCGAGCTGTGCGCCTACGCCTGCCCGGCGGACGCGATCTACGTCCAGGGCGCCGACAACACCCCGGACGAGCGCTACTCCGTGGGCGAGCGCTACGCGGCGATCTACCAGATCAACTACAACCGCTGCATCTTCTGCGGCCTGTGCATCGAGGCCTGCCCCACCCGGGCGCTGACCATGACCAACGAGTACGAGCTGTCCGAGCCGACGCGCGCCGACCTGGTCTACGACAAGCAGCGGCTGCTCGCGCCGGTCCCGGCGGGCGCCAAGGCGCCGCCGCACGTCGACGCGGTCGACGGCCAGCCGAGCATCGCCCGCTACGGCCCGCAGGCCTCGCTGTCGCAGGAGTCGGTCGAGCCGGTCTGGGCGCTGCTGCGCGAGGCCGAGTCGCGCGAGGCCGACCGCGACCTCCCGGCCGACGAGGCGGTGCCACGGTGAGCCCGCTGCACGCCGGCGCGGTCCTGGCGGCCACCACAGCCGGCGAGCGGGCGGAGCTGGTGTTCTTCATCATCCTGGCGCCGCTGGCGGTGGTGACCGCGCTGGGCATGGTGCTCAACCGCCACGCGGTCTACTCGGCGCTGCTGCTGGTGGTCAACTTCTTCTGCCTGGCGGCGTTCTACGTCTTCCTCCAGGCGCAGTTCCTGGCAGCCGTGCAGGTGATCGTCTACGCCGGCGCCATCATGGTGCTGTTCCTGTTCGTGCTGATGCTGCTCGGCATCTCGCGCGAGGACGTGCTGCACGAGACCATCAGGGGCCAGCGGCCGGCCGCCGCGGTCCTGGTGGTGCTGCTGCTGGCCGGTACCATCTGGGCGCTGTTCGCCCACCCCTTCAGCGGCCTCGGCGCCGACCTCAACCGGGTGGCCGGCAACGACAACGTCCGCGCGATCGGCCGGCTGCTGTTCACCCGCTACGTGTTCGCCTTCGAGGCGACCGGGCTGCTGCTGGTGGTCGCCGCGGTCGGCGCGCTGGTGCTGGGCAAGCGCGCCGGGCGCCCGCTGCCAAGGGGCAGCGCCGCCCAGCGGGAGGAGCAGGTGCCATGAGGGTCGAGCCGAGCTGGTACCTGGTGCTGTCGGCGCTGCTGTTCACCATCGGCGTGGCCGGGGTGCTGATCCGGCGCAATGCCATTGTGCTGTTCATGTGCGTCGAGCTCATGCTCAACTCCGTCAACCTGTCGTTCATCGCCTTCTCCAAGCTCAACGGCGACCTGAACGGCCAGATCCTGTCGTTCTTCGTGATGGTGGTGGCCGCCGCCGAGGTGGTCGTGGGCCTCGGCATCCTGGTGGCCATCTTCCGCAAGCGGTCGTCGGCCAGCGTCGACGACGTCAACCTGCTCAAGGGGTGACGAGGAGCTGAACGCTACCGGCGCGATCCGATGGATCTGGCTGCTGCCAGTGCTGCCGCTGGCCGGCTTCGCCGTCAACACGCTGGTGGGCCGGCGCCTGCGGGCGGCCTCCGGCTGGCTCGCCACGCTGCTCATGTTCGCAGCCTTCGGCGTGGCCCTGGCAGCGTTCTTCGAGCTGCTCGGCAGGGACGCCAACTCGCGCACGGCGATCCTGCGCGGCTATGACTGGTTCGTCTCCGGCAACCTGCGGGTGGCGATGGACCTGCGCTGGGACCAGCTCTCGGCCACGCTCGCGCTGGTGGTCACCGGGGTCGGCGCGCTGATCCACCTCTACTCGATCGGCTACATGGCCGGCGACCGGCGGCGCGGCACCTACTTCGCCTGGCTCAACCTGTTCGCCGCCGCCATGCTGGTGCTGGTGTTGGCGCAGAACTTCCTGGTGATGTTCCTCGGCTGGGAGGGCGTCGGCCTCTGCTCCTACCTGCTGATCGGCTTCTGGTTCACCCGGCCGGAGGTCCCCGCCGCGGCCAAGAAGGCCTTCATCGCCAACCGCATCGGCGACGTCGGCTTCCTGCTGGCGATGTTCCTGATCTTCGCCAAGGTCGGCAGCCTCGACTTCGACCAGGTCTTCGGCGGCGTCTCCAAGCTCGCCGGCGGCGCCGCCACCGCCGTGGCGCTGCTGCTGTTCCTCGCCTGCGCCGGCAAGAGCGCGCAGATCCCGCTGTACGTCTGGCTGCCCGACGCGATGGTCGGCCCCACCCCGGTCTCCGCGCTGATCCACGCGGCCACCATGGTCACCGCCGGCGTGTTCCTGGTGGCCCGCACTCACGCGCTGTTCCAGGCCTCCAGCAGCGCCGAGACCGTGGTGGTGGTGATCGGCGCGCTGACCGCGCTGCTCGCGGCGGTGATCGCCACCGCGCAGGACGACATCAAACGGATCCTGGCCTACTCGACGGTCAGCCAGCTCGGCTACATGTTCATCGCCGTGGGCCTCGGCCCCATCGGCTACGTCGCCGGCATCTTCCACCTGGTCACCCACGCCTTCTTCAAGGCGCAGCTGTTCCTCGGGGCCGGCTCGGTGATGCACGGCAACGACGACGCCACCGACATCAAGGAGTTCGGCGGCCTGCGCACGGTGATGCCGATCACCTTCCTGACCACCATGGCCGCCTGGCTGGCGATCATCGGCTTCCCGTTCACCTCCGGCTTCTACTCCAAGGACCAGATCCTCGGCGCGGCCTTCGACCACGGCGGCGTCGGGCTGTTCGCCTGGGTGGTCGGCGTGCTCACCGCCGGGCTCACCGGCTTCTACATGTCGCGGCTGGTGTTCCTCACCTTCTTCGGCGAGCGCCGCTGGCCGCAGGGCCGCCACCCGCACGAGTCGCCACCGGTGATGACCCTGCCGCTGCTGGTGCTCGGCCTGCTCGCGCTGGTCGCCGGGGCGCTGCTCAGCACCTTCACCGGCCAGGGCGGCCGCATCCAGAGCTGGCTCGAGCCGCTGCTCGGCACCCCGCCCCAGGAGGCCGCCCCAGCGCTCGGGCCGGTGCTGCTCAGCGTGATCGCCACCGTGGTGGCCTTCCTCGGCGTGGGCGTCGCCTGGTACCTCTACGGCAGTGGGAGAGTGGCTTGGCTGGCGCTGCGGGAGCGCTACGCGGCGGCCTGGCGGGTGCTGGCCGGCAAGCTCTACGTCGACCAGGCCTACGAGCTGCTGACCGTCCGGCTGGGCAGCGCGCTGACGCGGCTGCTGGCCGGCCCGGTCGACCAGGGCGTGATCGACGGCGCCGTCAACGGGGTGGCCCGCGAGGTGGCGGCCGCCGCCGGGCGGGGCCGCCGCGTCCAGACCGGTTTCGTGCGCACCTACGCGGTGGGAGTGCTCGGCGGCGCGGTGCTGCTGCTGGCCTTCCTCGTCCTGCGGACCACCTGATGAGGAGGGAGACCCAAGACCCGTGCTGCTGACCCTGACCGTCTTCCTGCCGCTGGCCGGAGCGCTGGTGCTGCTGGCTCTGCCGCGCGGCGGGCAGGACCTGGCGCGCTGGCTCGCGCTGGCGTTCAGCCTGGCCACCTTCGGCCTGGCCGCGGCGCTCGCCGTCCAGTTCAAGACCGGCGAGCCGGGCTTCCAGCTCGGCGTGGACGCCGACTGGGTGCGCTCGCTGGGGGTCACCTTCCGGCTCGGCGTCGACGGCGTCAGCCTGCCGCTGCTGCTGCTGACCGCGCTGCTGGCGCCTCTGGCGGTGCTCGGCTCCTGGCGGATGACCGACAGAAGGCGCAGCTACCTCGCGCTGCTGCTGGTCCTCGAGAGCGCGCTGCTGGGCGTGTTCGTCGCGCTGGATCTGTTCCTGTTCTACATCTTCTGGGAGGCGGTGCTGGTCCCGAGCTACTTCCTGGTGGGCTCGTGGGGCGGCCGGCGGCGGATCTACGCGGCGGTGAAGTTCTTCATCTACACGCTGCTGGGCGGGCTGCTCATGCTGGTCGGCATCGTCGGGCTCGCCTACCTGCACGCCAAGGCGACCGGCTCGCCGAGCTTCGACTACGAGGCGCTGCGGGACATGAGCAAGAACCCGGTCACGCAGCGGTGGCTGTTCGCCGCCTTCTTCGCCGCCTTCGCCATCAAGACCCCGCTGGTGCCGCTGCACTCCTGGCTGCCGGACACCTACAGCGAGGCGCCGACCACCACCACCGTGCTGCTCGCGGGGGTCATGTCGAAGATGGGCGTCTACGGGTTCCTGCGCTTCTCGCTGCCGCTGCTGCCCGACGCCTCGCACTGGTACCGGCCGCTGCTGCTCACCCTGGCGGTGGCCAGCATCCTGTACGGCGCGCTGGTGGCCACCGGCCAGCGGGACTTCCGGCGGCTGGTCGCCTACTCGTCCATCTCGCACCTGGGCTTCATCGCCCTGGGGATCTTCGCCTTCAACCTCCAGGGCCTCCAGGGCGCGGTCTTCTACATGGTCGCCCACGGGGTGATCATCGGCGGCCTGTTCTTCGTCACCGGCATGCTGGCCGAGCGCGAGGGCACCACCGAGATGGCCCGCCTCGGCGGGCTCCAGCGCAGCATGCCGCGCCTGGCCGGCGTGACCCTGGTGATCACCCTGGCGGCGGTGGCCCTGCCCGGGCTGATCGGCTTCGTGGGCGAGTTCCTGACGCTGATCGGCGCCTTCCTGACCAACCGCAGCGCCGCCATCCTGGCCGCGGTCGGGGTGATCCTCGGCGCCGTCTACATGCTCTGGGCCTACCAGCGCATCTGGCAGGGCGGTGGCACGCCGGCGCCGGCCGTCGCTGGCGAGGGCGCCGTCGCCGGAGGCGGCACCGGCGTGACCCGCGACCTCAACCTGCGGGAGTGGGCCATCGTGCTGCCGCTGCTGGCCGCGATCATCGTCCTGGGCCTGTTCCCCAAGCCGCTGCTCCAGCGCATCGAGCCCGCCGTCCAGCGGGTCGTCCAGATCACCGCCGACGCGCGCCCCGGCGGCGCGGCACCGACACCATGACCGCCCGGGAAGCGCCTCCCGGGCCCGACGGAGGAACCCGTGCACCCGCTGCTGGCTCAGATCTCTGACGCGCCGCTGCCGGCGCCGCCGGTCGCCTGGCGGGCGATCGCGCCGGAGCTCGCCCTGGCGACCGCCGGGGTGGTCCTGCTGATGGTGGTGGCCTTCGCGCCGAACGCCCGTCGCGGCGTGCTGGCGACCCTGACCCTGCTCGGGCTCGCCGTGGCCGGAGCGCTGACCGCCTGGAACTGGGACCTGCGCGCGGTCGCCTTCGACGGCGCCGTCGCGCTGGACGGCATCACCCGGTACGCGCGGGTCGTGCTGCTCGCCGTCGGCGTGCTGACCACGCTGATGGCCGTCTCGGACGGCGCGAGAGCACCCACCGATGAGGCCCGTGAGGGGCAGGCGCCGCCCGAGGTCTACCCGCTGATGCTGTTCGCGCTCACCGGCATGGTGCTGCTGGCGGCCGCCTCTGACCTGCTGGTGGTGTTCATCGCCCTGGAGATCCTCTCGCTGGCGCTGTACGTCATGGCCGGCTCCACCCGCCGCTTCAGCGCGCAGGAGGCGGCCATGAAGTACTTCCTGCTCGGCGCCTTCTCCTCGGCCTTCCTGTTGTACGGCATTGCCCTTTGCTACGGGGCCACCCGGAGCACCAACCTGGCCGCCATCGCGCGCGCCGTCGCCGGCACAGAGATCAACGCGTCGGTGCTGCTCGCCGGGGTCGCCCTGCTGGCGGTGGGCTTCTGCTTCAAGGTCGCGGCGGTGCCGTTCCACATGTGGACCCCTGACGTGTACCAGGGGGCGCCCACGCCGGTGACCGCCTTCATGGCCGCGGGCACCAAGGCGGCCGGGTTCGCGGTCTTCCTGCGGGTGTTCGCCGGCGCGCTGGGGGGGCTGGTGCTCGACTGGCGGCCGGTGATCGCGGCCGTGGCGGTGGTCACCATGCTCGTCGGCGCCGTGCTGGCGGTGGTGCAGACCGACCTGAAGCGCATGCTCGCCTACTCGTCGATCGCCCACGCCGGCTACCTGCTGATCGGCCTGGCCGCGGCGCCGACCAACCCCGAGGGGATCTCGGCGTCGATGTTCTACCTGCTGGCCTACGCCTTCATGGTGATGGGCGCCTTCATGGTGGTGCAGTACGCCGCCCGCACCCGCCAGCTCGAGACTGTGGCGGCCCGGGTCGCCGCGGACGCGGTGCCGGTCGCCGTGGGCGCGGGGTCGGTCGCCGGGGGTTCGGGCCCCGGCGGGCCGCCGCCCGCGGTGGAGGAGCCCGACGGCGGCGCCTCGCTCGACGACTTCCGCGGCTTCGGCCGCCGCCACCCGTGGCCGGCGGCGCTGCTCGGGCTGTTCATGTTCGCCCTCGCCGGCATCCCGCCGCTGTCCGGCTTCTGGGCGAAGTACTACGTCTTCCAGGCGGGCATCAACGCCGGCCTCACCTGGCTGGTGGTGATCGGCGTGGTCAGCTCGGTGATCTCGGCGTTCTTCTACCTGCGTGTCATCATGGTGACGTACCTGCAGGAGCCCTCGGAGCAGCCGGCCGCCGGGGCCCTGGAGGGCACGGAGCCGGGCGGCCTCGCCCAGCTCGACGGCCAGCGCGCCAGGCGTCCGGCCGGGCTGGCGCTCGGTGTCGCCCTCGGCGTGGCCGCGGTGCTCACCGTCGCGATCGGACTCGCTCCACAGGTGCTGGTGACGGCGGCCCAGACCGCAGGAAGGATTCTCGGCTAAGTGGTACCCGCAGCTCGACCGCTGGTGGACGGCGACCTGTCCGCGCTCGAGGCGCAGGTGCGCGCCCGGCTCGAGCACGTCGAGGCTGCCCTGGCCGAGGCGGTGGTCAGCGCCGACCCCTTCATCCAGGAGGCGGCCGGCTATCTGGTGCGCGCCGGCGGCAAGCGCTTCCGACCCACGCTGGTGCTGATCTCGGGGCACCTGGGGGAGTACGACGAGCCGCGGCTGATCGGCGCCTCGGTGGCGATCGAGCTGACCCACCTGTCCACGCTGTACCACGACGACGTCATGGACGAGGCCGAGGTGCGCCGCGGCGCCCGCTCCGCCAACGCCCGCTATGACAACAAGATCGCCATCCTGACCGGCGACTACCTGTTCGCCCGCGCCTCGGACGTGACCGCCGACCTGGGCACCGAGCCGACCAGGGTGCTGGCCAGGGCGATCGGCCGGGTCGTGCAGGGGGAGATCCGCGAGATCCGCGGGGTGCTGCCCCACGAGGACCCGATCGAGCACTACCTCAGCGTGGTGGCGGACAAGACCGGCGCGCTGATCGCCGCCGCCTGCCGCCTCGGCGGCTGGCTGGCCGGCGCGAACCCCGCCGAGGTCGAGGCGCTCACCGAGTACGGCGAGCGCGTCGGCGTGGCCTTCCAGCTCGGCGACGACCTGCTCGACATCACCACCGAGACCGCCATCGCCGGCAAGGAGCCGGGCACCGACCTGCGCGCCGGCGTACGCACCCTGCCCGTGCTCTACCTGCTGCGCCGCGGCGGCCCGCAGGCCCGCCGGCTCACCGAGCTGCTGGAGAGCGAGCGCGGCGACGACGCGGTCGCCGAGGCCCTCGCCCTGCTGCGCGGCTCACCGGCCCTCGCCGAGGCCCGAGCCTCCGCCGAGGCCGAGGTCGACCACGCCAAGGCCGCCCTTTCCCGCCTCCCCAAGGGCGCCGCCCGCCTCGCCCTCGAAGCCGTCGCCGACCAGGTCTTCGACCGCCAGGTCTGACACTCGAAGCGGCTTGCGCCCTGCCGCCGGTCCAGTATGATTTCAGTATGACAACCGCCAAGATCGCCGTGACGCTGCCCCCCGAGCTGGTGGAGGCGGCCAAGCGAGCTGTCGACGCCGGCCGCGCGCCCTCGGTGTCGGCCTACGTCGCACAGGCCCTGGCTCGCCAGGAACGCGCCGACTCATTGGCCGAACTGCTCGATGAACTGATCGACCAGCACGGCGAGCCCTCTTCCGCCGATTACGCCTGGGCCAGGCAAGCGCTCGGTCTGGAGTGAGCGGCGTCACGCTCGACACCGGGGCGCTCATCGCGCTGGAGCGCGGCAGTCGACGGATGATCGCCCTGCTGAAGGTCGCAGAGGCTGAAGGCGCGACGATCGCGATCCCGGCCGCGGTGGTCGCCCAGGCGTGGCGCGGCGGAGCGCGCCAGGCCCGCATCGCCCGCCTGCTTGATGCGGCGCTCACCACGGTGGTGCCACTGGACGATCTGGGGGCTCGATTCGTTGGCGTCATCTGTGGTCAGGTCGGGGTGAGCGACGTTGTCGACGTCTCGGTGGTCGTCTGCGCTCGCGAGCGCGGGCACGCGGTGGTCACCAGCGACCCCGAGGACCTGCGGGTGATCGACCCGAAGCTGGAGCTGCTCCAGCCGAGCTGAGCGGCGTGGGCTCCTGAGCGTTTCTCGAATTCGGGCTGGGGCCTGGTCTGGCGGGGTGGTTTGTTGGAGACTGCGCCTTGACGCGCAGATGACCGTCGTTGGTGGGAGACGACTGGTGGGAACCCTCTTGAAGGGCCTCTTCCGGCTGCTGCATTTTCCCGGTGTGGCCCTGGCCGCGGTGGTGGCCGCTCTCATCCTGACGCTCGCCACCACCTCGACCAGACTGTTCATCGCCTCCACTGGCGAGGCGGTCCTGCGGCAGCAGCTCGACGGCGCGCCGGCCAACCCGCCGCTGAGCGTCACCGTGTTCGCCTCCTACGTGCGCTCGGATTCCCTGGCCGACCTTGACCGCTCGCTGCAGCAGATCGTCTCCGAACGCGCGCCGGGGCTCGGGCACGGCGTGTTCACCGTGCTCGGCGGTCAGCTCGACGTGGTGCAACCCGGCAGCCGAAAGGCGTCGAGCGTGCAGCCCGCCTCCAGAGCGGGATTCCTCGAGCACGTGCGCCCGCTCCAGCGGGCCGGCGGCAAGGGAGTCTGGCTCAGCGACAACACCGCCGAGGAGCTCGGCCTGCGCGCCGGCCAGACGGTGCTGCTCCGCCACTCCCCTTGGCCACCGGTGCGCGTGCGGGTCGCCGGGATCTACCGGGACCTCGCCAGGGAGGCGCCCGCGCCGTACTGGGGCACGCTGCTGCCGGACATCCTTGCTCATACCGTGCAGGACGAGGTGCCCCCGCCGCTCCTGCTCGCCGACCTCGGGACGCTCGGCGCGATCGGGCCGCCGACCCAGCTGGTCGCCCGCCTGGAATGGGACTTCTACCTGCCGGACCGGCCGACCACGCTCGAGCAGGTGAGCGGGCTGACCGACAGCGTCGAGCGCGTGAAGGCCGCCCTCCTCGGCAGTATCTCCTTCTCGAACGGCACCGTGACCTCGCCGCTCGGAGGGTTCGTCGCCGAAGCCCGGCGCGCGCAGGCGGCCGTGTCCGGACCGGTCGAGGCGATGTCACTGTCGGGGCGCGCGCTGGCGCTGGGGCTGGCGGCCGCCGTCGGCTTCTACATGGTCCGGCGGAGGCGCGGCGAGTTCATGGTCATGTCCGCGCAAGGGGTCGGCGGCGTCCGGCTCGGCGCACGGGCGATGGTCGAGGCGGCGCTGCCGATGGCGCTCGGCGGGCTGGCCGGCTTTGGGCTGGCGCTGCTGCTGGCCAGGCGGTTCGGGCCCTCAGCGGTGGTGTCGCCGGAGGTGGTGGGCGCGGCGGCGCGGGAGGCGGGCCTCACGCTGGCCGCTGGACTGCTGGTGCTCGGCACCGCCACCTGGCTGGTCTCAAGGCACGAGACGCACGAGCGGCTGGGACGCATCCCCGGCGTGCTCACCCGTCCACTGCTCTGGGAGGCCCTGGCGCTGCTGCTGGCCGCGGCCGCGCTCTACGAGGTGACCATCCGGCGCGGCGCCGTGCTGGAGGGCGGGGACCAGATCCCCCGGGTGGACCGCCTGCTGGTGCTGTTCCCGCTGCTGTTCATCGGCGGCCTGGCCGGCCTGGCCAGCCGTGGGCTGGCGCGGCTGCCGGCTGGCCGGATGACCAGGTTCGGCCGCCTGCCGCCCCCGCTCTTCCTGGCGCTGCGGCGACTGGTGGCGGCGCCTCGCATGGCGCTGCTGCTGCTGGTGGCGGCGTCGGTCTCGCTCGGGCTGCTGGTCTACGCCGGCGTCCTGGGCGCCTCGACCAGGACCACCGCGCTGGCCAAGGCGCGCGTGGTGGTCGGCAGCGACGCCAGCGTGGCGGTGTCGCAGGCCTACCGGCTGCCCGCCTCCTCGGGGCTGCCGGCCACCCGGGTCATGCGGGTCCAGGAAGGGCAGGTGTCGGTCGATCCCGACAACGTGCGGGTCACGCTCCTGGCCATCGACGGGTCGAGCTTCGCGCGCGGCGCGTTCTGGGACCGGTTGTTCGCCGCACAGCCCCTGGGAGAGCTGTTGCGCCGCCTCGACCACCCACGACCCGGGCGCCTGGCCGCCGTCAGCGCGGGCAGGCCGCTGCCGCCCGACGCCACGCTCACCATCTCGAGCGGGCGGATACCGCTGGACGTGACCCCGGTGAGGGTGTTTCCCGGCATGGCCACCGACCAGCCACTGCTGGTGGTGTCCCGTGACGCGCTGGCCCGCTCGGCGGCGGCCGCCAACCTGCCGGCCGAGGCGATCGGCGGGAACGCGGAGGTCTGGGCCAAGCAGGACGTCGACACGCTGCGCCGGGAGCTGGGGGGAGCGGTGATCTCCACCCGGGAGTCCGCCAGCGCGGCGGCGCTCCTGCGCACGCCGGCGTTCGCGGTGGTGTCGTGGACCCTGGAGATGCTGGAGGTATTCAGCGTGGTCATCGGGCTGGTGGCCGTCGCCGCCCTGCTGTTGTACGTGCAGGCCAGGCAGGGTGGGCAGGTGGTCGCCGCCGCGCTGCTGGGGCGCATGGGCCTGGCACGCTCGGCGCACCGGCTGTCGGCCGCGCTGGAGCTGGCGGGAATGCTGCTGCTGGCCCTGGTGATCGGCGGTCTGCTCGCCATCGCCGCCGCGGCCCTCGTGCTCGAGCAGTTCGATCTCGCCCCGCAGCTGGAGCCCGGCCCCGTGCTGCGACTGCCGCTGCCGCTGCTGTGGCAGGTCCTGCTGGGAGCGCTGGCGGTCTCGTTCGCCGGGGCCGCGCTGGTCCAGTGGCGCGCGGACCGCGCCAACGTGGCGGAGGTGATGCGGCTTGCCGGATAGCACGGTGACCTGCGCCGGGCTCGTCAAGATCTACTGGACCCCGACCGGCGAGGTGCATGCGCTCAAGGGCGTCGACGCCACCTTCCCGACCGCGGCCGTCTGCGCGGTGGTGGGACCGTCCGGCTCAGGGAAGTCGTCGCTGCTCCGTATCCTCGCCGCCATGGACCGCGCCACCGCAGGCAGCGTCAGCGTCGGGGGCGCGGTGCTGACCGGGCTGTCCGGCACGCGCATGCGGCAGCTCCGCCGAAGGCTGCTCGGCTACGTGTTCCAGCGTCCCGCCGACAACCTGATCCCGTACATGAACCTGACCGAGCAGCTCATGCTGGCGGCCAGGCTTCGCGGCATGCCGCGCCGCCGCGCCGCCGCCCAGCTCGACGAGCTGCTCGGCGCGCTCGGGGTCGGCGACCGGCGGCACCACCTCCCGCGGCAGCTCTCGGGCGGCGAGCAGCAGCGGGTCGCCTTCGCCAGAGCGGTGATCGGCGACCCGCCGCTGGTGGTCGCCGACGAGCCGACGGCCGAGCTGGACGCCGACTCCGGAGCGGCGTTGCTGACCACCGTGCGGGCGCTCGCCGTGCGGGGGACGGCCTTCGTGGTGGCAACGCACGACCAGGCGGTCGTCCAGGCCGCCGACCGCACGCTGTACCTGCGCCACGGCGCGGTGGAAGCGGAGGCGACCGGGCCGGAGGCGGAGGCTCGGGGGCACCAGCGGCTGTCGGTCATCGACGACGCCGGCCGGGTGCAGCTGCCGCCGGAGGCGCTGAAGCTGCTCGGCGGCCGGCGCGCCCGGATCGGCGTCGAGGGAGGCAGGGTGTGGATCGAGCCGCCGTGACGGTCGCGCTGCGGGCGGTCGGCCTCCAGAAGGCCTATCACCGCGGTCCCGAGACGGTGCGGGCGCTGCGCGGGGCTTCCCTGGTGCTGCGCCCCGGGGAGGTGGTCGCCCTGGTCGGGCCGTCCGGATCGGGCAAGACCACCCTGCTCAACGTCATCTGCGGCTGGGAGCGGCCCGACGCCGGGAGCTGTGAGTGGCCCGGCTCGGGCACGTCCGGATCCGCGCCGAGGCCGTGGTCGGAACTGGCCGTCGTGCCCCAGGACCTCGGCCTCACCGCCGAGCTGACCGTGCGGCAGAACGTCGAGCTGCCGCTCTGGCTGGCAGGCCGGCTGGACCCGGCTGGCCGCGCCGCCGCGGCCGCGCTCCTGGAGCGCTTCGGGCTGGAGCGCTATGCCGACCGCGCCCCGGCAGAGGTGTCGCTCGGCGAGCAGCAGCGGACCGCGCTGGTCAGGGCGATGATCCTGGAGCCGCGCGTGCTGCTGGCCGACGAGCCCAGCGGTCATCAGGACGCCGAGTGGGCGGCCATGGTGTTCCAGGCGTTCCGGTGGACCGCCGGCAGGGGCACCAGTTGCCTGGTCGCCACCCACAGTCAGGAGTTCCTGAAGCTGGTGGACCGTACCGTCACCATGCGCGACGGCCAGCTCGCCGGTGGGGAGTGACCGCCGCCCGGCCGCCATGCCGGGTCATCTGCTGCCATGGTTGTCCGGGATCGGGGGGAGTGCGTCGGGTTCGGGGCCCTTGGCTGCGGCGCGCTAGTTCATTCGTGCGAAAACCGGCTTCTACCTGGTGCTTTACAATTGGCTGGGGTCGCCGCCAGTGGCATAGAATGCCCCGCAGCCGGGCTCGGTTTTGGCCGCCCTGGCCACGCCGCCGACGCGGCCGGCGTGTTGGGATGCCACGGATGCGCTGCTCCCGAAGCGCCCACGGTGAAATCGAGGGAGTCGATGACCCAGTACTTCCAGGCCTACGGAACGCTGGCCGGCCTGCTGGTGCTCGCGATCGGGTTCGTGGCGCTGGCGTTCGGGGTCAACTGGGCGCTGCGACCCCACCGGCCGACGCCCGGCAAGCTCACCACCTACGAGAGCGGCATGCAGCCGATCGGGACCTCCTGGTCGCAGACGCAGATCCGCTACTACGTGTTCGCCTTCCTGTTCGTGATCTTCGACGTCGAAAGCGTCTTCCTCTTCCCCTGGGCCCTGGTCTTCTCGGGGCTCGGGGTGGCCGCCCTGTGGGAGATGGTGGTGTTCATCGCCATCCTCGCGGTCGGCCTGCTCTATGCCTTCCGGAAGGGTGTCCTGAAATGGGTCTGATCGACGCCGTCGAGCTTCCCCAGCCCATCAAGTTCGTCTTCAACTGGGGCCGCAAGTACTCCCTCTGGGTGTTCAACTTCGGCCTGGCCTGCTGCGCGATCGAGTTCATCGCGACCTCGATGGCCCGCCACGACTTCATCCGCCTCGGCGTGATCCCGTTCGCGCACGGCCCGCGCCAGGCCGACCTGCTGGTGGTCTCCGGCACGCTGACCGACAAGATGGCCCCGGCCATCAAGCGGCTCTACGACGAGATGCCGGAGCCCAAGTACGTCATCTCGTTCGGCTCCTGCTCCAACTGCGGCGGCCCCTACTGGGACTCCTACTCGGTGACCAAGGGCGTCGACCAGATCATCCCGGTGGACGTCTACGTCCCCGGATGCCCGCCGCGGCCCGAGGCGCTGCTGCACGGGATCGTCAAGCTCCAGGAGCGCATCGGCAGCGAGTCGCTGCACCAGCGCTACGCCAAGGGCGAGCTGGAGCCGATCGTGGTCGGCGACCCCACGGGGCAGGGACCGGGGGGCGGGGACCTCCAGGGTGCCGCTCCGTCGGACGACGAGATCCCGGTGGGTGCCTGAGTGGACGCCGAAGCCCTGCGCGACCACCTGGTCGCCGAGCTCGGGCCGGAGGGACCGGAGTACGAGATCTCCTACGGGCTGCTGACCGCGACGGTCCCGCCCGACCAGTGGCGCCGCGCGGCCGAGCTGGTGCGCACCGACCCCGAGCTGGCCTGCAACTTCTTCGAGTTCCTCTGCGGCGTCGACGAGGAGGCCGCCGGCATCGGGGTGGTGCTGCACGTCTACTCCACCAACCACCGGCACCACGTCCAGCTCCGCACCCTGGTGCCGCGCGACGGCGGGCACCTGCCGACCCTGTACGACCTGTGGGCGGGGGCCAACTGGCACGAGCGCGAGACCGCCGAGCTGTTCGGCGTGCGCTTCGACGGCCACCCCAACCTGGCCAAGCTCCTCCTGCCGGAGGAGTTCGAGGGCTACCCGCTGCGCAAGGAGTTCGCCCTGCTGGCCAGGGAGGCCAAGGTCTGGCCCGGGGCCAAGGAACCAGGGGAGTAGCACCGTGGCGACGACAGAGCAGGCAGGCGGCGGCAACGGCGCGGCGGCGGCTGAGAGCGCCCCGGCCGGAGCCGCCTTCCAGGCGGCGGACGGCACCGGCATCGGCATCATCGTCAGGGACAAGGCCGACCGGGAGCTCCACACCCAGGACATGACGCTCAACGTCGGGCCGCAGCACCCGGCCACGCACGGCGTCCTGCGCGTCCTGGTGACGCTCGACGGCGAGATGATCGAGGAGGCCGAGCCGGTCATCGGCTACATGCACCGCTCCTTCGAGAAGCTCGCGGAGTACCGCGACTACCGGCAGATCATCGCGCTGGTCAACCGCCACGACTGGGTCTCGGCGGTGTGCAACGAGCTGGGCGTCGCGCTGATCGTCGAGAAGCAGATGGAGCTGGAGGTCCCCGAGCGGGCCACCTGGATCCGGATGCTGATGGCCGAGTGGACCCGGGTGCTCAACCACCTGATGTTCATCGGCTCCTACCCGCTGGAGCTCGGCGCCATCACGCCGATGTTCTACGCCTTCCGCGAGCGGGAGGAGATCCAGGCGCTGATGGAGTGGATCACCGGCGGCCGGCTGCACCTCACCTACTGCCGCGTCGGCGGTCTCAAGCAGGACCTTCCGCGCGGCGCCATCGAGATGTCGCGCCAGCTCGTCCCCAAGATCCGCGGGCGCATCAAGGAATACGAGGACCTGGTGCTCGGCAACGAGATCTTCATGGCGCGCACCAAGGGCGTCGGCGTGCTGCCGGCCGACGTGGCCTGCTCCTACGGCGTCTCGGGCGCGCTGCTGCAGGCCTCGGGTGTGCCCGAGGACGCCCGCAGGACCGAGCCGTACTGCTTCTACGACCAGGTCGAGTTCGACGTGCCGGTGGGCGCCAACGGCGACTGCTACGACCGCTACGCGGTGCTGCTCGCCCGCATGAAGGAGTCGCTGCGGATCATCGAGCAGGTCAACGAGCGGATCCCGCCGGGACCGGTCAACGTGCGGCTGCCCAAGGTCGTCCGCGCGCCCCAGGGCCACGCCTACGTCCGCACCGAGAACCCGCTCGGGCAGCTCGCCTACTACATGGTCTCGCACAACGAGAAGACGCCCTGGCGCTTCAAGATGCGCACCCCCTCGTTCAACAACATCTCCTCGCTGCCGTATCTGCTGAAGGGAACCCTGGTGCCCGACATGATCGCGGTGATGGGCTCGATGTTCTTCATCGTGGGGGACATCGACCGATGATGGACACCCTCCGGGACTGGTTCTCGCACTACTGGGTGCTGATGCCGGTCAAGATCGTCGTG
>DASVXQ010000225.1:0-12595 GCA_036392615.1 Actinomycetes bacterium | reverse complement strand
ATGCGGTTGGGGTGTTGCCGCGCAGTGACTTGCTGACAACAAGCCGCGACGCGCAACGTCCTCGAACGCTGCCGTACCGTCTGACCTGGGATTTCGCGGTGGAGCTGAGGGGATTTGAACCCCTGACCCCTTGCATGCCATCGAAACGAACGTAGCAAACAGAACATCTCGGCACAGGGCTCGACCCTAGGAGACCGCAGGTCGCGGGCGGTGTGTTATACGGTCCCGCAAGGTCTCTCGCGGGATGGTTGCCGGAAAATCGACGGGGAGCCGTCAGCCAGGGGTCAATGCTCAGCCGTGGCGTCCAAGCGCAACTGGATGGCCATTGCTCTCATCACGAACCGCATCCACGGATGGTGCGCGACCAGGAATCGGCGGGCTGTAGTCGAACGCAGCAGGACGAGTAACCCGATGCCGGATGGAGCAACGCCCCTGCGATCGGGACCTGTGATGGCCCGCATGCGCCGTCAGGGCTCCTCAGTGGTCCCGAGCGCAGCCCACGCAGCGTCGAGAAGCGGTAGACCATAGACCGGCACCCCAGCAGCCAGGGCGCCGCTGGGTGTCCAGGCGGCGGCCGAGCTGGTCCTTGGCGTGGGCGACGTGGACGTCAAGGTGGGTGTCGACCCCGATGGTGACGCGCGGCGACTCGCGTTGTGCCATGGTGGTGGTGGTCACTCCTTCCACTCGGACTGGGCGGCCCTGCGGTACGGCATGCTGGCCGAGCGGGCGGACACGACTGCGACGGGACCATGGCCAGGCTCCTATGAGGCCACGGCTCGCTCGGCGGCGCGCCACGGGTAGCAAGACCGACAGATCAACCCGAAGGCACTGCTGGCCGGTCGTGGGGAGGGTCAGGCCCGCTCCCGGTGGCACCGGCATCATCGCAGTGGATCCAGGTTGAGCGGGGGACGCGGCAGCTATGGGCCGCCTTGAGCACTGTGGTCCGCCTTCTTGTCGTTGGCTGCTCGCTAGGCGCTCTCCCGGATGCCTGCCCTTGGGAGAGCGCCCGCGAGCTTTCGGAACGCTGGCGCCGTCCCACGCCCGCTAGGCGTCTCGGACGACCTCGTAGACGAGGAAGGCGATGCCGCCCTCGACGGTCTGGGCGGCGAGGAGGCGCATGGGTTTCTTGTCGCTGGTCTGGCCGAAGAGGCGCTCGCCGGCGCCGAGCACGACCGGGAAGACCTTCAGCCGCAGCTCGTCGACCAGGTCGTGCTCCATCAGCGCGCGGACGAGCTGGAAGCTGGCAGGGACGACGATTTCCCCGTCTAGCTGCTGCTTCAGCTTGGAGACCCCGTTGAGCACGTCGCCCTTGAGGACCGTCGAGTTGTTCCAGGCGGGCTGTTCGAGGGTCGAGGACACGACGTACTTGGGCAGGCTGTTCAACCGGTCCGCCAACTCGCCACTGCGGGATGGCCACCGCGCAGCCAACCACTCGTAGCTGCGCCGGCCCAGCAGCAAGGCCTCGGCGCCCAGGGCCTCGTCGAGGGTGAGCTTGTTCAGCTGTGGGCGGTCCTTGATCAGGCCGACCCAGCCGCCGTGCCTGAAGCCTTCGTCACCGGCCGGGTCCTGGATGACTCCGTCGAGGGTGACGTTGTCGCTCACGACGATCTTTCCCATTCCGGTTCTCCTTTTGTTGCTGGTGTCGGCTCCCACCGCCGGGGTGGCGAAGCTCACCTGTCCTGCTGGTCGTGAGATTCCGTGCGCTTGCTCATCTGGCTCCTGGTTTGATCACCACATCGCCCCCAGCAGTTCGAGTACGACGTCCGGCGGCGCTGGGCGTGGGTTCGCCTTGGCCGCCGCGCTCTCCGCGGTCGCCTGCGCCAGGTCGGGCAGGTCCTGCCTGGGCACCTGGTAGTCGCACAGCCTGGAGGGACCGGCCAGCGCCGCCAGCTCGCTGACCCGTGCGACGGGGTCAGCGCTACCAATCGCTTCGCCGAACCGCGTCAGCTCACCGGCGGCCACGGTGGAGTTGAAGCGCAGCGCCGCCGGCAGGCTGACCGCGTTCATCGTCCCGTGCGGGAGCCCGTAGCGGCCGCCGAGCGCCTGCGCGATCGCGTGGCCGAGGCCCGTCCCCGCACGGAGCGCCGCGCCGGCGTGCATCGCCCCCTCGAGCAGGCCTCGCCGCGTCTGGAGGTTATGGCCGTTGCCGACCACGACCGGCAGCCAGCGCGAGATCAGCGGCGCGCCCGCCAGCGCTTCCGCGTCCGTCTCCTGCGCGCGGCCGGTGGTGTACAGCGCCTCGGCGCAGTGCGCGAGCGCGTTCATCGCCGTTCCGGCGCTCTCCCGCGCGGGCAGGCCGAGCGTCAGCTCCACTTCATAGACGATCGCGACCATCCGCCCGCCCCCGCCGCCGAGCTTCCTGCGCGCCGACCGATCGCGCATCCCGTAGCCGCTGGTCCACTCGGCGCCCGAGTAGGTAGTGGGGACCGAGACAACCGGCAGGCCGGTCTGGCTCGAGACGGCCTTCGCGGTGTCGATCGCCGAGCCGCCGCCGAGCGCGACCAGCCCGTCCGCACCGCCGGCCGCCTCGCGCGCGGCTTTGATGCCCGCGATCTCGGCATGCGCCCGCACGCCGTGGAAGCGGTCATGCACCGGTAGCTGAAGGTGGCGCCAGCGTACGGTGCTAACAAGCAGCGGGCGCGAGATCGACAGTTCGTCGAGGACGCCGGGCAGCGCAGCCAGGCCCCAGCGGACGATCACGACGGCCCCTCCTGTTGAGCAGGGCGTGCAGCGCCTGGGTCAGGTTGAACTGCCCGGCCTCCAGCCCGGCCAGAGGGACACCCAGGATCTCCCGGCGGTCCGTGTTGCCGATCGCGTTGAACGAGATATCGACGCGGCCCGTCCTGTCGGTCACCAACTGCAGGTGCTTGTCCCGCGGCCTGCTCGTCGAGGGCGTCGGCCTCGGCCGCCTCGGCGGCGCCGCCGGCGGAGACGATCTCCTTGGCGACCGCGTCCACCGGTGCCAGTTTGTGGCCGGTGAGGAACAGCGTGGCTCCCCCAGCCGCAAACGCGCGGGCGACCGCGCCGCCGGCGCCGTAGATGACCGCGACCTTGTCCTGCAGCAGCATCGCTGGTTCCTTCCTATGCCCGGGTGCTCACAGCGTCCACCTGTTCGCTCAGGTTCCATTGCCGCCGGTCACCGCATGCTCGGGCGCCGGGCCGGGCCGGCGGGAAAGCGGCCGCAAAATGCCGTCCGGAAATCCGACCAGGCCGTGCGCGAACATTCGGCGGTGGGCGATGCGCCAGCCGGTCGGGGTGCGCTCGAAGCTGTCGACATAGCGGGCCAGAATGACCGGATCGACTGCCGCGTCCGGTGGCCGGTGCCATGCGTAGACATAGGACATCGTTTCGGCATGATCCGCGTCGGGAAAGCTGATCTGCACATTCGAGATGTGATGGCTGGTCGCCGTCCCGTCGAGGAGTTGGCGCGTGAGCCAGTCGGCCACCGCCGCTGACGAATGCAGGGTGTCGGTCTCGCGAACGCCGTATTCGGCCAGGCAATCGTCGGTGAACACTCCGGCTGCGGCAGCGAAATCCCGCTCGTCGACGAGCCGGGCGTAGGTATGCAGAACCTCTGTGATAGCGGCTCGGTCGGTGAGCTCGCGGACGGCGATGTCGACGTCGATGGGCACGGTTCCTCCTGCTTTCCCATTTCGGTTCTCCTTCGTTAGCGTTGTCAGCTACCACCTCGTGGTCGCCGCTCGTCTCCATGCGTCCTCCTGGTTGGCGTGTTCGAAGCCGGGACGCTCGCCAACGAGCGCAGCCCAGTACGGACCGGTGCCGTGGACGAAGAGCGCCTGCTCCGCGCGCCGATACCGCTCAAGGCCCGGGGCTGTCGCGCTCGGTAAACTCTTGCACGACGGAAGGGTGCTGCCGGAGTTGCTGCGACGTGGACGCTGGTCCTTCTTTCGTAGGGGACCGCGCCTATCGTGCGGCCGCCGGAGGTTCGTTCGCGTCAGCGAGGCCCACTGAACCTTTAGGCGCCCGGCGTTGCGCTGCAGCTGGCCTGGATAGGGACAATCGACCAGAATCGGGCCCGGGGGGTGGCAACCCAGACTGTGACACCGACGGGACACCTGCTCGAGCGGGAGACCAGCGTCGAGCGGCTGCGCTCCGCGTTGGAGCGGGCAAGCTCGGGTGAGGGGTGCGTCGTCGTCATCGAGGGCGAGGCCGGGATCGGCAAGACGGCGCTGCTGGGAGTCGCCCGTGACATGGCGGCCGGCGACACGGTGCTCGCCGCGCGCGGCGGCAAGCTCGAGCGGGACTTCGCGCACGGGATCGCACGACAGCTCTACGAGCCGCTGTTCCGCGCCACGCCAGCCCGGCATCGGCGCGCGCTCCTGAGTGGAGCCGCGGAGCTCTCCGCTCCGGTCCTGGGACTCGCGGCCGCGGCCGACCAGGTGGCCGCTGAGCCGGCCGCCGATCCAGGCTTCGCCGCGAACCACGGTCTCTACTGGCTGACGTCGAACCTCGCGGAGAGACAACCGCTCCTGATGGTCGTCGACGACGCGCACTGGGCGGACTCCGCGAGCCTCCTCTTCCTCAACTACCTGGCGCGGCGCCTGGAAGGGTTGCGCGTGATCGTCCTCCTCGCACTGCGTTGGGGCGAGGCAGGCGCGGCGCAGCACCTACTCGAGTCGCTCCTCGAGCTCCCGCAGGCGGAGTTGCTTCGCCCTTCGGCGTTGAGCGAGGAGGCGACGGGAGAGCTGATCGAGGGGTGGCTGGGTACGGCTCCGGATGCCGCGCTCCGCGCCGCCTGCCGCGAGGTCACCGGCGGCAACCCGTTCCTCCTGGTGGAGTTGCTCCGCGCGCTTGCCGCCGAGCGCGCCGAGCGCACGAGCCCGTCGGTCGAGCGTGTGCGCCTTCTCGCTCCGCGGTCGATCTCGCGGAGGGTGCTCGGACGTCTCGCAACGCTGGGCGCGGACGCCATCGCACTCGCCAAGGCCGTGTCGCTGTTCGACACCGACGCCGAGCTTCGTCACGCTGCCGCGCTCGCCGGCCTCGACCTCGACAGGGCGGAGACCGCGGCGGACGCCCTGACCAGCGTCCACATCCTCTCGCCCGGCCGGCCGCTTCGCTTTCTGCACCCGATAATGCGCCAGGCGGTCCACGACGATCTCCCTGAGGGTCGCCGTGCCGCCGACCATGCACGGGCCGCCCGCCTGCTGGATGCCGAGGGCGGCGATCCCGACCGGGCCGCGGTGCACCTGCTCCTGGCAGAGCCCGCGGCCGACTCCTGGACCGTCGAACGGCTCCGAGCGGCGGCGCGGCGGGCGCTCGCGCGTGGTGCGCCCGAGGCGGCCGCGTCGCTGTTGCGACGCGCCGTCGCCGAGCCTCCACCCGCGATCGAGCGAGCGGCCACCCTGCTCGAACTCGGCCGAGCCGAGCGAGTCGCCGGCGATCCGCATGCCGCCGAGCGACTCCGTGAGGCGCTCGAGCTGGTAGTTAACACCCGAGTCCGTGCCGAGGTCGCCCGAGAGCTGGCCACGGCGCTCGGGGTGGCGGCCCGCCTCGACGAGGCGGTCGAGCTGCTCGAGCGCGTCATCGAGGAGACCGAGGATCGGGAGACGGCACTGCTCCTCGAAGCGCATCTCTTCGGGCTGAGCCAAGGCAGCGATGCGCTAGCGGCGCGAGTCGCGACGCGCTTGGAGCGTGTCTGCGAGCACATGCGAGGCGACACGCCCGGTGAGCGGCTCGCGCTCGCTGCGAACGTCTTGCATCTGACCTTCAGCGGACGCGTCTCCGGCGACCGGGTGGCGGCGCTGGCGCGTCGAGCGTGGGCGGACGGTCTGCTGCTGCGAGAGGCCACGGGCGACACCCTCGTCGTCTACGGGCCGCTCATTGCACTGCGGGACAGTGACCACCACGACGAGCTGCGCCCGATGTTGGAGCAGACGATCGCCGACGCGCGGGCGCGCGGCTCGGCTGCCGCTGCCGCCCTGACCTTCTCCACCTTCGCACGGCTCGAGCAGTTGCAGGGAAACCTGATCGCCGCGGAGGCGTCCGCGCGCAGCTCGCTCGACGCCGCCGCAGGATCTGCGCAGTACGGTTTCGTCCTTCCGGCTGGCCTCTCGGGGCTGATCCTCCCGCTCGTGGAGCGAGGCGAGCTCGACATCGCCGAGGACGCACTCGTCTCCCAAGATCTTGCGGGCGCACCGCCTCCCTCGACCACGACTGGCAACCCGCTGCTCGCCGCGCGGGCAAAGCTTCGTCTGGCGCAGGGCCGAGTCGAGGAGGCGATCGCCGACACGGAGGTCTGGCTCGAGCGACAGCGCCTGCGCGGCGGGCTCAACGCGATCGGGGCCAGCTCGATCCTCCACCCCGCGCTCCCGTACCTTGCTGCGGGCGACTTGCAGACCGCTCGGTCGCTTGCCGAAGAGATGCACGCTGTCGCCGAGCGGTGGAACGTCTCGGGCCAGACGGGGAGCTGCCTGGCCGTCCTCGGCCTCGTCATGGGTGGCGAAGCCGGGATCGAGCATCTGAGCGCGGGGGTGGAGCTGCTGCAGCGCAGTCCGCGACGGTTCGAGCTCGCGAAGACGCTGGTGGAGCTGGGCGCGGCTCTGCGACGTGCGAACCGCCGTGCTGACGCCCGTGAGCCGCTCCGCCGCGGGATGGAGCTGGCCTACCGCTCGGGCGCCGTGCCGCTCGTCGAGCGAGCCCGCGCGGAGCTCGCGGCCACGGGAGCGCGGCCACGCACGCTCGTCCTCACCGGCCTGGACGCCCTCACCGCGCAGGAGCGCCGCGTGGCCGAGATGGCCGCCGAAGGGCTCTCCAACCCGCAGATCGCGCAGGCGCTGTTCGTGACCCGCAGAACGGTCGAGACCCACCTCCGCCACGCCTTCCAGAAGCTCGACATCCGTTCCCGCGAGAATCTCGCACGGACGCTCGTCGCAAACCAAGCTTGACCGCCGAAGGGCGACGAGTGAGAGCACTGTAACGCCGGCTCTCCGCCAGCCGCGCCTCGACGGCTGTCCGTTCCCTGGATATCTGCGCCATCTGCCGCGGGTGCTGCGGGCTGCTGCTGGAACAACATGGCCGCTGCCCCGGGCCCGTCTGGTCGCTGCCGCAGCTGAGCCTGGAGCCGGCCCACCGGCGCGGCTGGGGCAGCACCTAGGCCGCGCTGACGTGCGGCCGGATCGACCCTAAGTGCTCCAGCACGCAAGTTCGACCACGTATTCCGCGCGGCGCGGCATCGTTTGGCTGGTCGTCCTGCGTGGCCCTGTGAGGTTCGGGGGAGCATGCTCCTCCCGAACCTCGCAGGGATCGGTGCTACCGCACCGGCTGGGGCTGGCGCTCGGGCTCGGCCGGGGCCGGGGCTGGAGCGGCCCCTTCGATGCGGAGCTGCGGCAGCCAGCCAAGCCAGCTTGGCAGGTACCAGTTCCACTTGCCGAGCAGGGTCATGGCGGCGGGGACCAGCACCGAGCGGACCAGGGTGGCGTCGATCAGCACCGCCACCGCCAGGCCGAACCCTGTCTCTTGCAGGAAGACCAGCCGGCCGGCCGCGAACCCGGCGAACACCGCCACCATGATCAGCGCGGCGCCGGTGATGATCCCCCCGGTGGTGCGCAGGCCAAACGAGACCGCGTCGGTATTGTCGCCGGTCAGGTTGTAGCGCTCCTGGATGCGGCTGAGCAAAAACACCTGGTAGTCCATGGACAGCCCGAACAGCACCGAGAACAGGAACAGCGGCAACCAGGCCTCGATGGTGTCGACCTGCTGGAAGCCGAACAGGCCCGCGCCGATGCCGTGCTGGAACACCAGAATCAGCAGGCCGTAGGCGGCGCCCACTGACAGCAGGTTCAGCGCCACGCCCAGCGCTGGCAGCACCACCGAGCGGAACACCACCAGCAGCAGCAGGAACGACAGGCCCAGCACCAGCGCGATCCCCAACGGCGTGTAGAAGTCGCTCAGGTCGAAGAAGTCGATTCCCCCGGCGGTCTCGCCGCCGACCTTGACGCCGGCGTCGGTGCCGGCGAAGGCGGCTGGGATGGTCACCTTGCGCAGGTGACGGACCGCGGCCACCGTGGCCTCGCCGTTGGGGTCGCCGTTGACCGGCACCGAGACCAGCGCCAGGTCGCCTGCCCGGTTGGTCTGCACGGTACTGGGGCCGAAGGCACGGTCGGTCTTGAGGGCGGCCTGCAGCCGGCCGATGGCCGCCGCCACCGCCGGGGAGCGGACCTGCCCGTCGACCACGATCTGGGCCGGGGAGGTCAGCCCGGCGGGGAAGTCCCGCGACAGCACGGTGAACGCCTGCTTGGACTGGATATTGTCCGGATAGGTGCTGATGCCGGAGAACCCGGTCTTGATGCCGAGCAGCGGCACCGCCAACACCACCAGGATCGCGGTGGCCCCCACCAGGCTGGTCACCGGCCGGCCCATGACGCGGCGGGCCACCTGGGCCCAGAAGCCGTGGGTGCGGTCGATGTCGGCCTGGCGGCGGCGGAACAGCACCGGCACCCGCAGCGCGTTGACCTTGTCGCCCATGGTGGCCAGCAGCGCCGGCAGCAGCGTCAGCGCGGCCGCCACCGCCACCAGCACCACCGCGATCGCGCCGGCGGCGATCGAACGGAAGATGGTGGTCGGGTTCAGCAGCATCCCGGCAAGCGCCAGCACCACCGTCAGCCCGGAGAAGAACACCGCCCGGTTGGCGGTCCCCCCCGTCGCGGCGATCGCCTGCAGCTTGTCCCGCCCGCGGGCGCGTTCCTCGCGGTAGCGGGACACGATGAACAGCGAGTAGTCGATGCCGACCGCCAGGCCGATCATGGTGACCATGTTGGTGACGAAAAACGACAGGTCAAACGCCATGCCGAGCAGCGAAACGAGCCCCAGCGCGACCACGATCGCCAGGATCGCCAGCACCACCGGGACCACCGCGGCGGCGGCGGTGCCGAACACCACGATCAGGATGGCCAGGGCGGCGACGATGCCGATGGTCTCGCCCTTTCTGAGGTCTTGTTCGGCGATGGTGTTGGAGTCCTTGGCCGCGGTCGCCTCGCCGGCCACCCAGACCCGGAAGCCCGGGGGGTGGGGTGCGTGCAGGGTGCGGTCCAGGACCTGGTCGATGTTGTCGTTGGCGTCGTCCAGCGTGCCGGCCATGGTCACCGGGATCAGCGTGGCGTGGCGGTCCTTGGAGACGAACCGGCCGCCGGCCTGGTAGGGGTCGGTGGTTTGCTGCACCACCGCGGGTCCCAGCGCGTCCACGTTGGCCTTGAGCCTGGTCACGTACGCCTGGAACCCGGGGTCGGTGACGGTCTGCGACGCCGAGCGGACGATCACCACCTCGTTGGAGCGCCGCGGCCCGGTCAGCCGTTGCTCGAGCAGCGTCTGGGCCTGCTTGGAGTCGGGGTTGTTGGTGAAGTTCACCTGGGTGGTCAGCGCGCCGCTGAGGTAGCTGGAGGTGAGCCAGCCCCCAACCACGAACAGCACGACCCACAGCCCGATCACCCGGAGGCGGTGTTTGGCGCTCCAGCGCGCCACGCTCTGCGGAGAGAACCTCATGTCCTTCCTTTCAACCTGCGCGTGTCTGGCTTTCATCGCCAACCGGGCGGATACCAACATTGTGATACCGACTGGTCGGTATGTTTCGAGGTGGTGATACTCCTCGTTCCTGCTACTTGTTGTCGTCCCCCCTCGTCCCGCCGCCTAGCTGGCCGGCTTCAGCACCTCGAGCAGCAGGTCCAGGCAGCGGGTCACGCGCGCACGGAACTCGCCACGAAAGTCTTCGTGGCGGGCGGTCATCATGCACTGCTGCTCAGCGCCGAGGAAGGTGGCGACCAGCATCTCGGCCGCTTGGCGCGCGTCGACATCAGCACGGATGTCGCCCTGGAGCTGAGCGCGGGCCACCAGGTCGGCGGCGGAGTCGATCCAGGTGTCACAGATCTTGGCGATCTGCGGAGCGAGCTCGGAGTCCGCGGCCAGCTCGGCGCAGAGCCGCTGCATGCTCGTCGCCTCACCCTGATCTTGGTCCTTGAGGTCGGAGGCCGTCTGGACCGCCGCCCGCAGCTGGTCGACCGCGCGGTCGTAGCCCACCGCCGCCTGCACGACCGCGGCGGCCTCCTCCGCCTGCCGAACGCGCACCACCTCGACGGCAAGCGCCTCCTTGGACGGGAAGTGGTGGTAGAAGGCGCCCTTGGTGAGGCCGGCGGCGCGGATCAGGTCGCTGAGTGAGGTGCAGGCGTAACCGTGGGCGAGGAACTGCTCTGTGGCCACCGCCAGAAGGTGCCGGCGGGTGGCCGCGCCCCGCTCGGAAGGGCGGGTCGTCTGGAGATCCTGGAGATCCGCATCCAGGTGCATTTTGATCGCACTCATGGCCGCTCTAACATACCGACCGACTGGTCGGTACGTCAACGGCTAGATCGCTTGGATGAGGGAGGCCAGTGCCGAGGAAGAGCCCACACATCCTCGAGTTGAGCAACCAGGAGCGCAAGGTCCTGGAGGCCCAGACCCCTCGGTACACGTTGCCGTATCCGGATGTCGTGGCGGGCCAAGATCGTGCTCATGGCGGCTGAAGGGCTCGACCACCAAAGATCGCGGTCCTGAGGGGCACAGAAACCCGTGATCAGATCGTCATGCAGCAAGTTCGTACTCGTGGACGAGCCCGCCCAGGACGTCCCGCCTCCGGACGTCGCTGAGGTCGGGCGGATGCCAGGAGGGATTGGGCGGAGCGTCTGGCGGCCGGAGATCCAACCCGCGGTGTGGGCGCTTGGCGTTGTAGTGGGCCACGTATTCGCGGAGCACCCGCTCGAGGTGCCGTCGACCGAGGACGAGCGTCCAGTCCAGACACTCCCGCCTGACGGTCCGCACCCAGCGCTCAGCGAAGGCGTTGGCCCTCGGGGATCGGAACGGGGTGAGCACGACTTGGGCGCCGTCGGCGGTGAACACCGCGTCGAAGCTCCTGGTGTACTTGGAGTCTCGATCTCGGATCAGGAACCGCAACGATCCACGCTCGGCGAGATGAAAGGACAGGTTCCGGGCCTGCTGGGTCACCCATACCGCGTTCGGATGTCGTGTCGCTTTGGCCAGGTGGACATGCCGCGTCTGCAGTTCGATGGCGAAGAACACGTGCAGCGTGCGGAGCCAGGCCGTCTCGACGAAGCTCCTATGTCAAGCGGCGATCGCCTCCTTGCCTGCTGATGCGGCTTGGGTCAGCGTCTCGTCGGCCAGGAGGCGGCGGAAGACCTCGTCGGAGAGCTGACGACGAAGCAGCCGCAAGGCCTCCGTCTTGGTGTCGCCGCTGGCCAAGCGGCGGTGCACGTAGGCTCGCCCAGGGCCCACCTCACGCCACTGCGTGAGCGCGATGCGATGCAAGGCGGCGTTCACCTGGCGGTTGCCACCGCGGTTCAACCGATGTCGAGTAGCGTTGCCCGACCACACCGGGATCGGCGCAGTGCCGTTCCAGCGGGCAAACGCCGCCCTGGACCGAAAGCGCGCCGCGCCCGCCACCTCGCCCAGGAGCTTGGCAGCCGACAGCGGCCCGCACCCGGGCAAGGCCAGCAGGGTCGGCGCGAGCGGCCGCACGAGCCGAGTGATCTCCTGCTGGAGCTGGTTGATGCGCGCCGTGAGCTCCCGGATCCGCGCAAGCAGCTCCCGAGCGACCGCGGCCACGGTGCCCTCGACCGGCTGCAACCGTCGATCGAGCGCGGCGATGACATGCAGCCGCCCCAGGCTTCTGGGCGCGACCTCCAGACCAGGGAAGACCTCGTGCAGGTGCCAGCGCAGGCGGCTTTGCATGCGGGTCCGCTCGGCCACCAGGTCCTCACGGTGGTCCACCAGCAGCCGCAGCCGGCGGGTCTGGCCATCAAGCCGCGCAACCGGTAGCCCGTGCTCGCGCAGCGCGGCCCGCGCCACAGCCAAGGCGTCGATCGGGTCGGACTTTCCCAGCGCGCGGCCGGTCCGCCGGGCGCTGGCCATCAGCCTGGCAGGGACCCGCACGACCCGTTCCCCAGCCCGGAGGAGATCGGCCTCCAGCCGACGGGTCAGATGCCGGCAGTCCTCCAGCGCGAACGTCCGCTCCGGCCACGTTCGCACCCAGCCAAGCGCCGTCCCGTGCCCCTCCAACGTGGCCGGGAACGTCCGGTTCGCAAGCTCGCGGCCCACCTCGTCGGCGACCACGAGTGTGTGCGTGCGCTTGTGCGCGTCGACCCCAATCACGACCATGCAGGCCTCCCTGCTGCCGGGGGAAGCGATGCCACCAGACCAACCGGGGACATGCCTCAGTCGAGGTCGCTCCAGGCTCCTATCAAGTCACGCCGGCTGGTCCCAGGTGCCCGGCGGGCGGCGCTTCGTTGACAAGCCACGGCCGTTGACCGGGCAGTGAAGAAGTGAGCCAACCCCGCCGGGCAAGCCAATCATCACACTGACGTGAAGAAGTCGGCGGCGCGCAAGTGCTGCGAATCTGCTGCGCGGAAGCGACGATCCGGGGTCGGTCGGGCGGTGAGAAGGCCGCTGACCTGTGGTGGAGCTGAGGGGATTTGAACCCCTGACCCCTTGCATGCCATGCAAGTGCTCTGCCAGCTGAGCTACAGCCCCGAGGCCCGATGGGCCTGCTGAATATAGCGATCAGGGGCGGTCGGCGCAAAGGGCGACGAGCGCGGAT
>DASVXQ010000224.1:0-12128 GCA_036392615.1 Actinomycetes bacterium | reverse complement strand
TGGGCTTCTGGACGAGCGCGACGCTGGTCGCGGCCACGCTGACGGCCGGGCTGATGGCCGGCCTGTTCGCGGCGTTCTGGTACGCGGTCATGCCGGGCCTGGCCAAGGCGAGTGATCTCGCCTTCGTCGAGGGCATGCAGCGGATCAACGTGGCGATCCTCAACGGCTGGTTCTTCCTGAGCTTCGCCGGCGCGCTGCTGCTGACCGCCCTGGCCGCGGTGCTGCACCTGCCGGCGCCGTGGCGCGGCGTGCTGGTCTGGATCGTGGCCGCGCTGGTGCTCTACGTGGTCGTGCTGGTGGTCACCATGGCGGTCAACGTGCCGCTCAACGACCGGCTCGCCGCCGGCGGTTCCGGTGCGCCAGGCGCCCTGCGGGCGGCCTTCGAGGCGCCCTGGGTGCGCTGGAACCTGGTCCGCACGCTCGCCTCCACGGCCGCGTTCGGCTGCCTCACCTGGGCGCTGGTGCTCGCGGGCCGCGTCTCGGCCGCTGGATGAGCGGGAAGCGGACGGCCGCGGCGGTGAGCCCCACCGGCCGCGGCCGTCCGTGCCTGGCTCAGCCGCCGACGTGCTTGGCGACGATCTCGCCGATCCGGGCGGCGACGTCGAAGTCGGCGGTGAGCAGGTTCTTGTTGACCGCCACGGCGGTCGCGGTGGCGGTGTCGGCCCAGGCGTAGCCGCCGCCGACGCCGGCCATGCCGAACACCGTCGGCGTGGAGGCCGGGTCGGTGCCGGGGCGGCCGATGCCGTAGCCGAGCCCCTCGCGGGTGCGGAAGCCCATGACCTGGTCGACGTCGTCGACCGCCACCGCCGACAGCTCGCGGAGCCGCTCGGGCGAGACCAGCCGGACGCCGTCCACCTCGCCGAGCAGCGCGGCGTACATCCGGGCGACCCCGCGGGCCGAAAGCTTCCCGCCGGCGGGGATCTCGGCGATCAGCACGTCGCGGCGGTTGCCGAACTCGGCGGTCGGCCAGATCGCCTTGGAGCCGAGCTGGAACATCGGGGCGTCGTCGGGGATGGAGGCGAGCATCTCGGCGCTGCCCGCGGCGTCCTCCAGCCGGGCCAGCCTGCCGAGCTCCGAGGGGGGCACGCCGATGTACAGCTCGTCGCCCACGCCCAGCGGCCCGCTGATGCGCTCCAGCAGGACCTCCGAGATGCGCTTGCCGGTCGCCCGGCGGACCACCTCACCGATGATGTAGCCGAAGGTGTAGGCGTGGTAGCCGACCTTGGTGCCCGGCTCCCACCACGGCTCGGCGTCCGCGACGATCGCGCACATCCTGTCCCAGTCGCAGAGGTCCTCCGGAGTCAGGTTGGACGGCAGGCCGGGCACGCCGACCGAGTGGGTCAGCGCGTGGCGGATGGTGGCGCGCCGCTTGCCGTGGGCGGCGAACTCCGGCCACAGCTCGGCGATCGGGGTGTCGTAGTCGAGCACGCCGTCCTCGGCGAGCACGTGCACCACCGCGGCGGTGGCGCCCTTGCCGACCGAGTAGGCGTAGAACGGCGTGTCGGGGGTCACCGGCCGGCCGGTGGTGGCGTCCGCGACCCCGGCGACCGCCTCGACCACCTGCTTGCCGTCCTGGTAGACGGCCACCTGGAGGCCGCGCTCCGCGCCCGTGCCGACCAGCTCGTCGATGGCCTGCTGGACCTGCCGCTGAAGGTCGCCCATGGCTCCCGCTCCTGTCGTGTCGCTCCCGTCGATCAGCAGACTCGCGGAGCGGGCGAAACTCATCGCGCGGAGCCGGATTCCTCCCAGGCGGCGGCGACCTTCTTGGGCACCACCATGCGCCAGGCGTCGATCACCAGCTCGCGCAGCTCCTGCTCGTCGATCGCGTCCAGCCACACCCCGACCCAGTTGTAGCGCTCGTCCGAGCGGGCCGGCATGTGGAACTTGTGCGGCTCGCTGGCGACCAGGGCCGCCCGTTCCTCTTTGGGGAAGGCGAAGCCCATCGAGCGCTCGTCCGGCGAGATCGACAGGTAGACAAAGCTCCCCACCCGGAACTTCACGTGGTCGCGCACCAGCCGCTCCTCGCTGCGCGGCAGCGGCCCGGCGATGCGCCGCACGTCCTCGGCCGTGACCATCGTTCACCCCATTCTCACCGCGACCGGTCGATCGTACGGCCGTCGGACCTGCGGTGGCGCGCACTCGCCGGGTTGAAGGCTAGGCACGCCAACGGCAACGGCCTAGACTCCCTCCCGGGGAGAGAGCGATGCATCCGCTGGCGGAAGAGAGGGCCCGCACCACCCGCCCGGCACGGATTCTACTGATCGACGACGAGCACCGGGTGCTGCGCTTCGTGTCGCGGGGTCTGGTAGCCGAGGGCTACGCGGTGGACTCGGCCGACAACAGCGAGGACGGGCTTCGTCTGGCGCTCACCGGCGCCTACGACCTGATCCTCCTGGATCTGCTCATGCCCGGCCTCGACGGCTCCACCGTGCTCCGCCGGATCGTCCGCAAGCTCCCGTCGCAGCAGGTGATGGTCGTCTCGTGCCTGACCGGGACCGCCACCAAGGTGAGCTGCTTCGAGGTCGGCGCCGCCGACTATCTGGCCAAGCCGTTCTCGCTCGACGAGCTGCTGGCCCGCGTCGGGGCCCACCTGCGGGTGATCGCGCGGAGCGCGGGCGCCACCACCATCTCCCGCGGACGCCTGAAGCTCGACATGGTGCGCCGCGAGGCCGACAGCGGGTCCGGGCCGGTGCCCCTCGCCGAGCGGGAGTTCCTCCTGCTGAGCGAGCTGATGCGACACGCCGGCCAGACGGTTTCGAAGGAGCGGCTGCTCTCCTCCGTCTGGCGCTACCACTTCGACTCCGGCTCCAACGTGGTCGACGTCTACGTCGCCAGGCTGCGGGCCAAGCTCGGCGCGGAAGTGATCAGGACGGTTCGCGGCAAGGGGTACCAGGTCGATGATCGCTGAGGAAGCCCCCGGACGCTGGGAGTGGCCGCTGCACCGCCTGCCCTGGCTGGAGATCGCCTGGGCGGGGTTCGCGCTGGCGAACCTCGGCGCGATGTGGGTGGTGCCGACCTGGGAGACGGTCCCGTTCCACTTCATCTGGGTGAGCCTGACGCTGGTGTACGGCTTCCGGATCTGGCGGCTGGAGCCGACCGGCTGGGTGCTCGCCGTGGTGGTGGTCACCACCGGCGCCGTCCTCCTCCACGAAATCTCAGGCTCGTTCCAGTCACCGGACGAGCTCACCGAGGTGCCGCTGATGGCGGCGATGTTCATGGCGATGGTCTGGCACGCGCGGCGCCGGATGGCCGCGATCGAGCGTGAGCATCAGGCGTTCGAGGAGAACCGGCGGTTGCTGGAACGGCAGCGGCAGTTCGTGCAGGACGCGTCCCACGAGCTCCGCACGCCCATCGCGATCGCCTTCGGCCACGCCGAGCTGCTGATGCGCTCCAGCCGCGATCCCGATCTCGCCGAGGACGCGAGCATCGTCGTGGACGAGCTGCTCCGCCTCCGGCGTCTGGCCGACCGGCTCCTGCTGCTGGCCTCCTCCGAGGATCCCGATTTCCTGATGAGGACCCCGACCGCCGTGGACCGGCTCCTCAGGGAGGCGTGCAGCCGCTGGGCGCCGGCCAACCGGCGCTGGGTGGTCGACGACTTCGACGCCGGCACCGTGCTCGGCGACCCAGAGCGCCTGGGGACCGCCCTGGACGCGCTGATCGAGAACGCGGTGAAACACACCGAGCCGGGCGACGAGATCCGGCTCAGTGCCAGTCGCGAGCGGCAGCAGGTGGTGATCGCGGTCGCCGACTCCGGTCCGGGCATCTCGCCGGAGCGGCTCAAGCCGATCTTCGAGCGCTTCGCGCGGCTGGACAGCGGTCGCAACCGCGATCGCGGTGGCGTGGGACTCGGGCTGGCCATCGTCAGGGCGATCGCCGAGGCCCACGGCGGCTCGGTCCGGGCCCGCAGCGTCCCGGGGCAGGGAAGCGTGTTCGAGATCGTCCTCCCGAGCTCGAATGCGCCCCTCGGGGTGTCGCCGGGATGACCAGGGCGCTCACGGCGTGGAGGTTCGACCCGCCGCTGGTCGCCGGACTGGCCACCGCGGGCGTGCTGTACCTGCGTGGCGTGGGACGCGTGCAGCGGCCGGAGCGGCGGCTCGTCAACCGTGCCGCGTGCTTCCTCGGCGGGCTGGCGGTGCTCTGGATCGCGCTGCAGTCGCCGATCGACGCCTACGCGGACGTGCGGCTGTCGGTCCACATGGTCCAGCACCTGCTGCTCACCATGGTCGCCGCCCCGCTGCTGGTGCTCGGAGCGCCGGTCACGCTGCTCCTGCGGGCGGCCACCCCGGCGTTCCGGCGCCGCTGGGTGCTGCCGCCGCTGCGCAGCCGGCCGGTGCGGCTGCTCAGCGCGCCGGTGGTGTGCTGGGCGCAGTTCGCCCTGGTGCTGTGGGTGAGCCACTTCTCGCCGCTGTACGACGCGGCCGTGCGCAACGCCGGTATCCACGTCCTCGAGCACCTGCTCTACGTCGGTTCGGCGGTGTTGTTCTGGTCACCGGTGGTCGGCGTCGACCCGAGCCCCAAGCGCCTCTCCCACCCGGCGCGGCTGCTGTACCTGTTCCTGGCCATGCCGCAGGCGAGCTTCCTCGGCCTGGCCATGTGGGGCGCCAGCCGGGTGCTGTACCCGGCCTACCAGGTCGCGCTGGGGCCCGCGGCCCTCGACGACCAGCGCCTCGCCGGCACGATCATGGGGTCGGCCGGCATGTTCGTCATGGTCCCCGCGCTCGGGCTGGTCCTGCTCGACTGGCTGCGACGGGAGGAGCGCGAGGCCGTCAGGGCTGACGCGCGCGTCGGCCTCGAAGGAGGACCAAGATGAACGATCGCTGCATGCGCTGCGGCAAGGTGGTGCCCTGGGGCCATTCCGTCTGCCGTGACTGCAATCCCGCGGACCTGCCGAGCCCCAGCTCGACGCAGTTCCACGCCACCGTCTTCCTCTCGGTCCTCGCGATGATGCTGGTGCTCGTCGTCGTCCTGCTCGTACGCGGCTGACCGACCCCAGGGCCCGCGAGGCGCCCCGGGCCCCCGCGTTCAGTTGTGCTCTTGGCGCTGGGCCAGCGCTTCGAAGAACCAGCCGGCCGCGGCGGCGACCGCCAGCACGCCGCCGACGATCAGCAGCCAGTGGCTGGCGAGCACACCGGCGACGATGCCGGCGCCGGCCAGCGAGAACACCAGTGGCCAGATGGTGGGGCGCACCTCCTCCATGTGCGGAAGGTGCCCCGCGGTTGCATCGGTCTCCGGGCCCCTCGGCTCGGCACCCCCGTGGCCGGCCTCGGCCTGGGCGGCCGGCTCGACTTCAGCAGCTCCGCCAGCGGTCCGGTCGGCGGCCCTGACCGTCCGCCGGGCGTACAGGCCGACGTAGGCAAAGCCGCTGCCGGCGATCAGCAGCAGCACGAACCCTCTCCACTCGTAGCCGGTCAGGCCGTAGACCAGACCGGCGGCGAGCAGGAAGCCACCGAGCAGCAGGGCGATCCGCGCGTACAGCCTCACCTGGAGCCCTCCCGCTATCCGCCGGTGTTGGTCAGGACGTAGAAGACGACGTAGATGACCAGTCCCAGAACGACCACGAAGTTCCAGTACACCGCGGCGGCCTGGACCGGCTGGTAACGGACCAGCGCCAGCCTCCCGGTCAGGCTCTGCACAACCACCAGCGCGAGCAGCACGACTCCGCCGGCCACGTGCGCCAGGCCGAGGCCGGTCATCAGGTAGAACAGCGAGGCGAAGATGCCTGCGTGCAGGCCGAAGCCGACCTCGGCGTAGCTCACCAGGGTGAGCACCACCGAGGCGACGGCGGCGGCCAGGGTGAGCACGAGCCAGCGGCTGACCGTGCCAGGAAGCCCGCGCCGGGCGGCACGGAACGCCCCCTGCAGAAGCAGACCTGAGAGGACCAGGCTGGCGACCGCGGCGGTGGCCAGCGAAAGCGGCGGCGCCGGGGTGTTGTTCGGCGGCCACACCTTCTGATTGACGTAGGTGTTGACATAGGCACCGAAGAAGGCGGCGAAGAACATCGACTCCGAAGCCACGAACAGCACCATGCCGAGGACCGAGCTGGAGGTGCCCGCGACCGCGCGCTCCTCGCCCGACCGGATGGGAATCGCTGTGCCGCTCATGGTTCCGCTCCTTCGGCCGCGGCCTGGGCCGCGGTGCGCATGTCGTACACCGGCCGGCTCGACCGCACCGGCGGGAGCCGCTCGAAGTTGTGGGCCGGCGGGGGTGAGGACGTCGCCCACTCCAGCGTGAAGCCACCCCAGGGGTCGGCCGGCGCCTCGCGTGGCCTGCGCAGGGTGACGATCACATTGACCAGGAAGACCAGCATCGCCATCCCGATCACGAAGGCGCCAACGGTGGCCAGCGAGTTGAGGAAGGTCCAGCCGCGGTCGGGGGCGTAGTCGGCGATGCGCCGCGGCATCCCCCGCAGGCCGAGGAGGTGCATCGGGAAGAAGGTGAGGTTGAAGCCGATGAACTGGAGCCAGAAGTGCCACTGGCCCAGGCGACGCGACAGCATCCGCCCGCAGATCTTGGGGAACCAGTAGTACATCCCCGCCATGATCCCGAATACCGTGCCGCCGAACAGCACGTAGTGGATGTGGGCGACGACCCAGTAGGTGTCGTGGATGGCGAAGTCCATCGCCGGCGACGCCATCCACACGCCGTCGAGCCCGCCGATCAGGAACATCGCGACGAAACCGAGCGCGAACAGCATGGGTGGGTCGAAGCGGAGCTTGCCCTTGCGCATGGTGGCAAGCCAGTTGAAGAACAGTACCCCGGTCGGGATCGAGATGAGCTCGGTCGTCACCGAGAAGAACGGCAGCTCGACCTGGCCGGTGACGAACATGTGGTGCGCCCAGACACTGAACGACAGCGCGGTGATCAGCAGGAACGACAGCACCACGCCGGTATAGCCGAACAGCGGCTTGCCGGAGAACACCGGGATGATCTCGCTGACCATGCCCCAGGCGGCCAGGATCAGCATGTACACCTCGGGGTGGCCGAAGAACCAGAACACGTGTTGCCACAGCAGCACGTCGCCGCCGCGGGCGGGATTGAAGAAGGTGGTGCCCAGGCGCCGGTCGGCGAACAGCATCACCAGCCCGGCGGTGATCACCGGCGTGGCCAGCACCACCAGCAGCGAGGTCGCGAGCGTGGCCCAGCTGAAGATGGGCAGCCGCATCATCGTCATGCCCGGGGCGCGCAGCCGCAGGATGGTGACGATGAAGTTGATCGCCCCGAGGATGGACGCGACCCCCGCCAGCAGCAGCCCGGCGATCCACAGATCCTCGCCCGCCCCCTGCTGCACCGAGATCGGGACGTAATTCGTCCATCCCGACGCCGCCGCCCCGCCCTTGGCGAGGAAGCCGGACAGGATCGTCAGCGCCGAGACCGGCAACAGCCAGAAGGAGAGCGCGTTGACTCTGGGGAACGCCATGTCGAGCGCGCCGATCTGCAGCGGAACGAAGTAATTCCCGAAGCCGGCGAGCACCGGGAAGATGAACAGGAAGATCATCAGCGTGCCGTGCAGGGTGAAGACCTGGTTGTAGGCGCGCACCGAGAGCAGCTGGGTGCCCGGCTGGGCCAGCTCGGTGCGCATCAGCAGCGCCATCACGCCGGCGACGGCGAAGACCGCGAACGAGTTCCAGAAATACAGGATGCCGATCCTCTTGTGGTCCGTGGTGGTCAGCCATGCCACCAGCCGGGTGGCCGGTGAGGGCTCCGGCACGAGCCCTGGCCGTTGGACCTCGGTGATCGCCATGACGCCTCGCTATTTCACGATGAGGGTGCCCGACATGGACGGGCCGTGGATGGTGCATTCGAAGTAGTACCTGCCGGGCCGGAGCGGAGGGAGCTGGAAGGTGGCGACCGTCGGTCCCGGGACCGGTGGGCTCAGGAAGTACTTGACACCCTCGGTGCTCGAATCGAAGACCCCGAAGGTGTGCTCGATGCCGGCGTCCTTGTTGGTCACCGTCGCCGACCACGGCTGGTCGGGCGGCACCGCGAGACAGGCGGTGTTCCACGAGGTGTTCTGCGCCACCAGTTGGACGGCTGGTGGGCCGGTCGGGCAGGACACGTTGAGCGCAGCGGCCTTCTCGCTCTGGATCCAGGCGGCGTAATCGGGGGGCGACACCACCTTGAGGACGAAGGTCATCTTGGAATGCCACAACCCGCAGAACTCGGCGCACTGGCCCGGAAAGGTGCCGAGCTTGGTCGGGGTGAAGTCGAAGTCGTTCGGATGGCCTGGCAGGGCGTTGCGCATGAACAGCAGCGCCGGCACGTAGAACTCGTGCATCACGTCGCGCGACCGAAGGTGGACGTGGACGGTCTGGTTGACCGGGACCTCCATGACCGCCGCCTTGACGAGCGTCTTGCCGGTCTCCACCAGGCCCTCGTTGACGTAGGTGAAGGTCCACTCCCACTGGAAGGCGTCGACGTTGATGACCACGCCAGGATTCTTGTCGCGGTGCTGGACGTAGCTGAGGGTCTGCTCTCCGAACGGAAACAGGATCGCGATGATCACCGTCGGGATGGCGAAGAAGACCCCGAGCGTCCTGCCGCTCCCGGGATCCTGGGGAGCGGGCCGGTCGTCGCGCTTGCGGTAGCGGACGACGCACCACAGCAGGAACGCCTCCACTCCGATGAACACCGGCGTGGCCAGCAGGAGGATGCGCACGTAGAGGTCGTGGATGTCCTGACCCTGCGTGCTGACACCCTGCTGCGCGCAGCCGGCCAGCAGGACGGCAGCGGTGAGGAACGCCGCGGTGACGGCGCAGCGGCGAGCGACCACCCTCAGCTCACCGTGAACTGATGGATCATCCCGACGGTGAGGTGGACCGGACCGCCCTTCGGCTTGCCCTGGGGAGTCCCGGTCTGCCAGCAGGCCAGCGCGTAGGTGCCAGGTGGCAGCGAGAACACCCCCGCGATGGTGGCTCCGGTGTTCACCTCGCCGATCTCACCGAAATGGAGCCACTCGTCCTCGGACGCGTCGCCCTTCTGCTTGGCGGCCGCGATCACGTCCTGGTCGCTCTTGCCCGAGGGGATGGCGACGACCACCATCTCGTGGGTGATCGGGAACGACTCGTGGTTGCTGAACGCGATCAGCACCGGCCCGCTCTTCACCGAGTCGGGCATGCCGCTGTACTTGAACTTCTGCACCGAGACGTTGATCGTCGGCAGGCCACCACCGGAGCTCGAGCTCGCCGCCGCCGCGGCGGTAGTGTGGCCCTTGGCGCACCCGGTGAGTGCGAACCCAAGCGCGAGAACGCATGCCAGCGCGCTGGCTGCCCGTCCCACCCCGACCTTCTGACGCATGACGGCCTCCCAAGCTCTACAAGGCGCGTTGTCATTCAGGTCCCGCGGGGCCCACGCTACGGCGGCAGAACGCCAGAAAAGCGAGGATAACAACACTTTCACCCAAGCCTTCGGGGCACGTACTGGCTGAGCAGCGGGAGTGGCAGCCCGCATGACAGCTCTGTAATGAAGCGGCTGCCAGGAGACCGCCCGCGCACGGAGCCGGTGGAGGAGATCTACGCCTCCAGACGTCGCGCCAGCGACCGCGCCGTCCCCGATCTCGACTGACCGCTACGACAGACCTGGCTCCGTGGCGGCGCCCAACGGGCGTCGAGCACGTCGTCGTCGTCCTCGAGCAGGTCCTCCAATGGCGTGATGCCACGCTCGGCCGTCACCAGCATGGCCGTATCGAGCATCACGCGTCGGGCCAACTGCGCTCCTGATCGGCTGTCAGCCGGCGCACCCGCCACAGGTCCTTCACCCAATCGCGATCCGGACGGTGCCGTCGCAGCAACTCCTTTACCGCGCGGCCAGGAGCCGCCGCGGCCGGACCGATGGTGGCGACCCGGCGGCTGCCACGCACCACCACGATGGTCTCGCCACGCTCAGCTTCATCGAGTACGGCGGCGAAATTCCGAGCCGCCTCGGTGGCGGTGACAGTCTTCATACGTATCAGATTGTCAGATTCCTGCCCCGCTGGGGGTCATGGCGACGGATCGGCTGGGTGGCCCGGATGAGGGCGCGGAGGGTGTCGAGGTCGCCGTGGATGGTGCCGTGGGCGCGGGCCTGGACGAGGACGTTGCCGAGGGCGGTCGCCTCGACCGGGCCGGCGAGCACCGGCAGGCCGCAGGCGGCGGCGGTCAGCTCGCACAGCAGGGTGTTGCGCGCTCCGCCGCCGACCAGGTGGACGACCTCGACCTGGCGGCCGGTGAGCCGCTCGGCGTCGCGCACGGTGCGGGCGTAGGCGGCCGCCAGGCTGTCGAGGATGCAGCGCACCAGGCCGGCCCGGCCGTCCGGTTCGGGCTGGCCGCGCTCGCGGCAGGCGGCCAGGATCCTCGCCGGCATGTCGCCTGGCGGCAGGAACGCGGGGTCGTCGGGGTCGACCATCGGGCCGCCGGCCGGCAGCGCCGCGGCGGCAGCGAGCAGCGCCGGCAGGTCGCTCGGCAGCCCGGCGCGCCGCCAGCTGCGCAGCGATTCCTGGAGCAGCCACAGGCCCATGACGTTGCGCAGGTAGCGGATGCGCCCGTCGACCCCGACCTCGTTGGTGAAGTTGGCCTGGCGGCTCTCGGCGGTGCGCAGCGGGCGCTCCAGCTCGACCCCGACCAGCGACCAGGTGCCGCAGGACACGTACGCGGCGCTCCGGCCCTCGGCCGGCACGCCGACCACCGCCGAGGCGGTGTCGTGCGAGCCCACCGCGGTGACCACGGCGCCGGGCGCCAGGCCGGTCTCGGCGGCGACCTCGGGCCGCGGCGGGCCGATCGGCTCGCCGGGCCGCCGCAGCGGCGGCAGCAGGCCGGGCTGGATCCCGGCCCGCTCGAGCACCTCCGCCGACCAGCGGCCGGCGCCCGGGTCCAGCAGCGAGGTGGTGGACGCGTTGGTGAGCTCGGCGCCGACCGCGCCGGTGAGCCAGTAGGCCAGCAGGTCGGGGATCAGCAGCAGGCTGGCGGCGGCCTGGAGCCTGCCGGCCGCCTCGTCGGCGGCCAGTTGGTAGATGGTGTTGAGCGGCAGGAACTGCACGCCGGTGTGCCGGTACAGCTCCTGGTGCGGGATGCGGGCGTGGACCTTCGCGACCACCTCGCCGGTGCGGCCGTCGCGGTAGCTGTAGGGGCTGCCGAGCAGCGCGCCGGAACCGTCGAGCAGCCCGTAGTCGACCCCCCAGGCGTCCACTCCGACGCCGGCGATCTCCGCCTGCCCGGCCGCCAGCCGCAGGCCGTCGAGCGTCTCCTGGTAGAGCCGCAGCGCGTCCCAGTGGAGCCCGTCGGGCAGGGCGATCGCCTGGTTGGGGAAGCGGTGCGCCTCGGTCAGCTCCAGGGTCGACGGGCCGACGCGCCCGACCATCACCCGGCCGCTGGCGGCGCCGAGGTCGACCGCCGCGAAGCCGGCCGTGCCGGTCATCGCAGGAAGGCGGCGGCGACGCCGGCGTCCACCGGCACCACCAGGCCGGTGGTGTGCGCCAGGTCCCCCGCCACCAGGGCGAACACCGCGGCGGCCACGTGCTCCGGCAGCACCTCGAGTCCCAGCAGCGTGCGCTTGGCGTAGAAGGCGCCCAGCTCCTCCTCGGGGACGCCGTACAGCTCGGCGCGCTTGGCGCCCCAGCCCTTGGCGAAGATCCCCGAGCCGCGCACCACCGCGTCCGGGTTGACGCCGTTGACGCGGATCCCGTGCCGGCCCAGCTCCGCCGCCAGCAGGCGCACCTGGTGGGCCTGGTCGGCCTTGGCGGCCCCGTAGGCGAGGTTGTCCGGCCCGGCGACGACCGCGTTCTTGCTGACCACGTAGACCAGGTCGCCGCCCATGCCCTGGGAGAGCATGGTGCGGGCCGCCTCGCGCGAGACCAGGAACGAACCCCTGGCCATCACGTCGTGCTGCCGGTCCCAGTCGGCCGTGGTGGTCTCCAGCAGCGGCTTGGAGATCGACAGCCCGGCGTTGTTGACCACCAGGTCGACCCCGCCGAACTCCAGGGCGGCCCGCTGGAACGCCTCGGCCACCTGCGACTCGTCGGTGACGTCGGCGGTCACCGCCGCGCCGGTCCCGCCGAGCTCGCCGGCCACACTGCGTGCGGCGCCCGCGTCCCGGTCGGCCACCACCACGCAGGCGCCCTCGGCGGCCAGCCGGCCGGCGACCGCCCGGCCGATGCC
>DASVXQ010000223.1:0-6634 GCA_036392615.1 Actinomycetes bacterium | reverse complement strand
CGCCGGGTTCCAGCACATCCGCGTGATCGTCTCGGGCGGCTTCACCGCCGAGCGGATCGCCGCCTTCGAGGCCGCCGGCGTGCCGGTGGACTCCTACGCGGTGGGCTCGTCGCTGCTCAAGGGCGACTGCGACTACACCGCGGACGTGGTGCTGCGCGAAGGCGAGCCCTGCGCCAAGTCCGGCCGGCGCTACCGCGAGTCGCGGCGGCTCGAAGAGGTCGACCTGGCCATGCATGCCGGCCGCCGCACTGCCGATGATAGATCCGCCGGGACCGCCGACCAGACCGGCTCGGGAGGAGGCACCACCTGATGCAGTTCCGCAACCTCGGCAGCCACGGCCCGGAGATCTCGGTCCTCGGGGTCGGCGCCTGGGCGATCGGCGGCCCCGGCCCGTTCGGCTGGGGGCCGCAGGACGACGACGAGTCGATCGCCGCGCTGCATCGGGCGTTCGACTCGGGGATCAACTGGGTGGACACCGCCGCGGTCTACGGCCTCGGCCACTCCGAGGAGATCGTCGGCCAGGTCGTCCGGGAGCGCGGCGAGGGCGTGCTGGTGTTCACCAAGTGCGGGCGGAACTGGTACGGCGGCCACGAGCGCTCGCCGGTCAACGACCTGCGGCCGGCCTCGATCCGCTTCGAGATGGAGCAGAGCCTCAAGCGGATGGCGCGCGACCATGTCGACCTCTACCAGATCCACTGGCCGGACGACTCGACCGGCACGCCCATCGAGGACTCCTGGCGCACCATGGCGGAGCTGGCCGACGAGGGCAAGGCGCGCTGGATCGGCGTCTCCAACTTCACCGTCGACCTGCTGGAACGCTGCGAGCGGGTCCGCCACGTCGACTCGCTCCAGCCGCCGCTCAGCCTGATCAACCGCGGCGCCCTGCGCGAGCTGCTGCCCTGGTGCCGGCTGCACGGCACCGGCGTGCTGGCCTACAGCCCGCTCCAGTCGGGCCTGCTGAGCGGCAGCTTCGACGCCGAGCGGGCGGCCGCGCTGCCGGAGGACGACTGGCGCCGGCGCAACCCGGACTTCCAGCAGCCGGCGCTGGACGCCAACCTCGCCCTGGCGGAACGGCTGCGGCCGATCGCCAAGCGGCACGGCGTCGAGGTCGCCGCCGTGGCGGTCGCCTGGGTGCTGGAGCAGCCGGGCGCCACCGCGGCGATCGTCGGCGCGCGCCGGCCGTCGCAGCTGGAGGCGTGGCTGCCGGCCGGCAGCCTGCGGCTGGACGCCAGGGACCTCGAGGAGGTCGCCGCCGCGCTGGCCGACACCGGCGCCGGACGCGACTGACGCCGCCGGCGAGGCCCGGAGCCGCCCGGGCATGCCGACAAGGCCGCGGTGGCTCCGCGGCCTTGTCCTCGACGTCGTCGCTCGGGCAGAGCCGACCACGTGCAGCCGTCCCCGGGTTCCGGCGGTGCCGGGTCGCGGCCCGCCCGCTGGCGAGCCGCCGGAGAAGTGCCCGGCACACGGTCCGCGCGCCCCACGGCTTTGGGACGGTTGTGGCGCGATCTCTGGGGTGACCCTAGTCCACAGTGTCTAGTTAACTCAAGTCGAGACTGTACCGGGTGGAGGGATACCGCGCCAAGGTGCCGTTTTCCTGTTGACCTTCTCGCCTTGGCGGCCCACCCTGCCAACCGTGGGGGACTCGACCGCCGGTCACGTATCCGCGGTGCGCGCCATCTCGGCTGCGCGCTACTCACACGTGATCCGGGCGCGGCACCGAGACATGACCGGCGCTCGCTGCATGGTGAAGCCGATGTGAGCCGGTGACGGCCACGGGCGGATTCGCCGCTCGTGGCCAGGCGCCAGGGTGAAGGCCACGTCAAGGAGTCCGTGCATGCCTCGTGCCACGCGCAGGATCAGCCCATCGGTCCCGCTCCGCACCTACGTCCTGGACACCAACGTGCTGATCGCCGACCCGGACGCGCCGGGCCGCTTCGAGGAGCACGACGTGGTGGTTCCGCTGACGGTGGTCGAGGAGCTGGACAAGCTGAAGACCCGTCCGGACGAGACCGGCGCGTCGGCACGGCGCGCGATCCGCGGTCTGGAGGCGCTGCGGGAGCGGGGCAACCTCTCGGAGGGGGTCGGCCTGCCCGGCGGCGGGCGCATCTGGGTCGAGGTGAACCACACCGGCCGGCTGAGCCTGCCCGAGGGGCTGGCGCACGACTCCGACGACAACCGCATCCTGGCGACCACCGCCAACCTCGCCAAGGAGCTCGGCGACGAGCGCGCGGTGGTGCTGGTCTCCAAGGACGCCAGCCTGCGCATCAAGGCCGAGGCCCTGAAGCTGGCCGCCGAGGAGTACCGCCACGAGCGGGTCGCCATCGAGGAGGGCTACCTCGGCGTCGCCACCCTCGAGGTCCCCGGCGAGACGATCGACGCGGTCTTCGCCGACCGGGCCGGCCGGGTCACCGCGGAGCAGCCGCTGTGGGCCAACCAGTTCGTGGTGCTGCGCAACGGCAGCCAGAGCGCGCTCGGCCAGGTGCGCGCCAGCGCCGCCGCCGGCCAGCAGGTCGAGGTCACCCGCGTGCTGGACGCGCCGGAGACCTTCGGGGTGCGGGCCCGCTCCAAGGAGCAGCACTTCGCGCTGCACCTGCTGCGCGACCCCGCCATCCCGCTGGTGTCGCTGGCCGGTAACGCCGGCACCGGCAAGACCTACCTGGCCATGGCCGCCGGGCTGGACGCCACCATGGAGCGCGGCGAGTACGACCGCGTGCTGGTGTTCCGCCCGGTGGTGCCGGTCGGCCGCCAGGACCTCGGCTTCCTGCCCGGCGACGTCGACGAGAAGATCTCCCCGTGGATGAAGGCCATCCACGACACCATGGCCCAGCTGTTCCGTGGTTCGCACGACGCGGACCGGCGCGAGAGCTACACCCAGGACCTGGTCCAGGGCCTGCTGGACGACGGCACCGTGCAGCTCGAGCCGCTCACCTTCATCCGCGGTCGCACCTTCGTGCGCACCTTTGCCATCCTGGACGAGGCGCAGAACGTCGAGTACGGCGTGCTGCGCTCGCTGGCGAGCCGCCTCGGGGAGGGATCCAAGCTGGTGCTGTGCCATGACACCACCCAGGTCGACCATCCCTACGTCGACCCGGAGTCCGGGGTCGCCGCGCTGATCGAACGGCTCAAGGGCGAGCCGCTGTTCGGGCACGTCACCCTGCTCAAGGGCGAGCGCAGCCCGGTGGCGGAGCTGGTCGCCCGCATGCTGTGAGCTCGAGGAGGAACAGACCATGGCCGACGACAAGCCGAGCGAGGCCGACCGCAAGCTGCTGGAGCGGGTCGAGCTGGCGCTCACCCAGCTCCACACCCAGTACGGCCTGAACGCCGAGCAGTCCTCGGTGCTGACCGCGGTGCGGCTGCGGCTGGAGGGCAAGGCGCGCGCCTCGCTGGACGACCTGCTCGACGCCGGCAAGGACCTCGGCGGTAAGGACCCGCTCGCCGAGGCGCTGCGCGGCAAGCCGAGCAAGCCGTCGTTCGAGGACGCGCTCACCGAGGCGGACCGCAAGAAGCAGAAGCGCTCGCTCGACGACCTGCTCTGACCGGTGCGCTAGCCGCCCGGGGCGGGGCCGGCGAACCAGCGCGCCCGGAAAGGGAACAGGTAGCGGTCGGTGACCAGGTTGAGGATCCGCCGCGCCTGGTCGAAGCGCCGCGCCACCTCGTCCATCACCCGCAGCGGCGCGGTGCGCACCGGCGCGCTCTGGTAGGCCAGCCGGTACCAGCGGCGGCCGAGCCGCTCCAGCAGGGCCACCCCGCCCGAGCCCATCGACGGGGCGGCCAGCGCCTCGCGCGCCTCGGCGCCCTCCACGCCGGCGAGCCGCAGCAGCCGCTCCGCATGGACCGGCCCGAACGCGCGCGTGGCGGTGTGGTCCGGGAACACCCCGGTGAGGAACAGCGCCAGGTCACCCAGGCGCCGGTAGATGCCCACCCGCTCGGCCTCCGGCACCACCTCGAGCAGCGCGGCCAGCCGCACCGGGTCGAGCTCGCTGAAGCGCTGCCGGCGCCAGCCGCGGCGCGTCTGCACCAGCACGCTGCCGCTGGCCACGTGCACGTAGGAGGCCAGCAGCTCGGCCAGGAACAGTCGCCGCGCCGGCGCGGCCAGGAAGTCCCGCAGGCTGGCGGTGTCGAACACCGGCAGGCGCCGCCGCGGCCCCGCCCACTCGCCCACGAAGGCCGCCCCGCGCAGGTCCTCGGCGCCGCGCTGGATCGCCAGCGCGAACACCAGGAACGGCGAGGCGCGCAGCAGCAGGTCGGCCCGGCCCTCGTCGCCGAACACCTGCTGGAAGCTGCGGGGGTCGTCGAGCAGCCGCTCGACCAGCGCCGGGTCCTCACGCAGCCGCTCCGGCGGGGGGCTCCCGGCCGCCGCGCCCAGCAGCGTGAGATCGGCCGAGGTCAGGTGCTCGAGGTAGCCACCGGCCGCCTGCCAGGGGCCACCTTCGAGTGTGCTCATGCATCGAAGCTACCACCCGCGCCAAGCACCCCGAACCGGCCCGATCCGGGCGCCGGGCGGCGGTCGGCTCAATTCGGTGCCGCGCCTGTCGATGCTTACGGGGGATGGACACCGAACCGGCTGCCGGCCTGGAGGGTGCCCTCGAACGCCGCGAATTCGTGGTGCTCTACCAGCCGATCGTCGACCTGGTCACGCTCCGCATGGTGGGAGCGGAGGCGCTGCTGCGGTGGCGCCATCCCGTCCGCGGGCTGCTGCCGCCGGCCGCGTTCATCCCGGCGGCCGAGGCGTCGGGGCAGATCGTGCCGATCGGCGCGTGGACGCTGCGGGAGGCATGCCGGCGCGCGGCCGGCTGGGACGGCGGCCGGCCCGGCGCCTCGCTGATCGGGGTGGCGGTCAACGTCTCCGGCCGGCAGGTGCGCGACCCCGGCCTGGTCGCGGTGGTGGAGGAGGCGCTGGAGCGCTCGGGCCTGGAGGCCCGCGCGCTGCTGCTGGAGCTGACCGAGACGGTGCTGCTGGAGCAGCGGGTGGTGGGCGCGACCCTGGAGCGGCTCAAGCGGCTCGGCGTGCGGCTGGCAGTCGACGACTTCGGCACCGGCCACTCGTCGCTGCAGTACCTGGCGCGCTTCCCGCTGGACGTGCTGAAGGTCGACATGTCCTACGTCACGCTGCTGAACGGGCACGCCCCGCGGCACGCCGCCCGTGCGGCGGCCCTGCTGCGCGGCATCCTGCTGCTGGCCCACTCCCTGGGGCTGCGGACCGTCGCCGAGGGCGTGGCCCGCTCGGCGCAGTACCGCCTGTTGCGCCGGCTCGGCTGCGAGCTGGGCCAGGGTCGCCTGTTCGGCGGCCCGATGGAGGCGGACGAGCTGGAGGCGCGCATGGGCGGGCGCTTCGGGCCGGAGGCCTGAGGCGCCGGATCGCCGGCAATCTGGCGATTTCCCTCTGGTCGGGGATCCCGCGGCGGAGTACAAGAAGGCATGACCTCCGTCGCGCCACCGGCCGCCAGGGACGCCACCGGGCAGCTGCCCCGGGTGGTGGCGGCGCTCGCCGCCGGCGTGCTGGGGCCGGACCACGACCCCGCCGTCCCCGAGCGGATCCTCGGCGCGCTCGGCCAGCTGCCCTCGCGGCAGGACCACGACCGCCTGGTCGGCGCGCTGCGGCTGCTCGGCTCGAGGCCCGGCGCGCTGCTGCTGACCGGCGGCCCGACCCCGCTGCCGGAGCGCTCCCGCGACCAGGTCGAGGCGCTGCTCCAGCGCTGGTGGCGCAGTCGCCTGCCGGTCCGCCGCCAGCTCGCCGGGGTGGTCACCTCGGCCGCGCTCGCCTCGGAGTACTCCTTCCCCGGCGCGGCCAGGGCGCGCACCGGCTACCCCGGCCCGCTCGGCCCCGCGCCGGCCGCGCCCAGGCGCCTGGAGCCGATCGAGCTCGACGCCGACCAGGAGCTCAGCTGCGACGTGGTGGTGGTCGGCTCCGGCGCGGGCGGCGGCGTGGTCGCCGCCGAGCTGGCCGCCGCCGGCGCCGACGTGATCGTGCTCGAGAAGGGCGGCTACGCCGCCGAGGCGGACTTCCACCACCAGGAGGCGGAGTCCACCCGGGACCTCTATCTCTACGGCCTCACCATGGCGACCGGCGACCTCGGCGTGCGGGTCATCTCCGGGTCCACGCTCGGCGGCGGCACGGTGGTCAACTACACCACCTCGTTCCGCACCCCGCCGCACGTGCTGGAGGAGTGGGCGCGGGTCTCCGGCAGCGACATCTTCCGCACCGGCGAGCTCGAGGCGTCGCTCGACGCGGTCGCCGAGCGGCTCGGCGTGACCAGCGCCGAGAGCGCACCCGGCCGCCGCGACCAGCTCATGGAGGAGGGCCTGCGCAAGCTCGGCTGGCACGTCGACGTGCTGCCGCGCGACGTGCGCGGCTGCGCCCAGGACGCGAGCTGCGGCTGGTGCGGCTTCGGCTGCCGCCTGGGCGCCAAGCAGTCCACCATGCGCACCTACCTGGAGGACGCCGCCGGCCGCGGGGCCCGCCTGGTGATCCGCGCGGACGCCCGGCGGGTGCTGGTGAGCGAAGGCCGCGCCACCGGGGTCGAGGCCACCAGCAACGGCCACCGGCTGCGGGTCCGCGCCGGCGCGGTGGCGGTGGCGGCCGGCGCGATCGAGTCGCCCGCGCTGCTGCTGCGCTCCGGCCTGGGCGGCCAGG
>DASVXQ010000222.1:0-6770 GCA_036392615.1 Actinomycetes bacterium | reverse complement strand
AGCGGGCTCGGCCGGACGGCGCGCTTCGCCGCGAGCCGGGCCGCCGCCATGCTCGCCAGCCTGGGCCTCGGCCCGTGGTGGCTGGCGCTGCCGCTGGTCGCCGCCGGGGTCTGGACGCTGGCCCGAGCCGGACGGCCGGCGACCGCGCTGCTGCTGCCGTTGCTGGCGGCCGGGCTGGTCGCCGCGGCCCTGGCGCGGCGCTTCCCGTTCCTGGACGCCCGCACCAGCCTGTTCGTCGCGGTGACGATGGCGGTCTTCGCCGCGCTGGGGATCGGCGAGCTGCTCGTCCTGCTGCTGGCGCGGGTGTGGACCGCGCCGCTGGCCGTCGGCGCGGCCGCCTGCGCCGCCGCGCTGCTGCTGCCGGCGGCGCGGCAGGCGGCGCTGGAGCCGATGCCGTCCGCCGGGGTGCGCGAGCAGCTCGCGGTGGTGCGGGCGAACTGGCTGCCGGGCGACGCGGTGATCGTCAACAGCGCTGGGGCCTTCCCGTTCGCCTACTACTGGCCCGAGCGGCCCACCTTCGTCCATACCACCCAGCCGACCGCGGTCAACTTCCTGGTCACCTACCCGGACCACCCCAACCTGGTGATGGCCGACGGCGGCCGCCGCACCGGGGTCGTGCCGGCCCTGGAGCGGGCGCGCGCCAACGGCCGCCGCATCTGGGTGGTGTTCGCCCACGGCAGCCCCTCGACGGTCCACGGCTGGACCGAGGCCGCCTCGCGGTACGGCAGCGTCGCCCACCCGGGCCCGCGCGCGCTGCCGCTGCTGGTGCGGCCGGCGGTCGAGCGGCCCCGGCCGGCCGGCTGAGCCCGCCCCCGGGTGACGGGCGGCTCGCTCAGGGGGTGAGCACCACCTTCTCGCAGTCGTCCTGCTTGTCCCGGAACATCCGGTAACCGCGTGGGGCGTCCTCGAGCGGCATGCGGTGGGTGATCACGAAGCTGGGGTCGATCTCGCCGGCCAGGATCCGAGCCAGCAGCCTGGGGACGTACTGGTGGACGTGGCACTGGCCGGCGCGCAGCCGCAGCGAGCGGTTCATCAGCGAGCCCATCGGGAACTTGTCGACCAGCCCGCCGTAGACCCCGATGACCGAGACCACCCCGCCGTTGGCGCAGGCCATGATCGCCTCGCGCAGCGCGTGCGGCCGGTCGGTCTCGGCGCGCACGACCTGCTTGGTCCGGTCGTAGGCGTGCAGCGGGGCCACGTCGATGTGCGACTCCATGCCGACCGCGTCGATGCAGGCGTCCGGCCCCCGGCCGGCGGTGAGCTCGTCGAGGGTTTCGAGCACGGGCTCCTGCTCGTAGTTGATGACGTCGGTGGCGCCCGCCTTCTCCGTGGCCATCCGCAGCCGGTAGGGGTACCGGTCGATGGCGATCACCCGCTCGGCGCCGAGCAGGCGCGCGCTGGCGACGGCGAACTGGCCGACCGGCCCGGCGCCCCAGACCGCCACCACGTCGCCGGGGCTCAGGTCGCACATGTCGGCGCCCATGTAGCCGGTCGGGAAGATGTCGGACAGGAACAGCACCTGCTCGTCGGGGATGCCGTCCTCGATCTTGAAGGCGCCGACGTCGGCGAACGGCACCCGGGCGTACTCCGCCTGCCCGCCGGCGAACCCTCCCAGCATGTGGGAGTAGCCGAAGATGCCCGCCGGCGGGTGGCCCATCAGCATCTGCGCCATCCGGGCGTTGGGGTTGGAGTTCTCGCACAGCGAGGTCAGGCCGCGCTGGCAGGCGCCGCAGGCGCCGCAGGCGATCGGGAACGCCACCACCACCCGGTCGCCGATGCGCAGGTTGGTGATGGCCGGGCCGGTCTCGACCACCTCGCCCATGAACTCGTGGCCGAGGATGTCCCCCTTGCGCATAGTGGGGATGAACCCGTTGTAGAGGTGCAGGTCGGACCCGCAGATCGCGGTCGAGGTGACCCGCACGATCGCGTCGCGCGCGTTGAGGATCTTGGGGTCCGGCACCTCCTGGACCTCGAGCTTGGTCTTGCCCATCCAGGTGTTGGCTTGCATGGGGAGCTCCGATCGTGTCAGGACCCGGCGGGCTGCGCGGGGCGCTGGGCGACCAGCCGCCGTGTGCGGGTGCCCTCCGGGCTGCCCTCCGAGCGGACCACCTCGCCGGTCTCCAGCACCTGCTTGAAGCGCCGCAGGTCGTCACGGATCTGCTGGTCGGGCGCCTCGCCGAAGAGCTTGGCGACGGCCGCGCCGAGCTTGCCGGCCGGCGGGTCGTAGCGCAGCCGCACGCGGACCTCGGTGCCGCGGCCGCCAGGCACTGGCCGGAACTCCACCTCACCGCGGTTGGCCACGGTCGAGTCGGCCAGCGACCGCCAGGCGATGCGCTCGTCGATCCGCTGGTCGGAGACCTCGGCCTCCCACACCAGCTCGACCCCTGGCGGCGCGGCCGCCTGCCAGCGCGAGCGGCCTCCGTCGAGCGACCGGACGGACTCCAGATGGGCCATGAACCGTGGCAGGTTCTCGAAGTCCTGCCAGAAGGCGAACACCTCGGGCACCGGCCGGTTGACGGTGATCCAGCCCGTGGCCTCGATCCCCTTGCGGCGGGCCGCCAGCTCGTCGCCGCGGCGGGTCAGCCGCCGCGCGGCGATCAGGTCCGCGGCCAGCACGCCCATCACCGCGGTCGTGCCGATCACCGCCCGGCGCCGCGCCTCGCGCGGCCGGGTGGGGCTTCCCGCCAGCGCTCCGAGGATGCCCAGGTCCAGCAGGTCGCCGGTGACGCGGGTCCACATCCACGCGGCTGGCCTGCGCCGCGACTCGATCCCGACGCCCGCCGCCACCTCCCTGGCCCCGCCGAGCCAGCGCTGCAGCGCCCGGTTCCGCGGACCGTTCTCAGCGCCGATCATGCGGTTCACCGCGTCCGGCGCCACCAGTTGCGCGGTGCCGAGCCCGAGGCTGAACAGTCCGATGCCGTTCACCAGCCGGCGCGTGTTGTCCTTTCCGCCCACGTGTGCTCCTTCCCCCGTGACCAAACCGGCCGGATACCACCCCGGCCGAGCCGTAAAACCCACCCGCAGGAGCCCACACGGCGGGCTCAATCGAGGGGCCGGTGGTGGTGCCGCATCCGGTGGACCAGAGGGATGACGAACCACAGCGTGATGAACAGCCCGGCCAGCGCCCCCGCCAGCAACGCCGCCCAGGCGCCCAGCACGAAGCTGGCCGCGAGCTGCACCGCACCGGTCAGCGCCAGCATCAGCAGCACCAGGCCGACCACCGCGTAGCGATGCCCGGCGCTCACCAGCTGGGACTTGAGCCGCTGCCGGAACACCGTGCGGTGGTAGCTCACCGGCGCGATCAGCAGGGCCGCCGAGGTCGCCGACAGGACCAGGGTGACCAGGTAGACGGCCTGCTCGACGCTGGACAGGTCCGCGAACCGGGCGGTGAAGGCCAGCCCGAGCAGGAACGCGAACAGGATCTGCACGCCGGTCTGGGCGACACGCAGCTCCTGGAGCAGCTCGGTGAAGTGGCGGTCGACGGTCTGGAGCTCGTTCTCGCCACGCATGACGTAATTCCAGTCGGAGTGGTCGATCTCGCCCAACCACTGGCATTGCGGGCACCGCACCAGCGTCGGCGACGAGCGTGAGCGGCCTGCCGGGCCGGATGGCCGGCGCTGGTGCTCTGCCTCCTCATGCTGTCGTCCCATCGACGCCTCCCAGGGGAACGTGCACCCTGGCTATCCGGGCACCCGCTCCCGCTAACCTGGCTCGGCCGGGCTGCGGCGCCAGGGCACGAGCTGGTAGACGGCGCCCGGTCGGGGCGAGGGCTTCCCTTCGGCGAGGCGGCGGCGGTAGCTGTGGATCGGCGTGCTGGACGGATCGGTCCGCACGGCGACCACCGCCGGCCGGTCGGCGGCCAGCGCGGCGTCGAGGGCGGCGCCCAGCTCGTCCGGCTGGTCGACGCGGAGCCCGAGGCAGCCGAGCGCCTCGGCCGCGCCGGCGTAGCTCGGCTGGGAGCGGTCGTCGCGCAGGTCCACGGACTGCCGCAGCCCGTCGAAGAACAGCCGCTGCCACATGGCCAGCCAGCCGAGCGAGCCGTTGTCGAGCACCAGGTTGACCGAGCGCAGGCCGAGCTGGGCGTGGGTGGCCAGCTCGCCGAGCGCGTACGAGAACCCGCCGTCGCCGCTGACCGTCACGACGCGATGCTCGGGCCGGGCGGCGGCGGCCCCGATGGCCGCCGGCACCGCGTAGCCGAGGCCGCCCTGCCCCCTGGCGAACAGGAACCGCCTGCCCGCCCGGCGGGCCGGCAGGTGGGCTGCCACCCAGCCGGCCGAGAAGCTCGCGTCGCTGACCACCACGTCGGCCGGGTCGAGCCGGAGGGCCAGCTCGCGCATGACCCGCTGGGGCGGGAGCGGCGAGGCGCCGGAGCGTTCCTCGGCCGACCGCCGGCGCGCGTCCTCGTCGATCGCCTGCCGGGCGGCGCGCCGCCAGTCCTCGCGGGCGCCACCCGGCAGGACCGCCAGCAGCGCGGCGAGGGTCGCCCGCGCGTCGCCGTTCAGGGCGACGCTGGGCCGGAAGGTCCGGCCCAGCTCGGCCGGGTCCAGGTCGAGGTGGACGGTGGCCTGGTGCGCCAGCGGCAGCGACCAGTTGTGGCTGGTGTTCTGCCCCACCTTGCAGCCGCACCAGACCACCACGTCGGCGGCGCGGGCCAGCTCCAGCGAGGCGATGGTCCCCAGCGGGTTCAGCACGCCGGCGGCCCAGGGCGCGGTCTCCTCCACCGCGCCCTTGCCCGAGAAGCTGGTGACCACCACCGCGCCGAGCCGTTCCGCCAGCATGGCGAGCTCGGCCGTGGCGCGCGAGGCGTGCACGCCGCCGCCGGCGACGATCAGCGGCCGGCGCGCCCGCTCCAGCAGCGCGGCCGCCTGCTCGACGCTGTCCTGGGAGGCCACCGGGCGGTAGGCGGGAGCTCGGCGGTAGCGGTCGTCGACCTCCAGGTCGGCCTCCTCGGGCCGCCAGTCGGCGTCGAGCACGTCGTGGGGCACGATCAGCGCCACCGGGCCCGGCCGGCCGCCGATGGCCAGGCGGAACGCGGTGCGGACCATCTGCGGCAGGCTCGCCGGGCTCGGCACCGGCAGGGTGGCCTTGGTGATCGACGACAGGAAGCCGACCTGGTCGAAGCCCTGCGAGGCCACGCCCATCTCCCGGTACGGAGCCCAGTGCCGCGGCAGCTCGCCGACCAGCGCGACCACCGGCACCGAGGCGTTGTAGCTCTCCACCAGGCCGTCCGCGAGCTTGGTGGCGCCCGGACCGACGGTCACGTCGCACACGCCGGGGCGGCCGGTCAGCCTGGCGAACGCGTCGGCGGCGTACGCGGCGGAGCGCTCGTCGCGCACCAGGGTGTGCCGCAGCCGGTCCGCCCGCCGGGCGAGGCCGTCGTAGAGCGCCGCCGTCTGCCCGCCCGGCTGGCCGAACAGGTGGGTCACCCCGTAGCGGGCCAGCAGCTCGGCCAGCAGGTCCCCGACGTGGCTCATGGCGCCGCCCTCCCCTGGACCGCCGCCCGGTGGCGGCGCAGCTTCGGCTGGAACGCGGCCGCGCGGGCGGGGTCGGGCTCGAAGCGCCGGCCGATGGCGACCCGGCCGGCCGCCTCGGCCAGCGACGACCAGGTCCCCAGGCCAACGCCGGCCAGCAGCGCCGCGCCGAGGGTGCCGGGCTCGGCCGTGCCCGGGACCTCGACGGGGACGCCGAGCAGGTCGGCCTTGAGCTGCATCCACCAGGCGGACCTGGCGCCGCCGCCGGCGACGCGGCAGCGCCGTACCGGGCTGCCCGCCGCGCCGAGCGCCTCGACCGCGAACTTGAGCTCGCAGGCCACGCCCTCCATGGTCGCCTTGACCAGCTCCAGCGGCGAGGTCGCCAGGGTGAGTCCCGCGACCGTGCCGGTCGAGCCCCGGGCCTCGGGCCAGGGCGCCGGCGTCCCGGAGAGATGCGGGAGGACCACCACCGGGCTCGGTTCCGGTCCGGCCGCGTCCAGGCCGGCGGCCAGGTCGCGCAGGCGGGTCCGGGTGAGCGCGAGCGACCAGTCGAGCACGCTGGTGCCGTTCGGGCTCCGCGCCCACAGCCCCAGGCCCGGCGTGCTCGGCTGCGGGGTCACCGCCAGGCGGCAGGCCGCCGCCCGGTCCAGGCGGGGCCGGGCGACCGGCGCGACGGTCGACTCCCAGGTGCCCACCGCCACCAGTGCGTCGCCCTCCTCGACCACGGCCGAGCCGACCGCCGCGCAGGCGCCGTCCCAGCTGCCGACGACGAACTGGCAGCCGGGCGGCAGGCCGAGCTCCCGCGCGGCGGCGGGCCGGATGCGGCCGAGCGGCGTCCCCCAGGGCACCACCTCGGGCAGCAGCCGCCGGTCGAGCTCGAGGGCGTCGAGCCGCTCGGCGGACCAGTCGCCGCCGGCAAGGTCGTAGAGCAGGAACCCGGACGCCAGCGCCGGGTCGACCACCGGCCGGCCGGCCAGCTTGAGCGAGGCGAGCTCGTGCCAGCCGAGGAACCAGCGCGCGCGCTCCAGCGTGCGGGGCGCCGTCTGGCGCCACCACAGCAGCCGGTTGGTGGGGTCCATGTGGTCGGGCACGTGGCCGCACGCCCGGATCCACCGCTCGCGCGACCGGGACACGACAGCCGCCGCCTCGGGGTCCGGGCGGCGGCTGTCGGCGGTGCGCAGGCACGGCCCGAGCGCGCTCCCGTCGGCCCGGGCCGGGAAGCCCTCGCGCCCGGAGGCGGACACGGCCAGGCCGGCCGGCGGGTCGCGGCGCAGCCGCGGGCTGGCGGCGAGCCGCCGC
>DASVXQ010000221.1:0-2022 GCA_036392615.1 Actinomycetes bacterium | reverse complement strand
CATGCCGGCCCAGCTCGCGCCGAGGTGGTGGTGTCCTATTGTGAACGCGACCTGGAGTTGACCGTCAGCGACGACGGCCGCGGCAGCACCGCCGCGCTCGGCCGCGACGGCGGTGGCGCCGGCCTGCCCAGCTCCGGACACGGCCTGGTCGGCATGCGCGAGCGGGTGGCGCTGTTCGACGGCGAGCTGAGCGCCGGGCCACGGCCCGGCGGCGGCTACCAGGTTCGCGCCCGCCTGCCGCTGGAGGTCGCCGCCCGGTGATCGTCAAGGTGCTGCTCGCCGACGACCAGCCGCTGCTGCGGACCGGTTTCCGGATGATCCTGGAGGCCGAGCCGGACATCGAGGTGGTGGGGGAGGCCGGTGACGGCGAGACCGCGATCCGGCTGGCGCGGTGGCTGGAGCCCGACGTGGTGCTGATGGACATTCGCATGCCGGTGATGGACGGCGTCCAGGCCACCCGCGAGCTGACCCGGGGCGAGGCGCCGCGGGTGCTGATCCTCACCACCTTCCACCTTGACGAGTACGTGGTGGAGGCGCTGCGCGCCGGTGCCAGCGGGTTCCTGCTCAAGGACGTGCCGGCGCCCGAGCTGGTCAACGCGATCCGCGTGGTCGCCGCCGGCGACGCGGTGGTCGCGCCCGCGGTGACCCGCCGCCTGCTGGACCGCTTCGCCCATCGCCTGCCCGGCGCCGGCAAGGAGCGGCAACCGGCCCCGGTGGCACTGGCGTCGCTGACCGAGCGGGAGGCGGCCGTGCTCAAGTTGGTCGCGCGCGGCCTGTCCAACACCGAGATCGCCGCCGAGCTGGTGGTCTCGGAGGCGACCGTGAAGACCCACGTCCACCACCTGCTCAGCAAGCTCGGCCTGCGCGACCGCGTCCAGCTGGTGGTCTTCGCCTACGAGGCAGGCCTGGCGCGGCCACCGTCCAAGTCTGGCTGATCCGGTAGCGGCCCGCGGCGCCACCCTGCCGCGGCCTTGGCGCCAGCGTCTCCACCTGGAGGTGGAGATCGCCACCGTCTCGACCCCGGGATGCAGAAAGCACTTCGATCGCGCGGCCGACGACGCCGACGGCCGCCGACCGTAGCGTCCTCTCCAGGCACCACCGCCCGCCTCCAGAGGAGCTTCCCGATGACCGAGCCGACGGCGCCCCGTAGCGCCACATTCCCAGAGATCGCCACCGTCGCGCCCGCCGCCCGCGCCGTCGGCGTGGTCAAGCGCTACGGCGGCGGCGAGAACGCGGTCACCGCGCTCGACCGGGTCTCCCTCGACATCCCTCGCGCCAGCTTCACCGCCGTCATGGGCCCGTCGGGGTCGGGCAAGTCCACCCTGCTGCACTGCCTCGCCGGGCTCGACACCGTCAGCGGTGGCGAGATCTGGATCGGGGACACCGAGCTCACCGGCCTGCCCGAGCGGCGCCTCACCCGGCTCCGCCGCGACCGGATCGGCTTCGTGTTCCAGGCCTACAACCTGCTGCCGGCGCTGAACGCGGCGGTCAACATCACCCTGCCGCTCGACATCGCCGGCCGCCGCGCCGACCGCGACTGGTACGACACGGTGATCGGCGTGGTGGGACTGCAGGACCGGCTCAGCCACCGGCCGAGCGAGCTGTCCGGCGGCCAGCAGCAGCGCGTCGCGGTCGCCCGGGCCCTGGCCTCCCGGCCGAGCATCGTCTTCGCCGACGAGCCGACGGGCAACCTCGACAGTCGCTCCGCAGGCGAGATCCTGGGACTGCTGCGGAGTGCCGTCGATGACTTCGGGCAGACGGTCGTGATGGTGACCCATGACGCAGGGGCCGCCGCGACCAGCGACCACGTGGTGTTCATGGCCGACGGGCGCATCGCCGACAACATGGCCCAGCCCACGACCGCGCGGGTGCTCGAGCGCATGAAGACCCTGGGAGCGTGACGTGCTACGGCTCAGCCTTCGCAACGTCGTCGCCCACAAGGTCCGCTTCCTGCTCACGACCCTGGCCGTCGTCATGGGCGTTGGCTTCGCAGTGGGGTCGTTCGTCGTGACGGACTCGCTG
>DASVXQ010000220.1:0-2363 GCA_036392615.1 Actinomycetes bacterium | reverse complement strand
GCGTGCTCCCGGGAGCCCTTGCGGGTCCGCTGCGGGTCCGGCTCGGTCTCCTTGGGGAAGCGGCTGGTGTACTCGCGCTCCAGCTCCAGCATGCGCTCGGTGTGGTTGAGCAGCGCCTGGCGCGAGCCGTTGAAGAACGTCTCCTCGCGGGTCTGGTGCAGGTAGCGGAGCTCCCGCTCCAGCGCGTGGTCGTCCAGCTGCCGCGCGGGCAGGCCGAGCTTGTCCGTCATGAGCGTCCCCTTCCGGTTTGCGGCATGCGGGCCTCCGGGTGGCCGGCGGCCTCTCGACCGTCCGCTACCAAGGAAGCCGGCCGGGCAAACCGTGGCGTCACCGCAGCGGCTTGCGCGACGGGGGCGGGCTGGCGGGGTGGGTGACCTGCACCGGCTGCTTCAGGGCGCTGCCCTTGACCCACTGCTTCCAGGGCATCTGCCAGTAGCCGTAGCCGTTGTTCCACTCCAGCTCGCGATTGGTGCCGGTGACGGTGACGATGTCGCCGCGCTGCGAGATGCCGTAGAACCACCCGGCGAATTCCGGCGAGGCGTTGACGCAGCCGTGGCTCACGTTGCTGTTGCCCTGCGCCCACACTGACCACGGCGCCGAGTGGACGTACTCGCCGCTGTTGGAGATCTGCACCGCGTCGAACACCGTCAGCTTGTAATAGCGCGGGTCCTCCGGGTCGGTGACGTGCATCCACGCCGAGGTCATCACCACCGGGCTGGCCTTGCGCATCACCGCGTGCACGCCGTTGGTGGTGGTGAACATCCAGGAGCCGCCCCTGCCGGCGCTGATGCCGACGTCGCGCACGCGCCTGCCGTCGCGGCTGACCACCATCCGGTGGCGCTGCGTGTCGACCCGGCTCAGGTTGGCGGTGCCGATGCGGAAGCTGCGGGTGGTGTCGGCCGTGCCGTAGACGTCCTGGGCGGCGCGCACGCCGCCCAGGTGGGCGGTCACGGTGACCTGCTGGTGCGGCTGCCAGTAGCCGCTGGTGCGGAAGATCGCCTGCTGGTCGCTGACCCAGCGCCACCCGCCCCTGCCCGGCTTGGTGGAGCGCACTTCCAGGGCCTTCTCGACCTGGTCCTTGTTGAGCACCGCGCGGTCGAAGGTCACGGTGATCGGCATGCCGACGCCGACCGTCTCGCCGTCGTTCGGGGTGACATCGGCGATCCCGATGGTCTGCACCGGGGCCAGGGTGGTGAAGCTGCTCGTTCGGGTGGTGGTCCTGCCGTGGGAGTTGACCGCGGTGGCGCGCACCGTATACGGGCTGCCCGGCGCCAGCGTCCACAGGGTGCGCCAGCTCTTGTGGTCGGCCGACATCGCGCCGGGCACGCTGGCGCCCTTGGCGCGCACCACCACGCTGCGCAGCCTGCCGCCGCCGGCCCTCACCTGGATGCCGAGATCGGGTCGCACGTCCCTGGCGCCGTCGCGCGGAGTGATCGACAGGCGGGCGGCCGGGGGCGCCTTCGGCTGGACGGCCGTCGGTGCGGTCCCCGCCGGTGTCTGCGCCGCCTCGCCGACGATCGTGCCCGACGCCGACAGGAGCAGCGCCGTCCCCAGCAGGGCGACCACTCTGCCGGCCAAGCCAAGTTGCCGCACGCCGGTGCTCAACCGCACTCGAACCTCCGCGATGCTTGCCCCGATTGTGAGGGGGATGCTAACGCCAAATCGCACGGAAGGAGGCACAGCGGCGCGCATCGCTACCAACCCGAGATCAACGACCGATCGTTCATCGGCGCAATCGCGGCGCAAATTCCACCAGCACCGGGCGCTTCAGCCCGCCGATTTGGCCGCCAGGAAGACCACCGTCGGGGTGAAGGGCGCCATCACCGGGGCGATCGCCGCGACCAGCTCGGCGCGCAGCGCCGCCCGCCGCGGGACCGGCATGGCCGCCAGCCAGGCGACGTGCTGTGCCTGGCCGAGGCGGTAGTCGACCAGCTCGCCGGCGCCGTGCACGCCGACGTCGACCTCGCGCTCGTCGACGCGGATCTCGGCCAGGCCGGCGCTGCGGGCGACCGCGGCCATCGCGGCGGCCGAGCCGACCTTGGGCATCGCCAGCGCCTTGATGTCGAGGTACCAGCCGGGCGGGGTGAAGCCGCGGCGGCGCAGCTCCTCGTCGAGCGCGTCGCGCGCGGCGCTGTGGCTGGTGGTCGCATACGCGCTGGCGAGCACCGCGCCGCCCGGCCGGGTGACCCGCGCGAGCTCGCGCATGCCGGCGACCGGCTCGCGCAGGTGGTTGAGCACGAACGCCGCCAGCGTGTCGTCCACCGCCCGGTCCCGCAGCGGCAGGCGGAGCACGTCGGCGACCAGCGACGGCGGGCGGCGCACGCGGCCCCAGCGCAGCATGTCGTGGGAGCGGTCGAGCGCGA
>DASVXQ010000219.1:0-1757 GCA_036392615.1 Actinomycetes bacterium | reverse complement strand
GGCGCGGCTCGCGGAGGCGCTCGGCATCGCCGCCTGGGCCAACGGCGCCGACCTGCGCGCCGGCCCCATCTGGCTCACCGAGGGCTGGCCGGTGCCCGACGACCGGGTCGCCTGGACCGGCCGGGTGGGCGTCAGCAACGGCGCCGAGCGGCCCTGGCGGGCGCTGGTCGCCGGCAGCCCGTACGTCTCGCCCGGGCGGCCGGGACCGCCGGCCAAGCGGCGCCCGCGCCCATCCTGAGCTGCGGCGCCGGCGTGCTAGCATCGCGCCAGATCCGGCCGGACACGGCGCTCGCCGGCCCGGCCCGCCCAGCAGCCCCGCCGGGAGGCGCCGGTGCCCGGCCCGCCGGGTCTCGCCGGATACCAGTCCCGATCGCCGCCGGCGGCCCGCCCGCCGGACCCAGCCCAGACAGCGAGGTTTCCGTCGATGACCATGTCCGCCGACGTGGAGCAGCAGCTTCGCGTCCTGCTCGCCGGCGCCGCCGAGGTGCTGCCCGCTGGCGCGCTCGAGGAGCGCCTCAAGGCCGCGCGCGCCGAGGGGCGCCCCCTGCGCGTCAAGCTGGGCATCGACCCCTCCTCGTCGCACCTGACCCTCGGCCACGCGGTGGTGCTGCGCAAGCTGGCGCAGTTCCAGCGCTTCGGCCATACCGTGGTGCTGATCATCGGCAACTTCACCGGGCTGGTCGGCGACCCGAGCGGCCGCAGCCAGACCCGCGTCCGTCAGACGGAGGCGGAGGTGGCCGGGCACATCCGCACCTACCTCGAGCAGGTCGGCAAGGTACTGGACGTCGGGGCGGCCGAGATCCGCTACAACGCCGACTGGCTGGCGCCGATGACCTTCGCGCAGGTGGCGGACCTGGCCGCCCACGTCACCGTGGCCCAGCTGCTGGAGCGCGAGGACTTCCGCACGCGCTACTTGGGCGGCCGGCCGATCTCGCTGGTCGAGTTCCTCTACCCGCTGATGCAGGGGACGGACTCGGTGGCCATCGAGGCCGACGTCGAGCTCGGCGGCACCGACCAGACGTTCAACCTGCTGATCGGGCGCGAGCTCCAGCGCGCCGAGGGGCAGGCCGGCCAGGTGGTGCTGACCATGCCGCTGCTGCGCGGCACCGACGGCGTCCAGAAGATGTCCAAGAGCCTCAACAACGGCGTCTACCTGGACGACCCGCCGGAGGAGCAGTTCGGCAAGCTGATGCGCATCCCGGACCACCTGGTTCCCGAGTACCTGCGGCTCACCACCGCGCTGGATCCCGACGAGGTCGACGAGCTGGTCGGCCTGGCCGCCCAGGGCGGCACGCGGGCGCGTGACGTCAAGCGCCGGCTGGCCCGCGAGGTGGTGCGGCTCTACCACGGCGGCGACGCCGCCACCGCGGCGGAGGCGGCCTTCGACGCCGGGGTCGCATCGCGTCAGGGCGCCGCCGAGGTCGGCGCGGCCGCCGACCTGGAGATCCCCGCCGCCGCGGTGGGTGACGACGGCCGGGTGCGCGTCGTCCCACTGCTCGCCGAGGCCGGCCTGGCGAGCTCCCGGGGCGACGCCAGGCGGCTGGTCAGCCAGGGCGCCGTGCGCCTCGACGGCCAGCCCGTCCCCTCGATCGACGCCGCATGGACCGCCGCCGAGCTCGACGGCCGCGTCCTGACCGTCGGCCGCCGCGCCCCACTGCGCCTCCGTGCCCCTTCCGCCTGAGTTGGTGGGCGGGTGAGCGTGCTCCCTCTGCCTGAGTTGTTGCGGCGGGCCGGCGTGCTTCCCTGCCGAGTTGGTG
>DASVXQ010000218.1:0-3347 GCA_036392615.1 Actinomycetes bacterium | reverse complement strand
CTTTTTCCGCTGGGGCGCCAAGTACTACAAGGTGACCGAGAAGGTCGAGGTGGCTGGCCTCAGTCCGGCCGACGTCACCTCGCTGCCCTTCCAGGAGCAGCTGGTCCTGCTCAAGACGGTCGCCCACAGCCTGAAGATCCTCCACGACCGCGGCATCGTCCACGGCGACCTCAAGCCGAGCAATGTCCTCATCAAGCGGACCGAGCTCGGCTACACGACCAAGCTGATCGACTTCGACAACGCCTACCTGGCCGGCGAGCCACCCCCGCCCGAGGAGATCGTCGGCACCATGAACTACTACGCCCCGGAGCTGGTCGGCTACATCCAGGAGGCTGGGACCGCGGCCCACGAGCTGACGCAGAAGGCCGACATCTTCGCCCTTGGCCTCATCTACAGCGAGTACCTCACCGGCCGGCCGCCTCCGTTCGACGCCACGAGCTACCAGTACGCCGGCGTGGCCGTCCGCGCCGGCGAGGTCATGCGGCTGCCCTCCACCGCCCTCCCCGCTCCGATGGTGGAGCTGGTCGACCGGATGCTGCTGGCCGACCCCACGGCCAGGCCGACCGTTGGCGAGGTCCACGCGATCTTGATGGGCATTCGCACCTCGGCGACCGCGATCCTGGCCGGGCCTCCGGCCGCGTCCGCACCGGGCGCTCCGAGCCGTCTGAAGGGGAGAGGGCTGCGCACGGCCGCTGGACCGGCATCGGCGCCCGCGCCTGAGCCTGCCCCGACCCGGCGGCTGGTCGGGAAGCTGCTGGAGCGAAGAAAGGATCACGGCGCCCCATGAGCACCCAGTGGCGCTGCGCGGTCTGCGAGACCGTCAACGACGACGGTGAGACCTGCGCGGCCTGCGGCGCACCCCGAAGCGAGGCGGCAACCGCGGTCACGCCGACTGCAGAGGCGCCCACGCAACAGGTGGCGTCCGAGGAGGTGCCAGTCCGCGAACCGCCGGTCCGAAGCCAACCCGAGCGCGAGCACGAACCACCCCAGTACGGCACCGGTGACATGCGGGACTTCTTCGACCTGTCAGACGTCTACCGGGCGGACGACGGCTACGAGGATGCCGAGATGATCGACACCCGGCCCCGGATACGCGTCTACGGCTGCTGTCTGCCCCTCGCGCTTGGATTCCTGCTCGTGGTGGCCGCCACGCTCACAGGCGGGGCCACACTCCTCCTCCGGATGTTCTAGACGCCAGGCTGAGCCCGGACACGATGACGTCGCGTCACTCCTCGCCGACGGCGACCGGCAGGCCGGCAAGGCGCCACTCCGGCATGCCGTCGACCAGCCGGTGAGCCGTGAACCCCTCGGCCCGCAGACGCTGGACGGCCTGCGGGGCCAGCACGCAGTACGGGCCGCGGCAGTAGGCGACGATCCGGGCGCCTCTGGACAGCCGCGACAGGGCGGCGTCGAGCTGGTCCAGCGGGACCGACAGCGCACCGGGGATGTGCCCGACGGCGAACTCCTCCGCCGGGCGGACGTCGAGGATGACCACCTCGCCACGGCTGGCGCGCTCCACCAGCTCGGCGCGGCTGATCGGCTCCAGGGCGTCGCGGGCCACGAAGTAGTCCCGCACCACCCGGTCGACCTCCGCCAGGCGGGCACGAGCCAGGTCCCGCAGCGAGGCGACGAAGGCGGCGACCTCGTCGCCGGCCAGCCGGTAGTGGACCCTGGTGCCCGCTTTGCGGGTCTCGACCAGCCTGGCGTGGCGCAGCACCTGCAGGTGCGCCGAGGTGTTGGTCACGCCCATGCCGGTGGCGCCGGCGAGGACCTCGACGGTGTGCTCGCCCTGGGCGAGCAGCTCCAGCAGCTCGATCCGCTTGGGGCTGGCGACCGCCTTGGCGGTGCGGGCGAACTGCTCATAGAGCCGGTCCTTTGCCTCACGACCCTCCATGCGCCGTCCTTCCCGATCGTCCAATTGGGGGCTCCATTATTCTAAAAGTATCTAGAATACTGGAGCAGTGGCCACGGTCCCGCCGGCGGGAGGATGGATGGCCGAGATCGTCACGTTCCGCGATGCGGGGTTGGGCAACTCCTCGTACCTGCTGGACCTGGGTGACGGCCGTGGGCTGGCGCTGGACGCCTCGCGCGACCCTGGCCCCTACCTCGCCGCCGCCGAGCGCCGGGACCTGCGGCTGCTCTGGACCGTGGAGACCCACCTGCACGCCGACTTCGTGTCCGGCAGCCGCGAGCTGGCCGCCATGGGCGCCATGGTGGTCGCACCGGCGGCCGCAGGGCTCCAGTTCCCCGCTCGCCGCCTTGGAGACGGCGAAGAGCTCGAGCTGGGCGGCCTGTCCCTGCGGGCGCTGGCGACCCCCGGGCACACCCCCGAGCACCTCGCCTACCTGCTCACCGACCGCGGCCGGCCGCTGGGGCTGTTCTCCGGCGGGTCGCTGCTGGTCGGCACGGTGGCCCGGACGGACCTGATCAGCCCGGACCGCACCGAGGAGCTGGCTCGAGCGCTGTGGCGCTCCCTGCGCGAGCGGATCCTGACCCTGCCCGACGACCTGCCCGTCTACCCCACCCACGGAGCCGGGTCGTTCTGCTCGGCCCCCACGGGCGCCGAGCCGACCACCACCATCGGCCGGGAGAAGGCCACCAATCCGCTGCTGGCAGCCGCCGACGAGGACGCCTTCGTCGCGCTGCTGCTGGGCGGGCTGGGCTCCTATCCGCGCTACTTCCTGCGGCTGCGCGAGATCAACCGCCGCGGCCCCCGGGTCCATGGCGCCACACCGCCCCCGCTCACCCCGCTGCCTCCAGAGCCGGTCCGGCGACTGCTCGGCCGGGGCGCGGAGCTGGTGGACGCGCGACCGGCCGCGGCCTTCGCCAGCGGGCATGTCCCGGGAGCGCTGTCGATCCCGCTGCGCGGCGCGTTCGCGACCTGGCTGGGCTGGCTGGTGCCGGACGACCGGCCGCTGGTGGTCGTGCTGGGCCCTGACCAGGACCGCGGCGAACTGGTGCGCCAGTGCCTGAAGGTCGGCTACGAGCGGCTGGCGGGTGAGCTGGCCGGCGGGATGGCGGCCTGGCGGGCGGCCGGCCTGCCCGAGGCCCGCATCGAGCTGGCCGACGTGGGCCACCATGCCGGCGGGACCATCCTGGACGTCCGCCAGGCCGCCGAGTTTCGAGCTGGCCACCTTCCTGGCGCACGCCACGTCGAGCTGGGCACCCTCAGCGGCGCCGACGAGCTGCCGGCCGGCCCGCTGGCGGTGATGTGCGGCCACGGTGAGCGGGCCATGACCGGCGCGAGCCTGCTCCAGCGCGCCGGACACCACGACCTCACCGTCCTGGTGGGTGGCCCCGGCGCCTGGTCCGAGGCCACCGGGCAGCCGCTGGAGGCGTCGTGAGCC
>DASVXQ010000217.1:0-8252 GCA_036392615.1 Actinomycetes bacterium | reverse complement strand
TCCCGCGTTGCTGTTGCCCTGCTGAGGCTGGCTGGCAGGCGCAGTGAGGACCGCTGCAATATCCGCCGTGGTGACGTGGCGAACCTGCACGGTGTACCGGCGTCCGTGATGGTCGGGGTCGCCCTGGAGGAGTGCCGTATGGGCGCCGTAGCTCCGGCCGCCATACCTCCATGTCAAATCGGAGTCCCGAAGTTTCAGCCAGAGGGGGACATCACGCTGTAGGGCTGCTTCTATCTGTTCGAGCTTGGCGAGTGAAGGCATGGGTTTGTAGACCTCGCTGGTTGCGCGGGTTGGCGCAGTTGTTTAGGACCCGCAGCAGCGGGACCCACATGTAGTGGGCGTATGTACCAGTTTGTGTTGTGGTGCTATCTGTAGCTGGTTAGTTATCCACACCCTTGTGGACAGAATTACACGCATGTAAGTCGTATGTCAGGGTAGCCCGGATGAAGGGGCGTACATGCCTCAAGTGGCATATACGCAGCTCGGGACCCCCGGGGTTGGGTCCCCGGGAGTGCCTGCGGAAATGCGAATCTTGGTAGATTCTGTCTGAGTTATATTGCTTATTACTATTACATATATTAAAGGGGGTATGGAGGGTCCCTCGCGCGTTCCACCAGGTCAGGGGTGGGGTCGGCATGCGCTCGACCCGACCAGGGGGAGGGGTAGGGGGTGTCCTGCCTGGTCAGACGGGGTGCGTTACCGGTCCATTAGTGGCGCGTGTCAGGCTGCCAGCCGGCAGAGCAGGGCGGCGGCTGGTGCTGGTGGTGGGGCACCGTGCCCGGTCGCTGCCCGCCTGCCCGGGTCCTGCTCTGGTCCTGGTGGCTGGTGCGAGGGTTACCGGTCGGTAGCCTAACGGCGTTCAGTGAACGAAAGATGTAAAGCGTTGACCGATGCGCGAGGGATGCGCTACGGTCCCGGCGCGGTCAGTGAACGGATAGCTGCTTGTCCGGCGGGTGGTGCTGGTCGAACGCGCCCTGCCCGACCGGCGGGACCGGCGCCTCGTGCCCCTCGCGGTGTTCGACGTCCAACTAGATCCCTCCCACGAACCGGCCCGGGCTCATCGTGCCGCCGGGATCGAACCGCTCCTTGACGCGGCGCATCAGCCCCTCGGCGTCGCCCACCGGGCCCCACACGTCGAGCTTGCGCTTGAGCTCCAGCGGCGCCTCCAGCGCGACCAGGGTCCCGCCGCGGCGCGCCAGCCGCTCGCGCGCCTCCTGGAAGGCGGCCGCCAGCGTGTCGACCTCGCCGCCGCGCAGCGCGAGGTAGGTGACCCCGACGCCGGCATGCGACTTGAGCGCGACCTGGAGCCCGTGCGTGGCGGCGACCGCCCACAGGTCCTCGATCGTGCCGGCCAGCTCGGTCGGCACGCAGGCGGCCTTGGCGCCGACCGTGGCGGTCTCGGCGTCGCCGCGCTCCCACGGCCGCCCGGCGAACCCCTCCAGCGCCGGGTGGGACGCGCCGGGCTCGATCACCTCGGCGGCGCCGAACGGCTCCAGCAGCTTGGCGGCGTCCCTGCCCTGCTCGGTGACGCCGCTGCGCATGCCCTCGGCGACCATCAGGAGCCGGCCCGGGCCGGACGGGTCCGGCCAGGTCAGCTCCAGCGCCGCCGGGGCGAGCTGCGCGTGCGCCAGCGCCAATGCCGCCTCGACCCCGCGATCCGGCCGCTCGACCTCCATGGCGGCGCCGGTGAGCGCGCCGATCCGCGGGTGGAGCCGGAAGGTGACCTCGGCGATCAGGCCGAGGGTGCCCAGCGACCCGGTGAACAGCTTGCCGAGGTCGTAGCCGGCGACGTTCTTGACCACCTTGCCGCCGGAGCGGGCGATGGTCCCGTCGGCCAGCACCACGGTGATGCCGATCAGGAGATCCCTGGCGGTGCCGTAGCGGTGGCGCAGCGGGCCGGAGGCGGCGGTGGCCACGATCCCGCCGAGGGTGGCGCCCACCTCCGGCGGGTCCAGCGCCAGGCACTGCTCGGCCTTGCCCAGCACCTCCTGGAGCGCGTCCAGGCGCACGCCGGCCTCGCTGCGGACGATCAGGTCGCCCTCGGCGTGCTCCTGGACCTTGTCGAGCCGGGCGGTGGAGACCACCAGGTCGACCGCGCTGGGCGGGTTGCCCCAGCCGAGCTTGGAGCCGCCGCCGCGGCAGACGACCCGCTTGCCCTCGGCGCTGGCGGCGCGTAGGACCTCGCTGGCCTCCTCGACGGTGCTCGGCTCGACGACCGCCTCGGGCTGCACGCCGTCGACCGCGTCGGCGGCGGTGGCCGGGCGCGTCGGCGCCGCCACGGTCACCACACCTCCGCCAGGCCGGCACGCTCGACCGGGTGGACCCTGCGCGGCCCGGGGCGTTCGCCGCAGAGCCGCGGGGTGGGGAAGACCTTGCCGGGGTTGCAGCGGTTGTCCGGGTCGAAGGCGCAGCGCACCAGCTGCATGGTCCCCAGGTCCACCTCGGTGAACTGGCGCGACATGTGCTGCTTCTTGTCGAAGCCGACGCCGTGCTCGCCGGTGATCGAGCCGCCTTAGTCGAGGAAGACGTAGAGGATCTCGGCGGACAGCTCCTCGGCGCGCTCCTCCTCGCCGTCCACGTCGGCGTCGTAGAGCACCAGCGGGTGGAGGTTGCCGTCGCCGGCGTGGAAGACGTTGGCGACCCGCAGGCCGCGCTCGTCGGCCATCTCGCTGATGCGCCGGAGCACCTCCGGCAACGCCGTGCGTGGGATCACGCCGTCCTGCACGTAGTAGTCCGGGCTGATCCGCCCGACCGCCGCAAAGGCCGACTTGCGTCCTTTCCAGAAGAGCGCCCGCTCGGCGTCGTTGGCGGCGATCCGGATCTCGGTCGCGCCGGCCTGCTGGCAGACGCGCTCGACCTCCTCGAACTGCTGGGCGACCTCGGCCTCCGGCCCGTCCAGCTCGACGATCAGCACCGCCCCGGCGTCGGGGTAGTTGGGGTGGACGGCGGCCTCGGCCGCCTCGATCGCCAGCGCGTCCATCATCTCGATGGCCGCCGGGACGATGCCAGCGCCGATCACGCCGGAGACCGCCTCGCCGGCCGCGTCGGTGCCCTTGTAGGCGGCCAGCAGGGTCTTCACCGAGGCGGGCTTGCGCAGCAGCCGCACGGTGATCTTGGTGGCGATGCCAAGGGTGCCCTCCGAGCCGACGAACGCCCCGACCAGGTCGTAGCCTGGCACATCGGGCGCCTTGCCGCCGAGGTGGACCATCTCGCCGTCCGGCAGGACGACCTCCAGCCCGGTGACGTGGTTGGTGGTGAAGCCGTACTTCAGGCAGTGGGCGCCGCCCGAGTTCTCGGCCACGTTGCCGCCGATCGAGCAGACCTGCTGGCTGGACGGGTCGGGGGCGTAGTAGTAGCCCTGCGGCGCGACCGCCTTGGTGACGTCCAGGTTGATCACCCCGGGCTCGACCACCGCGCGCTGGTTCTCGATGTCGATCTCGAGGATCCGCCGCATGCGCGCCAGCACGATCAGCACGCCGTCCGAGACCGGCAGGGCGCCTCCGGACAGGCCGGTGCCGGAGCCCCGGGCCACGAACGGCACGCCCGCCTGGTGGCAGACCCGAACGGCCGCCTGGACCTGCTCCGCGCTCTCCGGCAGCACCACCAGGCTCGGGGTCACGCGGAACGCCGCCAGCCCGTCGCACTCGTAGGTGCGGAGCTGGTTGTGCTCGGAGATCACCGCCCTGGCACCGACCGCGGCGGTCATCCGCCTGATGAGCTCCGCTCTGTCGACCATCCCATGGCCCCCTTCCTGCCTACGGGAGGCTAGGTAACCAGGTTACGTTGGCACAGGCGCTCTTGGGGTTGCCGGGGGGAGCGAGCTCCCCCCGCATAGATCGGGGCCTCCCGCCACGGAAGCGCCGTGGCTAATCCAGGTAGTCGTAGGCGGGCAACGTCAGGAACTCGATGAAGTCGTCGTTCAGACCGACCAGCTCGAACAGCTCGCGGGCCTCCTTGGCTCGGCTGGAGGCGTAGACCTCGTCGCCGACGTCGCGCCGGATCTTCTCCAGCTCCTCGTCGATCACCGAGCGCACCAGGTCGGGTGTGACCACCTGGCCCTCGGCCAGGCGCACCTGGTTGTGGACCCACTGCCAGACCTGCGAGCGGGCGATCTCAGCGGTGGCGGCGTCCTCCATCAGGTTGAAGATGCCCACCGCGGCGGTGCCGCGCAGCCACGAGGAGAGGTACTGAATGCCGACGTTGACGTCGTTGCGCAGGCCCTCCTCGGTGGTGTCGCCCCCGGTGGCCGCCACGTCGAGCAGCTGCTGGGCGGTGACCTGCACCTCCTCGCGCTTGCGGTCGATCTGGTTGGGCCGCGAGCCGAGCACCGCGTCGAAGCACTCCATCGCCACCGGCACCAGGTCCGGGTGCGCCACCCAGGTGCCGTCGAAGCCGTCGCCGGACTCGCGCTGCTTGTCCTCGCGCACCTTGGCCAGGGCGGTCTCGTTGACCTTGGGGTCGCGGCGGCTGGGGATGAAGGCGGCCATGCCGCCGATGGCCGGCGCCTCCCGCTGGTGGCAGGTCTTGACCAGCAGCTCGGTGTAGGCGCGCATGAACGGCACGGTCATGGTGACCTTGTTGCGGTCCGGCAGGGTGAACTCGCGCCGGTTCCGGAACTTCTTGATCACCGAGAACATGTAGTCCCAGCGGCCGGCGTTCAGGCCGGCGGAGTGGTCACGCAGCTCGTAGAGGATCTCTTCCATCTCGAACGCGGCCGTGATGGTCTCGATCAGCACGGTCGCCTTGATGGTGCCGCGCGGGACGCCGAGCCGGTCCTGCGCCAGCTCGAAGGCGCTGTTCCACAGCCGCGCCTCCAGGTGGCTCTCCAGCTTGGGCAGGTAGAAGTAGGGGCCGGAGCCGCGCTCCAGCAGGCGGGACGCGCAGTGGAAGAAGTACAGGCCGAAGTCGACCAGGCTGCCCGAGGCGGGCTCGCCGTCGACCAGCAGGTGCTTCTCGGGCAGGTGCCAGCCGCGCGGCCGCACCAGCAGCTTGGCGACCTCGTCGTTGAGCCGGTACTGCTTGCCCTCCGGGCCCTCGAAGGCGATGGTCCGCTCGATGGCGTCGATCAGGTTCGCCTGGCCGCCGAACATGTTCTCCCAGGTCGGGGCGTTGGCGTCCTCGAAGTCGGCCATGAACACCTTGGCACCCGAGTTGAGCGCGTTGATCAGCATCTTGCGCTCGGTCGGGCCGGTGATCTCGACCCGGCGGTCGGCCAGGTCGGCCGGCTGCGGCGCCACCCGCCAGTCGCCGTCGCGCACCCCGGCGGTGGACGGGAGGAAGTCGGGCAGCTCACCGGCGTCGAACTCCCGCTGCCGCTGGACGCGCCGCTCCAGCAGGTCCTTCCTGGTCGTCCCGAGCTCACGCTGGAGCGTGGCGACGAAGTCGAGCGCCTCGGGGGTCAGGATCCGCCCATACTTCGCCTGCGCGGGACCATGGACTTCGACTCCTGCCGCGCCTGCCATGCCTCGACCTCCATCCGATCGGTCAGCCCCCCGCCGCTGTCCTCAATCATAGGAGGTGCCCGAGGGCCAGGCAGAGCAAGGAGCTCCAGCCCAGCGGCCTGGAGCGGGCTAGCGGTTGGCGATCTCCAGCAGCACGTCGGCGTGGCACGGCTCGTCCGGCGCGCACCGGCAGGCGAGGTCTCTGCCGCGCAGCTCGCGCCGCACCAGCTCCGGATCGACCGCTTCGCGATACCGGGCGATCGCCTCCATCCGGTCGTGCACCGTGCCGCCGCAGGGCTTGCACGCCTTGCCGATCGGGTGCGGGTTGCCCCAGCGCCCCGGCCGGGTGACCTTCACCGCCCCCTCCGGGACCCGCTGGTGGTACAGGTCCCCGGTGATGCGGACGCGCCTGGCCGCCATGCCTGCCTCCCCTCTGGTGCCGCGCTCACGGGCTGAGGCGCTCGATCGTCCAGCCCTCCCCTACGCGACGGTAGCGGAGCCGGTCGTGCAGGCGGTCCGGGCGGTTCTGCCAGAACTCGATCACCTCGGGCCGTACCCGGTAGCCGCCCCAGAAGGGGGGCAGCGGCACCTCGCCGTCGCCGAACTGCTCCTGGAGCTCGAAAAGGCGCCGCTCCAGCACCTCGCGCCCGGGGATCACCTGGCTCTGCGCGGAGGCCCACGCGCCCAGCCGGCTGCCGACCGGCCGGGTGCGGAAGTACGCCTCGGACTCCTCGCGGCTCACCCGCTCGACGCTGCCCTCGACGCGCACCTGGCGCTGGAGCGGCGGCCACCAGAACACCAGCGCGGCCGCCCCGCCGCCGTCGAGCTCCGCCGCCTTGCGACTGCCGTAGTTGGTGTAGAACACGAAGCCGCGCTGGTCGACGCCCTTGAGCAGCACCATCCGCGCCGACGGGCGGCCGTCCGCGCCGGTGGTGGCCAGCGTCATGGCGGTGGGCTCGATCAGGTCGGCCGCCTGCGCGTCGGCGTACCAGCGCCCGAACTGCGTGATCGGGTCGGCGTCGACGCCCCCCTCGTCCAGAACGCTCAGCGTGTCCCCCTTTCTCGGCGACTGTCGCCATCACTCTGGCACCGGCGGCGCCCAGCGGCGACCGGGCAAAGGCGGCGGCCCCAGGAAGCGCGCTTCCTGGGGCCGCCGCACCTCCCCCCGGAGGTCTCGGTCGAGCTACTCGGTGGTGATCGCCCGCAGCATGTCGACCTTGGCGGCGCGCCGGCCCGGCAGGATCGCCGCCAGCACCCCGGCGATCGCCGCCAGGATCACGTAGGCGACCAGCTGCGCCCCCGGGACGGTGAACACCCGGAAGCCCTCGGAGGACAGCGCCCGCACCATGGTCCAGCCGAAGAACACCCCGACCAGCATCCCGAGGATCGCGCCGAGCACCGAGATGATCACCGCCTCCCAGCGGATCATCGCCCGCACCTGGCGCCTGGTCGCGCCGACCGCCCGCAGCAGGCCCAGCTCGCGGACCCGCTCGAAGACCGACAGCGCCAGGGTGTTCACGATCCCGAACAGCGCGATCACGATCGCGAAGGCGAGCAGGCTGCGGACCAGGTTGAGCAGCTGGTCGAGCTGCTGCCCGGTCTTCTGCTTGTACTGCGCCATGTCCTGGACCTGGACGTTGGGGAACTCGCCCACCACCCGGTCGATGGCGGCCCGCGAGGTGGCCGGGCTGACGCCGTCCTTCGCCTTGGCGATCACCATCGAGTCGAGCTGGGTGCTGTAGCCCTGCTGGTAGTCGCTGAGCGACAGCAGCACGCTGCCGTTGAGCTGGTTGTCCTTGTAGATGGCCTTGAGCGGCACCCGCTGCACGCCGTCCCTGGGGAACTCCATGGGGATGACGCTGCCCACCTTCCAGTTGTGCTGCTTGGCGAGGTCCTCGACCACCGCCACGCCGCCGTTCTGAAGATCGGCCATGCTCCCCGAGATCGTCTCGGTGCGCACCATGCTGTCGTAGGCGCTCGGGTCGACCGCCTGGAGGCTCATCGACCTGCCGTCCAGCCGCCAGCCGCCGTAGCGGCTCGAGGTGACCGCCTGGAGCTCGGGCAGCGCCTCCATCCGCTTGGCCACGTCCGGGCTGAAGCCCTGGAAGTTCTGCGTGGTGGCGATGTAGTCGGCCGACACGGTCCTGTCGAGCACGTCGTCGATCGACGCCTTGGCGGACGAGACGAAGGTGCCGGAGAAGGTCACCAGCGCCAGGCCGATCATCAGCGCCGCGGCGGTCGCGGCGGTCCTGCGCGGGTTGCGCATGGCGTTCTGCCTGGCGAGGTTGCCGGGCAGCCGGAAGGCGGTGGCGAACGGCCAGCCGATCCACCTGGCCAGCGGCCGGGCGATCAGCGGGCTGAGCACCGCGATGCCGAGGAAGATCACCACCGCGCCGGTGGCCACGGCCGTCAGCCGGTTGCTCATGTCGCGGAACAGGCCGAGCACGAGCAGGCCCACGCCGACCAGGGTCACCAGCGAGCCGATGATCGAGCGGCGCCGGATCGAGCGGGACGGCGGCGTGGCCAGCTCGGCCCGCATCGCCGCCACCGGCGGCACCCGGGTCGCCTTGAGCGCCGGCAGGAACGAGGACACCAGCGTGATGACCACGCCCACCACCAGCGAGACGATCACCGTGCGGAGCTCGAAGACCGTCCCGGTGGAGGGCAGGTCGATGCCGAGCGCGCTCAGCAGGGCGCGCAGCCCCAGCGCGATCACCACGCCCAGCCCCAGGCCGATCGCCGAGGCGACCAGGCCGACCAGGGCGGCCTCGGTCAGCACCGAGCCGAGCACCTGGCGGCGGCTGGCGCCCA
>DASVXQ010000216.1:0-3263 GCA_036392615.1 Actinomycetes bacterium | reverse complement strand
GCCACGGCCAGGGTCGCCCCGGCCACCACCAGGCTCGGACTGCGCCGGCCGAGCAGCTCGCCCAGGCCCAGGACCACCACGGCATAGCCGCCGCCCAGCAGCACCGTGAGCAGCCCATACGCCACCGTGCGGCTGACGATGCGGTCCAGGTCGTACAGCCGGTAGCGCAGCACCGCTGCGCCCACCCCAACCTCCAGGACCGCCAGCGACAGCACACCCGCCAGGGCCGGGTCCACCACGGTGGGGCCGCCGGCCGCCTCGTCTGCGGCAACGGCCACGACCAGCAACGCCACGACCACCGCCGCCAGCGCCACCCACCGCAACTGTTGCCGTTCGACGCCGCGGGCACGGCGAAAGCGCGCCAGCAGCGAAGCGGCGCCCACCACCACGGCCACCGCGGCCAGGCCGAAGCCCGCCTGGTAGACGCCCAGCACTGGGCCCTGAAAGCCGCGCAGGTCGAACGGGGTGGTGGGTGCCTGGTAGGGCCGGGTGAGGGGGTTGGGCGCAAGGGCCACCGCCCCCAGCAGCCCGACCAGCGCGATGGCCGCGCCCCCGGCCCACCAGCGCCAGCGGCGCGACGGCAGCGAGCCGGTGGGAGTGAGCAGCAGCACAACCCCGAGCAAGGCCAGCGCCGCGGCCGCGAACGCGGGCAGGTACAGGGCGGCCCATCGGGCGCCAGGCAGCCTGCCGGGGTGGGCCGCCAGCCCGTAGTTTGCGTAGGCGAACACGGGCATGCTGGCGTTGGGGAGCAGGCCGATGGCCAGCAGGAGCCACCCGACCGGGTGGCGGGGCCGGCGGCTGGCCACCACCGCCCCGACCGTGGCCACGCCCACGTGCGGCAGCGCGGCGTTGGTCGCGCCCTGAACCGTCAGGACCACCAGATCGGGCCGGCCGGCCTGGCGCAGCAGGTGGTCCAGCCAGGCGACCGCGGCCAGGCTGAGCATGGCCAGCGCCCACAGCGCCCACGCCAGCCCGGCCGGCCACCAGTGCGGCGACAGCCTCCGGGCCGCGGAGGTTACCGGCACCGGCCTCCGCCGCGCACCGTCGGTCTGCGGCATCACCACCTCACCCACCTCGCACCTGGCATGATCACGTGCCAGTGTGGCTGGCCTCCGTCCCGGCAACGTTACGGACGGCGGGAAGCCCCCGCATGCCTGGCAGCGACTTCGGCATCATCAGCCCTCCACGCCCAAAGGGAGCGAAACGACGTCTTAGGAGGCAAGCAGCCCGACCAAATAGACAGGTGCCGGCTTACAGCCGGTCACCTGGTGACAGACGGCGGTGGGCCTCGCGGGCGCGGGCGTCGGCGGCGGAGGCGCCATAGCGGTGCAGCATCGCGGGGGACCGCCAGCCGGCAAGGCGCATGAGGTCCGTCTCGTTGCCCCCCTCGGCGCGCCACTGGTGGCAGAAGGTGTGGCGAAGCTGGTGCGGGTGCAGCCCTGGTAGGCCGGCCTGTCGGCCTCGACGACGCAGCACCTGCTGGATACCCCAGGCGGTGAGCTGGCCACGCTGCCCCAACCACAGCCATGGCAGCTCGCTGTCGCGATGCCGGAGGCGGGCTCGGAGGTAACGGTCCAGGGCCAGAACGGTCTTGCGGCCAAACGGCAGCGTGCGTTCACGGCGACCCTTGCCAAGCACCGTGGCAGCCTGGTAGTCGAAGTCTAGGTCGACGAGCTTGAGGCCGGCGGCTTCGCCATGGCGCGCGCTGGTGTCGAGGAAGAACATGATCAGCGCGGTGTCGCGGCGCGCCTCGAAGTCCTTGCCGGCGCAGGTGGCCAGCAGTCGCCGGAGTCCGTCGTCGGGGACGATCGGCACTGGGTGCTCTGGGACGATCGGCGGACGCAGCTTCGCCATCGGGTTGGCGCTGATCTCGCCCTCCTCCTCCAACCAGCCGTAGAGGATGCGCAGGGCCTTGTGGCGGGTCGCGGCGGTCGAGGCGGTCGAGGCGGCGCGACGGGCGAGCAGGTCGGCCAGGAACGTCTCCAGGTCGCTACGGTCGGCGTCCAAGAGATCCTTGCCAAGGGTGGCCAGGAACGCCTCGGCTTGGCGGATGCTCTCCAGGTAGCTGGCGATGGTGTTGTCCGCGCGGTCCTCGGCGCGAAGGTGCAGCTCAAAGGAGCGGCGCAGGCTGGGCGAAGCGGGCGTATCCATGGCCGCGAGTTTGGCGAAGGGATGGTGTGAGTAAGCGTTATGCCCCTTCGCCGATCCTGCCCGGAACGGAAACTGACCAGCGTTTCCGCTGGTCAGAACCTCTTTGGAGCCCCCCGCCAGAATCGAACTGGCGACCCCATCCTTACCATGGATCGGAGCCTTACCGCCGTGCCCACTTGCAAAGATGCAGGCTGGGAGACTCCACAGCACCGGCAGTTATGGGGCCAGTTTCGGCCGCAACGGGGACGGTCTGGCCGGTAGGCCTCACCAGGTTGGCTGCCCGTGTCCCATGGTGGCTGTTGAGCGCGAATGTCCGGCTCCACGCCGCAGCGCAGGCCGCCGCGGTGATGCCCATTCGTGCTTGACAGCCGGGCATCGCTGCCCACCTGCCCCACGGTGGCGCGCGCCCTTGGCAGGGCCCGACCACATGAGTGCCAAGGCTTCAGCGAAGCGGACAGTGAGGTCGGCCAGCTCCCTGGGCCGTCCAGCGGGATGGCGTGACCGCACGGCACCGTGCCGGCTTGACCTGCGGATGGAACTACTGAAGGCGGTCGGCCGGGTGTTCACCGCGGCCAGCATCGCCTCCCGTGGGGCACCGGATCGGCCTTCTGGCCAGCACGAGCAGCATCGGGCAGGTCAGCCATGCATACGCCTGTCCAGGCGGTCCTCTCGCCGGGCGGCCTCGTCAGCCACTCGCCGCAGCTCCGCGAGCGATCTTCTACTTCCCCGAGCTGATGCTTCTCTATCAGGCATCTGTGTTGGCGATGACCTGGGCGGCCACGTCGACCAGCCGGCGGCTGCTTGAGCGAGCCATCCGCCGTAGCAGTTGGAACGCCTGTGAGGGGGGTAGCTGCTTGCGCTCCATCAGTATGCCCTTGGCCAGCTCGATCACGATCCGGGTGTCCAAGGCAGTTCGAAGCTGGCCAGCCTGTCGCCGATGCTCGACAGCGTCGGCCGCGGTCACCAGCAGCCCTCCCAGCGTGGCCGCGTGGCCACGAATCGCCTGGGCCTCTCGCTCCGACCATGACCGTGATGAGGCGCCCACGACCGAGAGTGTCCCCAGGCTTCGTCCATCGAGCTGGACCGGGGTGGCCAGCACCGCGCGCACGCTG
>DASVXQ010000215.1:0-2349 GCA_036392615.1 Actinomycetes bacterium | reverse complement strand
GGCTACGCCGGCGACCTGCGTGGCTGGCGCGAGGTCTCCCTGCCGGTGGCCATCGATCTACAGCATCACCCAACCGCCTGACTTCGAATCCGTCCGATCGGGTCGCGATCAGAATCGCGGCGCTGGCATGCTGCGACACCGGGTCGAGTAGGAGAGAGTGGTGTAGCAGGGCCGCAGGGCTGGATGTGAGTTCGGCCACCGCGGGCTTCATGATCGTCGGTCTGTCCAAGGATCGACGAAGGAGACACACGCGATGGCCGAAGGGCCCAGGATGACCGCTGCCCAGCTCGCCGACAAGCTCCTGCAGGACGAGCATGCCGATGTGCTGCGGGAGAGCGTGGCGTGGATGGCCAGCCAGCTGATGGAGGCCGAGGTCGCCGGCAGGATCGGTGCCGAGCTGGGCGAGCGCACCCCGGACCGGACGACGCACCGCAATGGGTATCGGCCGCGGGCCTGGGACACCCGGGTCGGCGAGCTCGAGCTGGCGATCCCCAAGCTGCGCCAGGGCAGCTACTTCCCCAGCTTCTTGGAGCCGCGCCGGCGGGCGGAGCAGGCACTGGTCGCGGTCGTGCAGGAGGCCTATGTGAACGGCGTGTCGACCCGCAAGGTCGACCGGCTGGTCGCCCAGCTGGGGCTGCAGGGGATGAGCAAGGATCAGGTGTCCAGGTTGTGCCGTGGCCTGGACGCCCAGGTTCGCGTCTTCCGGGAGCGACCGTTGGAGGGTGCCTACCCCTACCTGTGGTTGGACGCCAAGGTGGAGCGGGTCCGCGAGCCTGGTGGGGTGCGGCACAAGGCGCTGGTGATCGCCTATGGCGTCCACGAGTCGGGCCGCCGGGAGGTGATCGGCCTGGACGTCGGCGAGGCGGAGACCGAGAGCTTCTGGCGGGCGTTCCTCCGCTCGTTGCGCTCGCGTGGGCTGGACGGCGTCCGGTTGTGCATCTCTGACGCTCATCAGGGGTTGAAGGCCGCGATCGCGCAGGTGCTTGGTTGCCCCTGGCAACGCTGCACCGTCCACTTTCTGCGGGACATGCTTGGCCACGTCACCAGGGCGCAGCAGCCACTGGTCTCCGGTGCGATCCGCGGGATCTTCACCGCCACCGACGGCCGGCAGGCTCAGGCCCGGCTGGGCCAGGTCGTCGACCAGCTCCGCCCCCACGCCCCCAAGGTCGCCCAGCTGCTGGAGGACGCCGAACCCGAGCTGCTGGCCTTCTACGCGTTCCCGGCTGAGCACCACTCCAAGTTGCGCTCCACCAACCCGCTGGAGCGGGTCAACCGTGAGATCGGCCGCCGCTCCGACGTGGTCGGGATCTTCCCCAACGACGCCGCCCTGCTGCGCCTTGCCGGCATGCTGCTGCTGGAGCAAAACGACGAGTGGCTGGTCGGGCGCCGCTACCTCTCCGAGTCCTCCCTGGCGCTGGTCCTCACAGCTCCCCACGACCCCGCAGCCGCCACCAACGACCAGGAGGTGCCCCAGCTCACCGCTCCCTGAACACCCATGTCCTCAACGACGATCACGAGCTACACCACAACATGCGACTTGACTGCTCTAGGCCCTTCGAGGCGTTCCATAGGCCTCTGACCGGACTGTCGCCAGACACCAGGGCTCAGGCGTCACCTGGCGTTTTGCTGGGTAGAGCTGTCCCACCGCGGACGCCGGTGAAGGGGGCAGGACCGATGACCGCCAAGCCAACCAGCAGCACCGACCGGGCCACCCGGGCCGGCGGCCGAGCGGCGGCCGACCGCCGCGCCAACGCGGCGGCTAAGGTCGCCGCGCCCGAGCAGGTAGTGGTGACCTCGCCGCCACCCGACCCGGACTACCCGCGGTTCCGAGTCGACCCCGAGCGCGGTGTCCGGCTGGCCGACGTGGACCCGGACGAGTCCGAGCACTATGCCCGCAAGAAGGACGTCGCCGACGAGCTCGACAAGCAGCGCAAGCGCATCCGGGACTTACAGGCCCGGCTGTACGGCGAGCACAAGCGCTCCCTGCTGATGGTGCTGCAGGCGATGGACACCGGCGGCAAGGACGGCACCATCAAGGGCGTCTTCCAGGGCGTCAACCCGCAGGGCTGCCAGGTCTGGTCGTTCAAGGCGCCCTCCGCCGAGGAGCTGGACCACGACTTCCTGTGGCGCTACCACGCCCGCGTGCCTGGCAAAGGCATGATCACGATCTTCAACCGCTCCCACTACGAGGACGTGCTCATCGTGCGGGTCAAGGGTCTGGTCCCCCAGACGGTCTGGCGGCCCCGCTACGAAGCCATCAACCAGTTCGAGTATGCGCTGACCATGTCCGGGGTCACGGTCATCAAGTTCTACCTGCATATCTCCAAGGACGAGCAGAAGCGGCGGCTG
>DASVXQ010000214.1:0-4836 GCA_036392615.1 Actinomycetes bacterium | reverse complement strand
GTCGCCGGCCTGCGCCTGTCGCGCGTGGTCGAGCGCACCGGCATCGGACGGGACCGGGTCGCCGCCGGCTACGCGCCCCGCTTGGACGAGGGCGTGAGCGCCGCCAGCCTGGCGGACGCCCGCCGCATCGCGCAGTGCTCGCCGTTCGTGTTCACCCAGCAGGGCTGCGCGACCGGCTCGCAGGCGGCGCCGACCACCGTCGCACCAGCCACCACCGTCGCCCCGACCACCACCAAGGCAAAGGCGAGGGGCTGACGTTGGAGTCCAGACGGAACGTCGAGCTTTCGCTTTTGCTCCTTGCGCTGATCCTGTCGGTCGGCGCCTACGTGATCGTGGGGCTGACCGCGCAGAACAAGGTCCCCTCCGGCACGCTCGGCTACGGCATCACTCTGGCGGTGCTGTTCATCGGCGCGCACCTGGTGCTGCGCCGCTTCGCCGCGCAGGCCGACCCGCTGCTGCTGCCGGGCGCCGCGCTGCTCAACGGGCTCGGCTTGGTGATGATCCGGCGGCTCGACTACGCCAGCTCCCGCTCGGCGCAGGCGCCCTCGCAGGCGCTCTGGACGGTGCTCGGCGTGGCGGTGTTCTGCGCGGTGGTGATCTTCATCCGCGACCACCGGGTGCTGGACCGCTACCGCTACACCTGGCTGCTCGGCGGTCTGTTCCTGCTGGTGCTGCCGGCGATGCCGTTCATCGGCCGGGAGGTCTTCGGCGCGCGCCTGTGGGTCAAGGTCGGCCCCTTCTCCGGCCAGCCGTCCGAGGTCGCCAAGATCGCGCTGGTGGTGTTCCTGGCCGCCTACCTCGCCGAGCACAAGGAGCTGCTGGCCACCGCCACCTACCGGGTGGGCGGCGTGCTGCTCCCAGAGGTGAAGTACTTCATGCCCCTGGTGATGGCCTGGGGCGTCAGCCTGTTCGTGCTGTTCTTCGAGAAGGACCTCGGCACCAGCCTGCTGTTCTTCGGGGTGTTCGTGGGACTGCTGTACGTCTCCACCGGGCGCTTCTCCTACGTTGCCGCCGGCCTGGTGCTGTTCCTGCTGGGCGCGTTCCTGGCCTACCAGCTGTTCAGCCACCTCCAGGTGCGCGTGCAGACCTGGCGGAACCCCTGGGCGGACTACAACGGCAAGGGCTTCCAGCTCGTCCAGGGCCTGTTCGCGATGGCCAACGGCGGCATCCTCGGCCAGGGCTGGGACCAGGGCAGGCCGCAGACGATCCCGGCGGCGTCGACCGACTTCATCTTCCCCGCCATGGGCGAGGAGCTCGGCCTGGTCGGCGTCACCGCGATCCTGCTGGTCTACCTGCTGATGGTCTTCCGGGGGCTGCGGATCGCGCTGGCCACCAGCGACGACTTCGGCAAGCTGCTGGTCGGCGGGCTGGTGATCGGCTTCGGGCTGCAGGTGTTCGTGATCGTCGGCGGCGTCACCCGGCTGATCCCGCTGACCGGCATCACCCTGCCGTTCGTGAGCTTCGGCGGCTCCAGCGTGGTGGCCAACTACGCGCTGATCGCGCTGCTCTGCCGGGTGTCGAGCGACGTCACCTCGGCGCCGTCGCGGGCCGCGCCGGCGGCGCCCTCCCAGGAAGGGGAGGTGACCGTCGCCCGATGAACAGGCAGATCCGCCGGGTGGCCGTGGTGGTGATGGCCGGCTTCATGCTGCTGTTCGCCGCGCCCTTCTACTGGCAGGTGGTGGCCGCCGACCGGCTCAACAACGACCCGCGCAACGGCCGCGTGCTGGTCAAGGAGTACTCGATCGAGCGCGGCCAGATCGTGCTGCCGGACGGCACCCCGGTGGCCAGGTCGATCCCGACCGACGACGTGCTCAAGTACGAGCGCCGCTACCCGCAGGGCCCCCGCTACGGCATGATCACCGGCTTCGACTCGCTGGTGTTCGGCCGCTCGCTGGCCGAGAGCGAGTTCAACTCGTTCCTGCTCGGCAAGGCCCCGGAGCAGTTCGCCCAGAACCTGAGCGACCTGCTGACCGCGCGGCCCAACCCGGGCGGCACCCTGGTGCTGACCCTGGACCCGGCGGCGCAGCACGCGGCCGAGGAGGCGCTCGGCGGGCGCAAGGGCGCGGTGGTGGCGCTGGACCCGGCCACCGGCAAGGTGCTGGCGATGACCACCTTCCCGCGCTACGACCCCAACGACCTGTCGAGCCACGACACCGACAAGGTCCGCAGGGCCTGGAACCAGCTCAACAAGGACCCGGACAAGCCGCTGCTCAACCGCGCTGCCGGCGAGCTGTACCCGCCCGGGTCGACCTTCAAGGTCATCACCGCCGCGGCGGCGCTGGAGAGCGGCCTGAACCCGGATTCCGCCCGCAAGAACGAGCGCACCTACACCCCGCCGCAGACCAGCCGGGCGATCGAGAACTTCGGCGGGGAGAACTGCTTCGGCGGCAAGGACCCGCTGACCCTCACCGAGGCGCTCGAGGTCTCCTGCAACACCTGGTTCGCCCACCTCGGCGTGGACCTCGGCGTCAAGCGGCTGGTCGACGAGGCGGAGAAGTTCGGCCTCAACGCCAGGAGCCCGTTCCAGCTCCCCGGCGCGGCCGAGAGCCAGATCCCCACCAGCATGGACAAGCCCTCGCTGGCCCAGAGCGCCATCGGCCAGCGCGACGTGCGGGTCTCGCCGCTCCAGATGGCCTCGGTGATCGCCACGGTCGCCAACGGCGGGCAGCGCATGGCACCCTACGTGGTCGACCGGGTGCTCTCCCCCGACGGCACCAAGACCGTCAAGCGCTTCGAGCCGAAGTCGCTCGGCCAGGCGATCCCCGGCGACGTGGCCGACCAGCTCCACCAGATGCTCTTGCAGGTGGTCAACGGGCCGGAGGGCACCGGCTCGGCGGCCCGGATCGAGAACCTCGACGTCTACGGCAAGACCGGCACCGCCCAGCACGGCACGAACGAGCCGCCGCACGCCTGGTTCGTCGGCGCGACCTCCAAGGGCGGCAAGTCGATCGCGGTGGCGGCGATCGTCGAGGACGGCGGCGAGCTGGGCAGCGAGGCGACCGGCGGGCGGGTCTCCGCGCCGATCGTCAAGGCGGTCATGCAGGCGTACCTGAACGGTGCGTCCTGATGCAGCCGACCATGCTGGCGGAGCGGTACCAGCTCGGGGAGCTGATCGCCACCGGGGGGATGGGCACGGTCCACCGCGCGGTCGACACCCACCTGGGCCGGCCGGTCGCGGTCAAGATCCTCAAGCGGGTGCTGGCCGACGACGCCACCTTCCTGGAGCGGTTCCGGCGCGAGGCGCGCGCGGCCGCGGTCATCAGCCACCCGGGCGTGGCCAGGGTCTACGACTACGGCGAGCGCTCCAGCGAGCCGTTCATCGTGATGGAGCTGGTCGACGGCGACACCCTGGCCGAGCGGATCGCGCGCGGCGGCCCGCTGCCCTGGCAGCACGCCTTCGCGATCGCCGAGCAGGTCGCTGCGGCGCTGTCGGCCGCCCACACCCACGGGGTGGTCCACCGCGACGTCAAGCCGGCCAACATCCTGATCGACCGCGGCGGCCAGGTGAAGGTCACCGACTTCGGCATCGCCAGGGCCGCGCGGGCGACCACGCTGACGCGGCCGGGCATGGTGCTCGGCAGCGCCAACTACGTGGCGCCGGAGCAGGCCCAGGGCAACCCCGTCGGGCCGGCCGCCGACCTGTACTCGCTCGGCTGCGTGCTGTTCGAGTCGGTCACCGGCACCACGCCGTACCAGGGGCGCAGTGCGGTGGCGATCGCCACGCAGCACGTCTCCGCGCCGGTGCCCGACCCCAGGGACCACGTCGCGGACCTGCCCGAGCCGGCCGCCCGGCTGATCATGCGGTCGCTCGGCAAGCAGCCGGGCGACCGGTTCCCGTCGGCCGCCAGCATGGCCGCCGCGCTGCGCGACGCCCGGCTCGGCCGCGACCCCTCCGGCCCGAACGACGACCAGACGGTCGCGCTGCCCGCCCTGCACCTGCCGGACGTGCCGGACGGCCCGGACGTGCCGGGCGGCAGCGAGGCGCCGGCGGCGGACGCCGAGCAGCCCCACGATCAGGACCCGCGGGAGTCGCCACCGGGCGGCGCGGCACCGGAGGCGATCACCACCGCCCTGCCGCGGGCCGAGCCGGTGGCGCGGCGCGGAGTCGTCGGGCGCGGTCGCGAGGCCGCCATCGGCGGCGAGGACACGCCGCCGATGGCGTGGGCGCCGGTGCCGGGCGACGCGTGGCCCGGCGGGGTCGGTCCGCCACTGCGACCGGGACGGTTGGCGCGAGGGGAGCATCCCGGTCAGCGGCGGGGCCGCCGCTGGGCGACCTGGCTGCTCGGACTCGCGCTCAGCCTTGTGGCCTTGTTAGCCTTGCCGCTCGTGATCTCGAGGCACAACGGGGAGGCAGGCACCCCGCGGCCGACGGCCACGACGCCGGCCGGGCGCGCCGGTGGGAACGGCGCGGCCCTCGCCACCTCGCAGGTACGGCTGCCCGATCTTCGCGGCGAGCGGCTCGGCGACGCGACCGCCAAGCTGCGCGCGCTCGACCTCCAGGTGGTCGTGCAGCGCGACGGTGGCGGCGGCCGGCACGGTGTGGTGGTCTCCATGTCGCCGGTACCCGACAGCGCGGTGGCGCACGGGAGCACGGTGGAGTTGGAGGTCAGTGGGCGCCCGGGCAAGGACAAGGGCGGGAACGGAAGCAAAGAGGGCGACTGAAGAATGGGCACCACGCCACAGGTCCTGCTGGGCCGCTACGAGCTGGGCCGGCTGCTTGGCGCGGGCGGGATGGCCGAGGTCTACGAGGGCCACGACCGGCTGCTCGCCCGCAGGGTGGCGATCAAGATCCTGCTCGCCCAGTACGCCCACGACCCGGCGTTCCTGGCCCGCTTC
>DASVXQ010000213.1:0-13600 GCA_036392615.1 Actinomycetes bacterium | reverse complement strand
CCTTGACCTGCCATTCCTTGACCGAGCAACTATCACGGCCTACGCTGAGCTTGCCCGGTCTTGCCGAGCCTGACTCTTGATTACGTAACCCATGGTGACTCGATCGTCCAGCGGACAACCTACTTCAGGAGGCAGGGGACTGCCCTCTTGGTCACCCGTTCCTCGTCTGTAGCCGTCCTCATGGACGCGGCCTACTGGTCGTAATCGAGATACGCCTCCGCAGCGCCGGGCGGCCGCTCGGCGCTGCTGTCGCTCCTGGGGGCCTTATGGTCGGCGGCCACGCCCAGCGGCCTTGAACCGGCTGGACGTTCCGGCCGGATGGAGCGCAAAGGAGGCCGCTGTGCTGGCCGGCATCATCGTAGGAGTCCTTGTCGGAATCATCGTTGGCTTTGCCGTCGGCGCGATCTACCAGCGGAAACAGGCGGTCGGTGTGCTCGGCTCGGCGCAGCAGCAGGCGCGGAGCATCCTCGAGGACGCACGCCGGCAAGCGGAGACGACGCAACGGGAAGCCGCGGTCGAAGCTCGCGACGCAGCGTTGCAGATCCGGCAGAGCGCGGAGACAGAGTCCACAAGGCTTCGATCTCAAGCTGAGGATGAGGCCCGGACCCGAATGCTGGAGGTCCAGCGCCGGGAGGAGCGCCTGCTGGTCCGCGAGGAGGCCCTCGAGGGCAAGCTCACCACGCTCGACCGGCGCGAGGCCAACGTGGCGGAGCGGGAGCTGGGGGCGGACGCCACCCGCCGCGAGCTCGACCAGTCGCTCGAGGAGCAGCGCCGCCGGCTGGAGCAGGTCGCCGGCATGACCGCCGGCGAGGCGAAGAGCGTGCTGATGAAGCAGGTCGAGGAGGAGGCCAAGCGCGACGCGATGGGCCTGGTCCGCGACCTCGAGCAGCAGGCCCGCGAGGAGGCGGAGCGGCGGGCCCGCAAGATCGTCACCCTGGCGATCCAGCGGGTGGCCTCGGAGCAGACCTCCGAGTCGACCGTGGCCGTCCTTCCGCTGCCGTCGGACGACATGAAGGGCCGCATCATCGGCCGCGAGGGCCGCAACATCCGGGCCTTCGAGGCGGTGACCGGGGTCAACCTGATCATCGACGACACGCCCGAGGCCGTCCTGCTGTCCTGCTTCGACCCGGTCCGCCGCGAGGTCGGCCGGCTCACGCTGGAGAAGCTCGTCTCCGACGGCCGCATCCACCCGGCGCGCATCGAGGAGACCTACGACCGCGCCAAGGTCGAGGTCGAGAGCGAGGTCCGCCGCGCCGGCGAGGACGCCTGCATCGAGGTGGGCATCACCGACCTGCATCCGGAGCTGGTCCGGGTGCTGGGCCGGCTCAAGTACCGCACCTCGTACGGCCAGAACGTGCTGCGCCACCTGATCGAGACCGCCCACCTCGCCGGGATCATGGCCTCCGAGCTGGGCATCGACGTGCAGCTCGCCAAGCGCTGCGGTTTCCTGCACGACATCGGCAAGGCGCTCACCCACGAGGTCGAGGGCTCGCACGCGATCATCGGCGCGGAGCTGGCCCGCCGGCTCAAGGAGCCGCCCGAGGTGGTCCACGCGATCGAGGCCCACCACGGCGAGGTCGAGCAGCGCACCGTGGAGGCGGTGCTCTGCCAGGCGGCGGACGCGATCTCCGGCGGCCGCCCGGGCGCGCGGCGCGAGACGCTCGAGTCCTACGTCAAGCGGCTCGAGCGGCTGGAGGAGATCGCGGTCAGCTACCCGGGCGTCGACAAGGTCTTCGCCATGCAGGCCGGCCGCGAGGTCCGCATCATGGTGAAGCCCGACGACGTCGACGACGTCGCCGCGCAGGTGCTGGCCCGCGACGTCGCCAAGCGGGTCGAGCAGGAGCTGCAGTACCCCGGCCAGATCAAGATCACCGTGGTGCGCGAGCTGCGCAGCGTCGAGTACGCGAAGTAGAGGAGCCACCAGCGCGGGCCCGGCGGCGCCGGGCCCGCCGCGCGTCCCGTCCGGGGCGTTACCATGACGGGCTGATGAGCGAGCGGTATTACATTCGCACCTTCGGGTGCCAGATGAACGAGCACGACTCCGAGCGGATCGCCGGGCTCCTCGAGGCGCAGGGCATGGAGCCCGCCAGCGGACCCGACGACGCCGACCTGGTCGTGCTGAACACCTGCGCGGTCCGCGAGAACGCTGACAACAAGCTGTACGGCGCGCTCGGCCACCTGGCGACCACCAAGGCGCGGCGCGGCCTGACCATCGCCGTCGGCGGCTGCCTGGCCCAGAAGGACCAGGGCAAGGTCCTGGAGCGCGCCCCCTGGGTCGACGTGGTCTTCGGCACGCACAACGTGGGCAGCCTGCCGGCCCTGCTCCAGCGCGCGAAGCTGCGGGGCGAGGCGCAGGCGGAATTCTTCGACGAGATGCAGGCGTTCCCCTCCGCGCTGCCGGCGCGCCGCGCGGCGGACTGGTCCGCCTGGGTGGCCATCAGCGTCGGCTGCAACAACACCTGCACCTTCTGCATCGTCCCCAGGCTGCGGGGCAAGGAGCGCAGCCGGCGGGTGGGCGACGTGGTCGCCGAGGTCCAGGCGCTCGCCGCCAGCGGCGTGGTCGAGGTCACCCTGCTCGGCCAGAACGTCAACTCCTACGGGACCGACCTGCCGGGCCACCGCCAGCTCTTCGGCGACCTGCTGCGCGGGCTCGACGGCGTCGAGGGGCTGGAGCGGCTGCGCTTCACCAGCCCGAACCCGAAGGATTTCCGCGACGACGTGGTCGACGCCATGGCCGCCTGCCGGCCGCTCTGCGAGCACGTCCACTTCCCGCTCCAGTCCGGCTCGGACCGGGTGCTGCGGCTGATGCGGCGCGGCTACCGGCGGCGCCGCTACCTCGAGATCCTCGGCAAGCTGCGCGCCGCCATCCCTGGCGTGGCCTGCTCGACCGACATCATCGTCGGCTTCCCCGGCGAGACCGAGGAGGACTTCGTCCAGACCCTGGAGGTGGTCGAGGCGGCGCGGTTCGACTCGGCGTTCACCTTCCAGTACTCCCCGCGGCCGGGCACGGACGCCGCCAGCATGCCGGACCAGGTCCCCGCCGAGGTGGTCGGCGAGCGCTTCCAGCGGCTGCTCGCCCTCCAGGAGCGCATCGCCCTGGAGCACAACCGCGCGCTGGTCGGCACCGAGGTCGAGCTGCTGGTGGAGCGGGCCAGCTCGAAGACGGACGCGACCCGGATGTCCGGTCGCACCCGCAGCAACAAGCTCTGCCACTTCCCGGTGCCCGAAGCGACCGCCATCGAACCCGGCGACCTGGTGACCGTCCAGGTCGAGCGCGCCGCCCCGCACCACCTCATGGCCGGTCCGGTGCTCGCCCACCGTCCCCGCCCGGTGCCTTCGGCCGCCTGCGCGGCCGCCCCGCCGCCGCGCCCGCTGCCCCCCGGCGCGGTGCGGCTGCCCCTGGTCGGCTGATGGCCATCACCGTGGCGGCCCTGGTCCCGCACCCGCCGCTGCTGCTCCCCGAGCTCGGCAGGAGCTCCACCCCCGACCTGGAGCCGCTCCGCTCCGCCAGCCGCCACGCCGTCGCCACCCTGCTCGACCAGGCGGAGGCCCTCCTGGTCGTCGGCCCCGCGCCGGCCTGGGGCGAGGCCGAGCCGGGCGCCGCCGGCTCCTTCGTGCCGTATGGCGCGCCCGTCACCGCCAGCCTCCCGGCCGTCGCTGCCCCGGCGGTCGCGGATGGCCCGGCGGGGCCGAGCCGCAACGCGGGCGCTGCCCGCTGGCTCGACCGCGCCGCCCTGCCTCCTGGGCGCCTCACCGAGCTGCCGTTGTCGCTGGCGGTGGCGGCGTGGCTGCTCGACCGGCTGGCGGAGGAGCGTGTGCTGCCGCGGGTGGCGGCCTTCGGCGTGCCGGCCGGCGCCGATGCCGGGCAGGCGGCCGCGCTCGGCCGGGCGCTGGCGGCCGCGGTGCGGGAGGCGCGGGTGGGTCTGCTGGTGATGGCCGATCTCTCCGCGCGGCGGACCCAGAGGGCGCCGGCGTCGTTCCATCCCGACGCGGAGGAGTTCGACCGGCGGATCGGCGACGCGATCCGCAAGGCGGAGCTCGGCCGGCTGCTGGAGGTGGATCCGGCGCTGGCCGCCGAGATGGGCGCTGGCGGGATGGCGGCGCTGTGGCTGCTGGCGGGAGCGCTGGCGGACGTCCCGGATCTCCACGGCGAGGTGCGCTACGAGGGCGGGCCGTTCGGGGTCGGCTACCTGGTGGGGGTCCTCGAGTCACGGTGAACGCCGAGCGCCCCGGCCCGGTGCTCGCCCTGGTCGGTCCGACCGCGGCGGGCAAGACGGCGCTGGCGCTGGAGCTGGCGCCGCGGCTCGGCGCCGAGATCGTCAGCGCGGACGCCATGCTGGTCTACCGCGGGATGGACATCGGCACCGCCAAGCCGACCCGCCAGGAGCGGGCCCGCGTCCGCCACCACCTGGTGGACGTGGTCGATCCCTCCGAGGAGTTCTCGGTCGCCAGGTTCCAGCCGATGGCCCGCGCCGCGATCGCCGACGTGCTCGCCCGAGGGCGGCTGCCGCTGCTGGTCGGCGGCTCCGGCCTCTACTTCCACTCGGTGGTGGACGAGTTCGTGTTCCCGCCGACCGAGCAGGCCGTCCGCCGGCGGCTGGAGGCTGAGGCGGAGCACGCGGGCCTGCCACTGCTCTACCAGCGCCTGCTCGACCAGGACCCGGAGGCCGCCGCCAGGGTCCAGCCGGCGAACCTGCGCCGCATCGTGCGCGCGCTCGAGGTCATCGAGCTGACCGGCCGGCCCTTCTCCTCGTACCGCGGCGCGATGGAGGCGCCGGTCTCGCGCTACCGGCTGCGCGTCCTCGGGCTGGACCCGGGCCCGGAGCTGCTGCGCGAGCGGGTTGCCGAGCGGGTTGCGGCGATGGAGGCGGCCGGACTGGTCGAGGAGGTGCGGAGGCTCGCCGCCCGCCCGCTGTCCCGCACCGCGCGGCAGGCGCTCGGCTACAAGGAGCTGCTCGACGCGCTGGAGGCCGGCACGCCGATGCGCTCCGCGCTCGACGAGGTGGTCGCCCGCACGCGCCACTACGCGCGCCGCCAGCTGGCCTGGTTCCGCAGGGACGCGCGGGTGCGATGGGGTACCCTTCCTCCCGGGCCCGACCTGGCCGCATGGGCGATGCGGGAGTTCGGCGAACACGCCGGAACAGGACACAAGGGGTAGTCGTGGAGTTCGTCAAGGCACACGGGACCGGCAACGACTTCGTGGTGATCGAGGACTTCGAGGACCGTCTCGAGATCGGGTCCGAGTTCGTGCGCCAGGTGTGCGACCGGCACTTCGGCGTCGGCGCCGACGGGGTCATCCGGATCGCGCCGAGCTCGATCGCCTCGTTCTTCATGGACTACCGCAATGCCGACGGATCGCTCGCCGAGATGTGCGGCAACGGCGTCCGGGTGGTCGGCAAGTACCTCTCCGACCGCGGCTACGTGGCCGGGGCCTTCGACCTGGAGACCCGCGCGGGCGTCAAGCATCTCGAGCTGTCGGTCGACCAGCAGGGCCTGGTCGACCAGGTGACCGTCGACATGGGCGCGCCCAGCTTCGACCGCGCCGACCTGCCGATGCTCGGCGAGGGCGAGGCGCTCAAAGAGTCCCTGGAGGCCGGCGGCGAGTCGTTCGAGGCGACCTGCCTGTCGATGGGCAACCCACACGCGGTGTTGTTCGTCGACGACGTCGACGCGGCCCCGGTGACCACCGCCGGTCCGCTGCTGGAGCACCACCCGGCCTTCCCCAATCTCACCAACGTCGAGTTCGTGCAGGTCGTCGGGCCGCAGCGGCTGCGGCAGCGCACCTGGGAGCGCGGCGTCGGCGAGACGCTCGCCTGTGGCACCGGCGCCTGCGCGGTGGCGGTGGCCAGCCAGCTCCGCGGCTTCAGCGGCCGCCGGGTCACCATCGAGCTGCGCGGCGGCCAGCTGGAGCTGGAGTGGACGCCCGGCGCGACCGTGCGGATGACCGGCCCCGCGCGCGAGGTGGCGCACGGCACCCTCACCTCCGAGTACCTCGCCGCGCTCGGCGACTCGGTTCCCCGACCCAAGGAGTGATCGCTCGACATGCAGACGGCGCGTCGGATCGCAGCGCTTCCCCCGTACCTGTTCGCGGAGATCGACAAGCGCGTCGCCGCCGCCAAGGCCGCCGGCGTGGACGTCATCTCGTTCGGGGTCGGTGACCCGGACCTGCCCACCCCCGACTTCATCGTGGAAGAGCTCGCGCGCGCTGCGCACGACCCGTCGACGCACCAGTATCCGAGCTACTTCGGCCTGCCCGAGCTGCGGGAGGCGATCGCCGACTTCTACCAGCGCCGCTTCGGCGTGCGGCTCGACCCGACCACCCAGGTCCTGCCGCTGATCGGCTCCAAGGAGGGCATCGCCCACCTGCCGTGGGCGTTCGTCGACCCGGGCGACCCGGTGCTGGTGCCGGAGCCCGGCTACCCGGTGTACGAGATCGGCACGATCCTGGCGGGCGGCGACCCGGTGCACATCCCGCTGAAGGCGGAGGAGGGCTGGTTCCCGAACTTCGCCACGGTCGATGCGGCCGTCGCCGACCGGGCCAAGATCCTCTGGCTGGGCTACCCGTCCAACCCGACCTCGGCGGTGGCCACGCTGGACCAGTTCGAGCGCGCGGTTGCCTTCGCCGCCGACCACGACCTGCTGCTGGCGCACGACAACGCCTACTCCGAGATCACCTACGACGGCTTCGTGGCGCCGTCGGTCCTCCAGGTGCCGGGGGCGCTGGACGTCGCCATCGAGTTCGGCTCGCTGTCGAAGACCTTCAACATGACCGGCTGGCGGATCGGCTGGGTGGCCGGCAGCGAGGTCGCCATCGAGGCGCTGGGCCGGGTGAAGACCAACATCGACTCGGGCGTCTTCAACGCCGTGCAGCGGGCGGCCGTCGCGGCGATGCGCAGCGGGATGCCGCACCTGCCGGAGCTGGTCGCCACCTACCAGCGCCGGCGCGACCGCATCATGGAGGTCTTCTGGGACGCGGGCTGGAAGGTCGACGCCCCCAAGGGCGCCCTCTACGTCTGGCTGCCAACCCCGCCGGGGGAGTCGAGCGTGGCGTTCACCGCCCGCCTGCTCGAGGAGGCCGGCGTGGTGGTCGCGCCCGGCACCGGTTACGGCCCGAGCGGCGAGGGCTACATCCGCCTGTCGCTCACCATCCCGGACGCCCGGCTCGAAGAGGGCTGCGAGCGGGTGCGCAAGACGCTCGTCGGCCGCTGAGAGCGAGTCCGGCGGTCAGGTCCGGACGACCTCCAGCATCGTCCGGTACCGCTCGGTGACCACGCCGTCCGGGAACTCCGCCAGCAACGCCACCCGCTCTGCTTCGAGGAACGCCGCGGCCCCCACAGGGCCGAGGCCGGCCACGTACGACTTCGAGTTGAGGTTGGCCAGGTGCGCGGCCAGCGGCAGCCGCCGCGACCACCGGAACTCGGCCGTCCGCATCGGCGTCCCGTAGGGGAGGGCGGCCTGGTCCGCGCCGCGGGCGTTCGGATACCTGGCACGGGCCTGGTGATAGGTCGGGCAGGCGGCGCTCAGCCGCCGCTCCTGCGCGGCCGCCCACGGCTCGCGGCGGTCGGTCAGGTTCCACCAGGCAGCGAACGTCCCGGCAGCCCGCAGCACGCGGCGGAACTCCAGGACGGCCCGCTCCGGGTCGACCCAGTGCCACGCCTGCGCGTAGGTGACGAAGTCGACGCTGCGATCCCGCAGCGGCAGGGCATTGCCGTTGCCGAGCACGGCCCAGATCCCCGGCGAGGAGGCCGCCAGCTCCGCCAGCATGCCCTCGGAGGGATCGATGGCGATCACCCTGGCGCCACGGTCGCGGAGCTGCCGCGCCGCGATGCCGGTGCCCGCGCCGACGTCGGCGACCAGCGCGCCCTCCAGCCGCCGCCCGGCCAGCTCCTCCAGCCGCTCGTAGAGCTCGGCCGGGTAGCCGGGCCGGGCGGCCGCGTACGCCCCCGCCACGCCGCCGAACACCGCGGTGATCGCCGGCCCTGTCGCTCGATCGCCTTGTCGATCGGGCGCGCTGGCTTGATCGCCTGGTCGATCCATCTCCCTGTCGATCTTGGTCCCTTCCGTGTCGCCGTCGAGGTGCCGGCTCCCGCGCCGGCGCCCGGCTTGCGTGCCATGGCCACATCCTGGCCGGCCTGAGGGGCATGCGCCACCACTCGGCCGGGCAGCGGGCCTCGCGGCCGCCGGGCAGCGGGCCTCGCGGCCGCCCGCCCCGCTCGCCAGCGGGGTGGCGGGACCACACGGCCGCCCGGCCCGCCATCCGGGGAATTCATGCGACGGATCGGCTGCGGGGAGCTACCGTGGTGGCATGGCAGACATCACGGAGCGGACGAGTCCGACCGGGACCCGACGGGACGACTCTGAGATCAAACTTGTCGAGCTGCGTAAGCTACGGCTCGAGCGGGTCGTCCTGGTTGGCGTCGCGGTCGGCGGGTCGGTCGAGGCCACCGAACGCTCGCTCGAGGAGCTCCGCCGGCTCACCGAGACGGCCGGGGCCGAGGTCGTCGACGCGACCCTGCAGCGCCGGAGCCGCCCCGACGCGGGCACCTTCGTCGGGAGGGGCAAGGTGGCCGAGGTGGCCGAGCTGGTGAAGGCGCGGGACGCCGACACGGTGATCATGGACGACGAGCTCTCCCCTGGGCAGCTCCGCCGCCTCGAGGAGCTGGTCGACGCCAAGGTGATCGACCGCACCGCGCTGATCCTCGACATCTTCGCCCAGCACGCCACCAGCCGGGAGGGCAAGGCCCAGGTCGAGCTGGCGCAGCTCAACTACCTGCTGCCGCGCCTCCGCGGCTGGGGAGAGAGCCTCAACCGCATGGGCGGCGGCATCGGCACGCGCCGCGGCCCCGGCGAGACCAAGATGGAGGTCGACCGGCGGCGCATCCGCCGCCGGATCACACGGCTGCGCCGCGACCTCGAGGAGATGGCCAAGACCCGCGACGTCAAGCGCCGCAGCCGCGAGCAGGCCGGGGTGCCCGGCGTGGCCCTGGCCGGCTACACCAACGCCGGCAAGTCGACCCTGCTGAACCGCCTGTCGGGCGCCGGGGTGCTGGTCGAGGACAAGCTGTTCTCCACGCTGGACCCCACCACCAGGCGGTTGGACCTCCCCACAGGACGGTCAGTGACCTTCACCGACACCGTGGGGTTCATCGCCAAGCTGCCGCACGACCTGGTCGAGGCCTTCAAGTCGACCCTCGAGGAAGTGGCGCTCGCCGATCTCGTCGTCCACCTGGTCGACGCCGCCGGGCTGGATCCGCTGGCCCAGGTCGAGGCGGTCCGCAAGGTGCTCGCCGAGGTCGGCGCCGGCGAGGTCCCCGAGCTGCTGGTGCTCAACAAGGCCGACCTGGTCGACGACCTCACCCGTGCCCGCCTGCAGCGCCAGTTCCCGGGCGTTCCGCTGGTCTCCGCCGCCACCGGCGAGGGGGTCGATGAGCTGCTGGTCGAGATCGCCGCGCGGCTGCCACACCCGGACGTCTACCTGACCGCCGTGCTGCCGTTCCAGCGCGGGGACCTGCTGGACCGCGCCTACCGGGAAGGCGAGGTCATCGAGGTGGCCCACCGGGCCGACGGCACCCGGCTGGTGGTACGCGCCCCGGCCGCCCTGGCCAATGCGCTGGGCCCGTTCGTCGAGTCGACCGCCCCCAGCACCGCCTCGGTCTCCATCGAGCACTCGAGCGACATCCCCGCAAGGGTCCCAACCGTCCCGGCCGAGCGCCCCAGGCAGGTCGCCGCCGCCGAGGTCCCCGCCCCGGCCCCCCGCTCGCGCGGCTAGAGGCGGCGAAGAACGGCGACCACCTTGCCGAGGACGGAGGCCTGGTCGCCGTCGATGGGCTCGAATGCGGGGTTCGCCGGCATCAGGCGGACGTGGCCGTTGCGCATCAACCACCGCTTGACGGTGGCCTCTTCCTCCATGTTCGGCAGCAGCGCGGCCACGATGTCGCCGTTCTCGGCGTTCTGCTGGCGCCGGACGACGACGTAGTCGTCGGCGAAGATCCCCGCCTCGATCATCGAGTCGCCTCGCACCCGGAGGACGAACAGCTCGCCCTGGCCGACCAGGTCTCGGGGGAGCGGCAGCATCTCCTCGATCTGGTCGTCGGGCAGCACGCCGGTACCGGCGGCGATCGGGCCGCTGAGCAGCGGGGCGTAGGTGGGCAGCGGGCGTGGCACCGCGACCGCCGGCGAATCGACGTAGACCTCGATCGCGCGCGGCTTGGTCGGGTCGCGCCGGATGAAGCCCTTCTTCTCCAGGGTCTGGAGCTGCGAGTGCACGCTGGAGGTCGAGGTGAGGCCGACCTCGTCGCAGATCTCTCGAATCGAGGGTGGATACCCCCGGTCGTTCACCGCGTCGCGTATGAACTCGAGGATGCGGCGCTGCCTGGTGGTCAGCTCCTCGCCCATCACTGTGTACCCCCTGAACACTCCGATCCGGACTTGCCTGACCGCCGACCGCTTCCTCCTGCTTGGGCGGACTCTATCAGTCTGAGAGCGGGAAGGCAAACACCAGTTCGAGTACCCGCACCAGGTTCGTTGACATCGAACACACGTTTGGTTCAGGATAGCACCTCATCGAACATACGTTCAGCCGCGGTGCCCACCGCGCCGGAAGGAGGTCGGCGATGTGCCGAGCCGCGCCAAGAGGAGGTCGGCGATCCACGCGTGGCCGAGGGCTCGTCATCCTGCTCCTGGCCGCGTGCTCGCTCCTGGTGGCCCCGAGCCTCGTTCATGGCCTCGGTCCCTGGCCGCCCCAGGTCCACGTCGCGTACGCCAAGCGCGCAACGTACAGCTACACGGTCAAGCGCGGCGACACGCTCTGGAGCATCGCCCGCCGGCTCGCGCCGGGACGTGACCCGCGACCGGTGATCGACCGGCTGATCGCCGACAACCACCTCTCCGGCACGCTCCAGGCCGGTCAGTCCATCCACCTGCCCGCCCCGATCCGCTGACCGCCGCGCCGTGCGGCCCGAGTCGGCTCTCCACGGCCGCACCGGCACCGGCCGACGCTCCCAGCCCCCGGAGCGCCGCCGGTGCCCAATCGTCAGGAGCGCCCGGCCCGGGACCGCCTGCGTGGCTTCGGCGGAGTGGTCTTCCGGAGCGACTCCAGTGTGTCCAGCTCGCGCTCGAAGTCGTCCGAGTTCTGAAAGTCCTTGTAGACGCTGGCGAAGCGCATGTAGGCGACGGCGTCCAGGTCACGCAGGGCGTTCAGCACCTCGATGCCGATCTCCTGGCTCTCGACCTCGCGCTGGCCGCGGCCGCGGATGGTCTCTTCGATGTCACTGGCGATACGTGCAATCCTCTCCGGCTCGATCGGCCGGTTCTTGGTGGCCTTCTCCAGCCCGGACACGAGCTTGGCGAGGTCGAACTGCTCCCTCGAGCCGTCGCGCTTGAGCACCAGCAGCGGGGCCTCCTCGACCCGCTCGAAGGTGGTGAAGCGTCGGCCGCACGCCGCGCAGGCGCGACGCCGGCGGATGGTCTTCCCGTCTTGGGACTCTCGCGAGTCGACCACCCGATCGTCGTCGACCGAACCGCAGAATGGGCAACGCACGGCAACCTCCCCGACCTGCCCGTTCACCGGGACCACCACAACATATAGTGGTACAATAGCGAGCCACGGGCAAGTTATCCACAACATCTTGTGCCAAGGGCTTGACCCCGGCGCCAGTTCGTAGCTTAATCACAGCGCTGTAAGTTCCGTCCGTCGTCCCGCCGCGGCCCGAGCGGAGTCCGTCCTCCGCCACCCGGGCGCCGCGCCTTCTCAGGGGACGTGAGTACGGCCCGGGGGGCCGTAGGAGGTCATCAACGTGGGCAAGACCAGGGATGCTCTGTCCGTGCAACAGGGTCAGACGCGTAAGGGTCTACAGGTCCGCCGCCTGTTCACGGCCGATGACGCGCACCCGTACGACGAGCTGACCTGGGAGCAGCGGGACGCGGTCATCACCAACTGGCGCGACGGCTCGATCGCCTTCGAACAGCGCGACCTCGAGTTCCCCAGAGCCTGGTCGCAGAACGCCACCAACATCGTGGCGCAGAAGTACTTCCGGGGGCCGCTGGGGACGCCGCAGCGCGAGCACTCGGTCCGTCAGATGATCGACCGGGTCGCCGGCACCATCACCGACTGGGGCCTCAAGGACGGCTACTTCGCCGGGCGGTCCGACGCCGAGGCGTTCCGGTCGGAGCTGACCTACCTGCTGGTCAACCAGCGGGCCGCCTTCAACTCGCCGGTGTGGTTCAACGTCGGCGTCGAGCCCAACCCGCAGTGCTCGGCGTGCTTCATCCTGTCGGTCGAGGACACCATGCCCTCCATCCTCAACTGGTACGTGGAGGAGGGGCTCATCTTCAAGGGCGGCTCCGGGGCCGGCATCAACATGTCGACTATCCGCTCCTCGAAGGAGCCGCTCGGCAACGGCGGCGAGGCCTCCGGCCCGGTGTCGTTCATGCGCGGCGCCGATGCCTCGGCAGGGACGATCAAGAGCGGCGGCAAGACCCGCCGGGCCGCCAAGATGGTCGTCCTCAACGTCGACCACCCCGACATCCGCGACTTCATCTGGTGCAAGGCCCGCGAGGAGCACAAGGCCCGCGTGCTGCGGGACGCCGGCTTCGACATGGACCTCGACGGCCGGGACTCGATCAGCATCCAGTACCAGAACGCCAACAACTCGGTCCGGGTGACGGACGAGTTCATGCACGCCTACGAGCGCGACGGCGAGTTCGACCTCAAGGCGGTGCTGGACGGGCACACCATCGAGCGGACCCGCGCCCGCGATCTCATGCGCGAGATCGCCCAGGCCGCCTGGGAGTGCGCCGATCCGGGCATGCAGTACGACACCATCATCAACAGCTGGCACACCACTCCGGAGTCGGGCCGGATCAACGCCTCCAACCCATGTAGCGAGTACATGCATCTGGATAATTCAGCTTGTAATTTGGCGAGCTTGAATTTGCTGAAATTCCTCCGCGACGACGGCGTGTTCGACGTCGAGGCGTTCAGGCACGCGGTCGAGGTGGTCTTCCTCGCCCAGGAGATCATCGTCGGGAACTCGTCCTACCCGACCGAGAAGATCACCAGGAACGCCAAGGACTACCGGCAGCTCGGGCTCGGCTACGCCAACCTCGGCGCGCTGCTGATGGCGCGGGGCCTGCCGTACGACTCGGACGGCGGCCGGGCCTGGGCCGGGTCGATCACCGCGCTGATGACCGGGCACGCCTACCGGACCAGCGCCCGCGTCGCGCAGGTCACCGGGTCGTTCGCGGGGTACGTCAAGAACCGCGAGCCGATGCTGCGGGTGATGCGCAAGCACCGCGCCGCGGTCGACCAGATCGAGTCGCCGCTGGTCCAGGCCGACCTGTTCGACGCCGCCCGCACCGCCTGGGACGAGGCGATCCAGTTCGGCGAGGAACATGGATACAGGAATTCGCAGGCGAGTGTCCTGGCGCCGACCGGCTGCCTCACGCCGGGCACGCTGGTGACGACGGACCGGGGGCTCGTCCGGCTGGGTGAGCTGGGGGACACCGAGGGAGCCACGTGGCAGGACCTGGACGTCACGGTCTCGACCGACGAGGGCCCACGCCAGGCCACCAAGTTCTTCGTCGACGGTGAGGAGCCGAC
>DASVXQ010000212.1:0-17056 GCA_036392615.1 Actinomycetes bacterium | reverse complement strand
GGCCGCCAGCGGCGAGGCCGGCGTCGACCTCGGCTGGCTCGCCAAGGCGCTGGGGGAGCGCGGCGTGCTCGAGCTGCTGATCGAGGGCGGCCCGCGCCTGCACGCCAGCTTCTGGGAGGCCGGCCTGGCCGACCGCCTGGTGTGGTACCTCGCCCCGCTGGTCATCGGCGGGGACGGCGCCCCGGGGCTGCTGCCCGCAGCGGGCGCCCGCACGCTCACCGCCGCCCGGGCCGTCCGCGTCGACACCGTCGACCGGATCGGGCCCGACCTGCGCATCGTCGGCTACCCACAGGAGGACGCGTGATGTTCACCGGCATCGTGGAAGGGCAGGGGGAGGTGGTGGACCTCGCGCTCGCCCCGGACGACGGCGGCGCGCGGCTGCGGGTCCACGCGCCGTGGCTGGAGGGGCTGCGGGTGGGCGACTCGGTGGCGGTCAACGGCTGCTGCCTCACGGTCACCTCGCTGGACCCCGACGGCTTCAGCGCCGACGTGATGGCCGAGTCGCTGCGGCGCACGGCGCTCGGCCGGCTCGGCCCCGGCGACCGCCTCAACCTGGAGCGGCCGCTGGCGGTGGGCGACCGGCTCGGCGGCCACATGGTGCAGGGCCACGTCGACGGGCTCGGCCGGGTGCTGGAGCGCCGCCGGCTCGGCCAGGGGCCGCTCGGCGAGGCCAGTGAGGAGCTGCGCCTGGGGCTCGACCCGGAGCTGGCCCGCTACGTGGTCGCCAAGGGCTCGATCACCGTCAACGGGGTGAGCCTCACGGTGGTCGAGGCCGGGCCGGACTGGCTCACGGTCGCGCTGATCCCGCACACCATGGCGGTCACCAACCTGGGGGCGCTCCGCCAGGGCGACGAGGTCCACCTCGAGGTGGACGTGCTGGCCAAGTACGTGGAGCGGCTGCTGGAGCCGCGCTTTGGTTCGAGGAGTGGAGCATGAGCCGGTTCGCGGGCATTCCCGACGCGGTGCAGGCCATCGAGCGGGGCGAGATGGTCCTGGTGGTGGACGACGCCGACCGTGAGAACGAGGGCGACCTGATCATGGCCGCCGAGGCGGCCACCCCGGAGAAGATCGGCTTCTTCGTGCGCCACACCTCCGGGGTGATCGTCATGCCGATGCTGGGCGAGCGGCTCGACCGGCTGGAGCTGCCGCTGATGGTGCAGCACAACACCGAGAAGCACCGCACCGCCTTCACCGTCTCGGTCGACGCGGCGCAGGGCACCACCACCGGCATCTCGGCCTCGGACCGGGCGACCACCATCCGCACCCTGATCGACCCGGAGACCAAGCCGTCCGACCTGCTGCGGCCGGGGCACATCTTCCCGCTGCGCTACCGCGAGGGCGGCGTGCTCAAGCGCGCCGGCCACACCGAGGCCGGCATCGACCTGGCCCGCCTGGCCGGCCGCTACCCGGCGGCGGTGCTCTGCGAGGTGGTCAACCCCGACGGCAGCATGGCGCGCCTGCCGCAGCTGGAGGCGTTCGCGGCCGAGCACGACCTCAAGCTGATCAGCATCGCCGACCTGATCCGCTACCGCCGCCAGAGCGAGAAGCTGGTCCGCCGGGTCGCCGAGGCGCGCATCCCCACCCAGTGGGGCGACTTCACCGCCTTCGCCTACGAGTCGATCCTCGACGGCGAGCAGCACCTCGCGCTGGTCAGGGGCGAGGTCGCCGGCAAGGAGGACGTGCTGGTGCGGGTGCACTCCGAGTGCCTCACCGGCGACGCCTTCGGCAGCCTGCGCTGCGACTGCGGCGCCCAGCTGGAGGGCGCGCTGCGCCGGGTCGCCCAGGCAGGCGAGGGCGTGGTGGTCTACCTGCGCGGCCAGGAGGGCCGCGGCATCGGGCTGGCCCACAAGCTGCGCGCCTACAGTCTCCAGGAGCGCGGCCGCGACACGGTCGACGCCAACCTCGAGCTCGGCCTGCCGGTCGACGACCGCGAGTACGGCATCGGCTCGCAGATCCTGGTGGACCTCGGCGTCACCACCATGCGGCTGATGACCAACAACCCGGCCAAGTACGGCGGCCTGGACGGCTACGGCCTGCGGATCGTCGAGCGCGTGCCGCTGGAGACCTACCCCAACCCCGAGAACCTCCGCTACCTGCGCACCAAGCGCGAGCGCATGGGCCACCTGCTGCACCTTCCCGACGACCAGGAGCGACGCTATGGGTCAGACGTTTCAGGGCAGCCTTGACGGCAGCGGCCGGCGCGTGGCGATCGCCGTCAGCCGCTTCAACCAGCTGGTCACCGAGCCGCTGTTGCGCGGCGCCATGCACGAGCTGGAGCGCCACGGGGTGGCCGCGGCCGACGTCGACGTCGCCTGGGTGCCCGGCGCGTTCGAGCTGCCGCTGGCGGTCCAGCGCCTGGCCCGCACCGGCCGCTACGCCGGGGTGATCGCGCTCGGCGCGGTGGTCCGCGGCGCCACCCCGCACTTCGACTACGTGGCCGGCCAGGCCGCCGCCGGGCTCGGCGCGGTCGCGCGGGAGACCGGCGTGCCGGTGGCCTTCGGCGTGCTGACCACCGACACCATGGAGCAGTCGCTGGACCGCGCCGGCGGCAAGGCCGGCAACAAGGGCGGCGAGGCGGCCATCACCGTGCTGGAGATGGCCGGCCTGCTCGAATCGGTCGACAAGGGATAAGAAAGGAACCGCACGTTGCTGAAGGTCGTGCTCCCCAAGGGCAGCCTGGAACGGGCCACGCTGGCGCTGTTCGACGCGGCGGACCTGCCGGTCGAGCGGGCCAGCGACCGCGCCTACCACGGCACCATCGCCGACCCCCGGGTCGAGCGGGTCTCGCTGCTGCGCCCCCAGGAGATCCCGCGCTACGTGGAGGAGGGCTTCTTCGACCTCGGCATCACCGGCCGCGACTGGGTCGAGGAGACCGGCAGCAAGGTGGTCTCCCTGGCGCAGCTGCCCTACTCGAAGCAGACCACCAACCCCATCCGGGTGGTGCTGGCGGTCCACCGCGACCTCGGCGTCGAGCGGCCGGACCAGCTCCAGCCGGGGCTGCGGGTCTCCACCGAGTTCCCGAACCTCACCAGGCGCTACTTCGAGGAGCTCGGCCTGCCCGCCAGGATCTTCCCCTCCTACGGCGCCACCGAGGCCAAGGTGCCCGAGATCGTCGACGCGGTGGTCGACCTCACCGAGACCGGCTCGACCCTGCGCAGCCACGGCATGGTGGTGATCGACACCCTGCTGACCTCCTACACCGAGGTGATCGCCAACGCCGAGTCCGCCGCCGACCCGGAGCGGCGCCAGGCGATGGACGACCTGGTCACGCTGCTGGTCGGCGCGATCACCGCGCGCTCCAAGACGCTCGTCAAGCTCAACGTGGCGGACGACCACCTGGACGCGGTGCTGAAGGTGCTGCCAGCGATGAAGGCGCCGACGGTCACCGCGCTGGCCGACTCCGGCTACCACGCGGTCGAGACGGTGGTCGACAAGGAGGCCGTCAACCGGGTGATCACCGCCCTCAAGGCGGCCGGCGCGTTCGACATCCTGGAGCTCCCGATCGCCAAGATCGTGCTCTGAGACGATTGCTCCGGTACCGGAGCAATCGGTCCGTCGGGATTCCCTCTTTAGGCGACTTGATGGCGGTTTGCGCTTGCCGCTTGTGCGTAAGTTGCGGGTGTATTACAGTCCGCGCGCCCGGCCGGGATGCCCGAGCAACCGGTGTTGGGACGGTCGGGGAAGGACAGGAGGGAAGCACGTTGCCAGAAGGCACCGTCAAGTGGTTCAGCAACGAGAAGGGCTACGGGTTCATCGCCCGGCAGGGTGGCGATGACGTGTTCGTGCACTTCTCGGCCATTCAGATCGACGGCTACAAGACCCTCACCGAAGGGCAGACCGTCGAGTTCGAGATCACCAACGGCCCCAAGGGCCCGCAGGCCTCGAACGTCCGACCGCTTGCGTAGCAGAGGAGCAGGAGCCTTCGGTTTCGCGAGGACTTCCGGCAACCCACACCTCCGCAAGGCACGCGCAGCGGCCCCGTCCCGCCAGGACGGGGCCGTCGTCTTGCCCGCGGCGCCCCGGGGGACCGGCCCGGGCCTTCCGGCCCCGTCAATCCTGGCCGGGGACCCAGAGGCCGCTGGGGCGCTGGATGCGCGGCTCGGCTGGCTGCTCGGGCTCCGGCGCCTGGCCGCCGGGCTCGGCGCCCTGCTGGGCGGCGATGGCCGCGTAGGTCATCCGCAGCGAGGCCAGCGCCTGGTACAGCTCCTCGGCGCCCGGCCCGAGCTGCCCCTCGACCGCCTGGAGCATCCCGCCGAGCGCGTCGATCAGCACCCGCGCCGCCTCGAGGTCCTGGTAGCGCTGGTTCTCCTCGGGCGGCACGCCCAGGCGCACGTAGGCCAGCGTGGCCAGGTGCGCGACCGCCTGCGCGACCACCTCGATCGGCGGCGCCGAGGCGAGCTCGTGATGGAGTTGCCGGATCGCCTCCGCCTCGGCCGCCTCGGCCGCCTCGGGCCGGTCCGCGCCGCCGCCGGGCTGCTGCTCGGTCATGTCGCTCATGCTCGGAATCTCTCCGCCTTCCACAGCGTTGTTGCAACTGTCGACACTGCACTTGGGCGACTGCTACAGTACCCTTCGATCGGGCCTGTTCGGCCCGATCAAGTGCATATAGCGAACAAGTAGGAGCGAGGGCTTCTCACCTCCAAGCCGGGTTCGGGCTCTGGGGGTCACGGTGACCACCTGATGGCAGGGTGGGGCGGCCCTCGTGGCCGCATTTTTGTATTCCGGCCGCTGATCGCGGGAACCCGACGAGCGGGCGCTCGCGGCCCCAGGGATCTTCGGGCCGGTGAAGGAGGGATGTTGCATCAGCGTTGAGCCGAGAATCAACGACCGTATCCGGGCGGCACAGCTCCGGGTGGTCGGTGCGGACGGCGAGCAGCTCGGGGTGATGGACACGCAGTCCGCTCTGCGGATCGCGAACAGCTCCGACCTCGACCTGGTCGAGGTGGCGCCCCTGGCGCGGCCGCCGGTCGCCAAATTGATGGACTACTCGAAGTACAAGTACGAGCAGGCCATCAAGGCCAAGGAGGCCAGGCGCAAGCAGAGCCTGGTGGCCCTGAAGGAAATGAAGATGCGGCCCAAGATCGACGACCACGACTACGAGACGAAGAAGGGCCACGTCGAGCGGTTCCTGAAGCAGGGCCACAAGGTCAAGGTGACCATCATGTTCCGCGGCCGGGAGATGGCGCACACCGAGCTCGGCCGGCGCCTGCTCGAACGGCTGGCCACCGACATCGTGGACATCGCCCAGGTCGACAGTCCGGCTCGGCAGGACGGCCGCAACATGATCGCGGTGTTCTCGCCACGCAAGACCGCGGTGCAGCCCAAGGGCGGCGCCGCCTCGGCCCCGGCGCGCACGCCCTGACGGGCAGCCCGCCCGCGGTCGGCAGGACCGCGCGCGGGGCACCCGAGCGCGGGCACCCGAGCGCGGTTCCCATGGCACAGGCGCTCTTGGGGGGGCCGTGGGGGGGAGCGAGCTCCCCCCCACATCGAACGGGGACCCGCGCGAGATGACCCAACCGAAAGGTCGCGATACATGCCCAAAATGAAGTCCCACCGTGGCGCCGCCAGCCGCTTCTCGGTCACCAAGAACGGCAAGCTGCTGCGCGGCCACGCCAAGCTGAACCACCTGCTCTCCAAGAAGTCCGCCCGCCAGAAGCGGCGGCTCGGCCGGAGCAGCATCGTCGCCGAGGGCGACCGCCGCTCGGTGCGCCGCATGCTGGGCCGCTAGGAGAGCGGCGACCAGACGAACACGAGATGAGCTGACGCAGGGAGAACCTTCCGATGGCACGAGTCAAGCGGGCAGTGCATGGGGCCAAGGCCAAGCGCGCCACCATGGAGCTGGCCAAGGGGTACCGGGGCAGCAGGGGGCGCCACTACCGCGCCGCCAAAGAGCAGGTCATGCACTCGCTGCGCTACGCCTACCGGGACCGCCGGGCCCGCAAGGGCGACTTCCGGACCCTGTGGATCGCGCGGATCAACGCGGCCGCCCGCGCCGAGGGCCTGACCTACAACCGGTTCATCGCCGGCCTGCGCGGCGCCGGGGTGGAGATCGACCGCAAGGTCCTGGCCGACATCGCCGTGACCGATCCCGCCGCCTTCGCCGCCCTGGTCGGCACCGCCCGGGAGGGCCTGAACGGGCGCTCCTGACGACATCGGCGGGGTGCCACCGACGTGAACGTGATCACCAGCGCGAGGAACCCGGCGGTCTCCGCCGCCCGCAAGCTGGCGCGCGCGCACGGCAGGGCCCGCGACCGCTCCGGCGGCTTCCTGCTGGAGGGCGCCCAGGGCCTCCAGGAGGCGATGGACGCCGGCGCCCGGCCGGTGACGGTGTTCGCCACCCCCGAGGCGGCCGCCCGCCACCAGGCGCTGCTGGACGCCGCCCGGACCGCCGGCGCGGAGCTCCGTGTGGTGGCCGCCCCGCTGCTCGCCGAGCTGGCCCAGACGGTCCACCCCCAGGGCCTGGTCGCGGTGGTCCGCAGCGTGGTCGGCACGCTCGACCGCCTGCCCCCCTCGCCCCGCCTGGTGTGCGTGCTGGTCGAGGTCGGCGACCCCGGCAACGCCGGCACGGTGCTGCGCGCCGCCGACGCCTTCGGCGCCGACGCGCTGGTCACCACCGCCAACTCGGTCGACCTGGAGAGCCCCAAGGCGGTCCGCGCCTCGGCCGGCAGCCTCTTCCACCTCCCCGTGATCGGCGGCGCCGGCTGGACGGAGCTGGTCGCCGCCCTGCGCGGGCGGGGGCTCGCGCTGGTCGGTGCCGACCCGCATGCCCCCGACACCGTCGAGCGCGCGCCCCTGGAGGGACCGTGCGCGCTGGTGCTCGGCAACGAGGCGCACGGCCTGCCGGAGCGGGTCCGCGCCGACCTCGACCACCTGGCGCGCCTGCCGCACTACGGCCGCGCCGAGAGCCTCAACCTGGCAGCCGCCGCCGCCGTGCTGCTCTACGAGTGCGCCCGGCGCCAGCGGGAGGCTGCCGGTGGCCGATAACCCCTACCTCGACGACCTGCCCGACGCGGTGGTGGTGGTCGACCACCAGGGGTGCGTGACCTACGCCAACCGCGCCACCGAGCGGCTCGCCCGCACCAGCCGCGAGCAGCTCTACCAGCGGCCGCTCGACGAGGTCCTGCCGCTGCGCGACGGCGTCGGCAACGCCTGGTGGCGCTGCTCCGCCCGGCTCCGCCAGCTCCCAGGGGTGCGCCGCATCCCGGTGCGCGACCTCCAGCTGGTGCTCGGCACGCGGGTGGTGCCGGTCGAGCTGGCCGCCACCTTCCTGCGCGACGAGCGCGGCCGCTTCCTGGAGGCGCTCTGCGTGCTGCGCGACGACTCCGCCCGCCGCCGCGGCGAGGTCACCCGCGCCGAGCTGATCTCCACCCTGGCGCACGAGCTGCGCTCCCCGCTGACCAGCGTCAAGGGCTTCACCTCCACCCTGTTGCACCGCTGGGAGCGGTTCCCCGACGACCAGAAGCGCTTCATGCTGGCGACCGTCAACGACGACGCCGACCGGGTCACCCGGCTGATCAACGAGCTGCTCGACGTCTCCCGCATCGAGGCCGGCAGGCTGGAGCTGCGCCGCCGCCCGGTCGACCTGGCCAAGATCGCCGGCGACGTGGTGCACCGCTTCGCGCTCGACCCCGACGGGCACACCTTCGCAATCTCGTTTCCGCCGGACTTTCCCGAGGTCTATGCTGACGCGGACAAGGTCGCGCAGGTGCTGACCAATCTGGTGGAGAACGCGGTGAAGTACTCGGACGGCGGCAAGGTGGCGGTGAGCGGTGAGATCGTCGCCGGCGCGGCCGAGATCACCGTGCGCGACGAGGGCATGGGCATCCCCTCCGACCAGATCCCACTGGTCTTCACCAAGTTCTACCGGCGCGGCGGGCGCGGGGCCCCGAGCGGCACCGGGCTGGGGCTCTACATCGCCCGCGGCCTGGTCGAGGCGCACGGCGGTCGCATCTCGGTCGAGTCCGAGCTGAACCGCGGCACCGAGGTCCGATTTCGCCTGCCCCTGACGGGGCCTGGCACAGCCTCCGGCGACTAGCCGGAGCGCCAGCGGCCCGCCGGGGGCGACCGCCGAGCGGACCTGGCAGCCGGTTACCGGCTTGCCCTCGAACGGGGAGCTCCCCGAGGATTCCCGACCTGACGAAGGAGCCAGACCAATGTCCAACCAGCCTGCCGGCCCGGGCGGCCAGCCGGGCGCCGAACCGGACCTCGACGCCATCGTGGCCGCGGGGGCGGCGGCGATCGCCGCCGCCGGCGATCTCGAGGCGCTGCGCGAGGTCGAGCAGCAGCACCTCGCCAGGCGCTCGCCGCTGGGCGAGGCGCAGCGGGCGCTCGGCGCCATGGAGCCGTCCCGGCGGCGCGAGCACGGCCAGCGGGTCAACCAGGCCCGCGCGGCCCTCCAGGCCGCCCTGTCGAAGCGCCGCGAGGAGCTCGAGGCGGCCAGAGACGCCGCCCTGCTCGAGGCCGAGCGCATCGACGTCACCCTGCCGGGCCGGCTGCGCCCGCGCGGCCGGATCCACCCGATCAACCGCACCATCGACGAGGCGGTCGACATCTTCCTCGGCCTCGGCTACAAGGTCGCCGAGGGTCCCGAGGTCGAGACCGACTGGTACAACTTCGAGGCGCTGAACTTCGCGCCCTACCACCCGGCCCGCTCGATGCAGGACAGCCTTCAGGTCGAGGGCACCGGGCCGGACGGCAGCCCGCTGGTGCTGCGCACCCACACCTCGCCGGTGCAGATCCGCACCATGCAGGCGGGCCCGCCGCCGGTCTACGTGGTGATCCCCGGACGCTGCTACCGCGCGGACACGCCCGACACCACCCACGTGCCGGTGTTCCACCAGATCGAGGTGCTGGCGGTCGACGAGGGCCTCACCATGGCCGACCTGAAGGGCACCATGCTGGCGTTCGCGCGCGCCTACTTCGGCGCCGACCGCCAGATCCGCCTGCGGCCCTCGTACTTCCCGTTCACCGAGCCGAGCGCCGAGGTGGACGTGTCCTGCTTCGTCTGCGGCGGGCGCGGCTGCCGCACCTGCCACCAGCAGGGCTGGATCGAGCTGCTGGGCTGCGGCATGGTCCATCCCAACGTGCTGCGGGCCGGCGGTTACGACCCCGAGAAGGTCTCCGGCTTCGCCGCCGGCACCGGCATGGAGCGGCCCTACATGCTCCGCTCCGGCCTGGAGGACATGCGCATCCTGAACGACAACGACCTTCGCTGGCTGGCCAGCGTCTGAGGAGGGAGGCACCGATGCGGGTCCCGCTTTCCTGGCTGGCCGACCACGTCGACCTCGGCGGGGTGTCGGCCACCACGCTGGCCGAGCGGCTCACCTTCGCCGGCATCGAGGTCGAGCGGGTCGACCACGTCGGCGAGGACATCACCGGCGTGCTCACCGCCCGGGTCCTGGAGGTGCGCCGCCATCCCGGGGCCGATCGGCTCGCGCTGGTCACCATCGAGGCCGGCGGCGAGCCGCGCGAGGTGGTCTGCGGCGCGCACAACTACGCCCCCGGCGACGTGGTGCCCTGGGCCGCCCCCGGCGCCAAGCTGCCCGGCGGCATCGAGATCGGCCGCAGGCAGGTCCGCGGGGTGACCTCGGACGGCATGCTGGCCTCCGCCCGCGAGCTGGGCATCTTCGACGACCACTCGGGGATCCTGGTGCTGCCGCCGGACACTCCGGTGGGCGTCGACCTGGCCGCCGAGGTCGGCCTGGGCCTGCGCGACTCGGTGCTCGACGTCAAGACCGCGCCGAACCGCGGCGACCTGCTGTCCATGCGTGGGATCGCCCGCGAGGCCGCGCTGGTGCTCGGCACCGAGCTCAAGCCGCTCGACCTGAGCGTGACCGAGTCGGGCCCGCCGGCCGCCGAGCTGGCCACCGTCGAGGTCCAGGACGCCGAGGGCTGCCCGCTCTACGTGGCCCGGGTGATCGAGGGGGTCGAGGCCATGCGCCCCGCCCCGCTGTGGATGGCCAGGCGGCTGTTCCTCTACGGGCAGCGTCCGCTCGGCGCGGTGGTGGACGTCACCAACTACCTGCTGCTCGACCAGGGCCAGCCGCTGCACGCCTTCGACCTGGATCTGGTGCCCGGCCAGCGGATCGTGGTGCGCCACGCCCGCCAGGGCGAGAAGCTGCGCACCCTCGACGGCCGCGACCGGGTGATGGACCCGGACGACACGCTGATCACCGCCGGCGACGAGCCGCTGGCGATCGCCGGCATCATCGGCGGCGAGACCACCGAGGTGCGCGCCTCCACCCGCCGGGTGCTGATCGAGTCGGCCCACTTCCCGCCCGAGAGCGTGCGCCGCACCATGCACCGCCTCGGCATCTCCACCGAGGGCGCCCAGCGCTGGGCGCGCGGGGTCGACCCGGGCGGCGCCCCGGGTGTCTGCGACCAGGCGGCCAGGCTGATGACCGGCCTGGCGGGCGGCACGGTTTCCGGCGGCCGGCTCCAGGCCGGCCCCGGCGTGCCGCGGCGGCCGGCGATCCGGCTCGACTGGCGCCGCTCGGCCCGCCGGCTCGGCACCACCGAGGACATCGGCTTCGCCGCCGACCAGCTCGCCAGCGTCGGCTGCGAGGTCGCCGTCGAGACCGGGGCCACCCTGCTGGCGACCCCGCCCAGCTGGCGCTTCGACATCGAGCAGTGGGCCGACCTCGAGGAGGAGGTCGCCCGCCGCTGGGGCTACGAGCACGTCCCGATGACGCTGCCCGGCGCCACCGGCGGCCACCTGACCGAGGAGCAGCGCCTGCGCCGCCGCACCCGCGACGTGCTCTCCGGCATGGGCCTCACCGAGGTGCTCACCTACCCGTTCACCTCCCAGGCCGACCTGGACCGGCTGGAGCTGCCGGCCGACGACCCCCGCCGCCGCGCCATGCGGGTCCGCAACCCCCTCTCCGAGGAGCGGCCGGAGCTGCGCACCACCATGCTTCCCGGCCTGCTGGAGGTGGCCGCGCGCAACCTCTCCAGGGGCGTCGCCGGCGTCGAGGCGTACGAGATCGGCGCGGTCTTCCTGCCGCAGGGCGAGGGCCTGCTGCCGGCCGAGCCGCGCATGCTCGGCATCGTGCTCGCCGGCCGCCGCCCGGCGGGTCGCTTCGACGAGCGCCCGCCGCCGCCGGACTTCGCCGACGCCAAGGGCATCGTCGAGGGCCTGGTCGCCGCGCTGGCCGTGCAGGGCGTCCGCTACGAGGCGGCCGCCACGGCGCCCTTCCATCCCGGCCGCTGCGCGGCCGTCCGGCTGGACGACAGGCCGGTCGGCGTGCTCGGCCAGCTCCACCCACGGGTGGCCGCCACCCTGGGCCTGCCGGCCGCCAGCTTCGCGGCCGAGCTGGAGCTGACCCCGCTGCTGGAGGAGGCGCCGACCACCATCCCGGCGCACACCCCGTCGCCCTACCCGGAGCTGACCTTCGACGTGGCCTTCATCGTCCCGCCCGGGGTGACCGCCCAGGCGCTCGAGGACGTCCTCGCCGAGGCCGCCGGCGAGCTGCTGGCCGGGCTCGCCCTGTTCGACGCCTACGAGGGCGAGCCGCTGCCGCCGGGGCACCGCAACCTCGCCTACCGGGTGACCCTCCAGGCACCCGACCGCACCCTGACCGACGCCGACGCCGCGGCCGCCCGCGAGCGGATGGAGCAGCTCGCCCGCGAGCGGCTGGGGGCGACATTGCGGACGGTGTGACGGGGTTGCCGGCCACCCCGGCCGGCGGGGACGCTCCCGGGCCAGAAACTGCTGACCCAAACCGGCCCGGCAGCATACGCTTGGCTCAGGGTTTCCAGCGTCGGGCCCGGAGGGAGTGGCGGTGGTCGACTACACGGTCGCGGGGGTCGAGGGAGGCGTCTGCGCGCCGCGCGGGTTCCGCGCGGCGGGCGTGCACGCCGGCCTCGGGCCGGCCCCCGGTCCCGACCTCGCCCTGCTGGCCAGCCAGCAGACCGCCACGGCGGCGGGCCGCTTCACCTCGCACCGCTTCCGCTCGGCGCCGGTGCGCTGGTCCAGCGCGCGCATCGCCGCCGGCGGCCAGGCACGGGCGGTGCTGGCCCACGCCGGCAGCGCCAACGCGGCCACCGGGGCGCAGGGCGACGCCGGCGCGGCCACCCTGGCGCGGCTCTGCGCCGAGGCGATCGGCTGCGCCCCCGAGGAGGTGCTGCTGCTGGCCACCGGCCAGATCGGCACCCGCCCGCCGCTCGACCACGCCGCCGAGGGTGCCGAGAAGGTCTCGGCCGCGCTCGGCCGCCGCGGCTCCAGCGACCTGGCCAGGGCGCTGGCCGGCTCCGGCGGCGTGGCCCGCGAGCACGCCGTGGCGGTTGCCTGGGCCGAGGGCGAGGTCCGCATCGGCGGGGTCGCCAAGGCCTCGGCGCCGTTCTCGCCCTCCTTCGCCACCACCCTGGTGCTGCTCAGCACCGACGCGACGGTCGAGCCGCCACTGCTGGACACCCTGCTCGGCCGCGCGGTCGCGCGCTCCTTCGAGCGCGTGCTGGTCGACCAGGGCCCCGGCATGGGCGACGCCGCCATCCTGCTGGCCAACGCCACCGCCGCCGCGCCGCCGCTGGTCGAGGGCTCCGACGGCGCCGCGGCCTTCGAGGCGGCGCTGGCCTACCTGTGCGAGTCGCTGGCCGAGCAGCTGGCCATGCGCGTGCCGGGCGCCCGCAAGCTGGTGGTGGTCACCGTCCACGGCGCCGCCAGCCACGCCGACGCGCTGGCCGCCGCCCGCGCGGTGGCCTCCTCCATCGCCCTGCGAGCCTCGCTGGCCGCCGGAGAGGCGGCCTGGCCGGCGGTGCTCGACGGCCTCGACCGCGCCGAGGTCGACTTCGACCCCACCAGGATCGGCGTCCGCTTCGGCCCGGTGACGGTGGTCAGCGGCGGCCAGGCGGCCCCGCACGACGAGGGCGCCGCCGCCGCGGTGGCCGGCAAGGCCCAGGTCGACCTGGCCGTCGACCTCGGCATCGGCGGCGCGGCCGCCACCGTGACCACCACCGACCTGCCCATCGAAGCCCTCGGCCGCCTGCGGTTGTAGCCCCTGTCACAGGGCGCATGGCAGACTTGAACGCTCCGGCCGCAAGCCAGCGCCTCCGTGGACCCGTCCCAGCAGAAAGGCGATCCGATGGTGCCCAACCGCGTGCTCGTGGTCGAGGACGACGCGGGCGTGCGTGGTCTGCTCCAGACGATCCTCGAGGACGAGGGCTTCGAGATCGTGCTGGCCACCGACGGCGAGGAGGGGCTCCAGCTGGCGCGGACGGTCGACCCCGCGGTGGTGCTCATCGACGTGATGATGCCCGGTCTGGGAGGCCCGGAGGTCATCCGCCGCCTGCGCCGCCCCGACGGGACGCTGCCGTTCGCCGTGCTGGTGCTGACCGGCGCGGTGGAGAGCGTCGAGCCGCTGCGCGACGAGCTCGGGCCAGACTCCATCCTCGAGAAACCCTTCGACATCATCAAGCTGGCCGATCGCGTCAAGGAGCTGGCCAGCAGCGTTGAGCACGGGAGCTCCCGATGACCAAACGTGACTTCCTCACCTCCGACGACGTCTCGACCGACGAGATGGCGGCGCTGCTCGACGCCGCCGACCGCCACAAGGCCGAGCGCCGTCCCCGTTCGACCCTGGGCGGACGCACGGTCGCGATGATCTTCGAGAAGCCCTCCACCCGCACGCGGGTGTCCTTCGAGGTGGCCGCCCACGAGCTCGGCGGCTACCCGCTGCCGCTGGCCGGCGCCGACCTCCAGATCGGCAGGGGAGAGTCGATCGAGGACACCGCCCAGGTCCTCTCCAGGTACGCCCACGCGATCGTGCTGCGCACCTTCGCGCAGGAGAACCTCGAGCGGATGGCCCGCGCCGCCAGCGTGCCGGTGATCAACGCGCTGTCCGACTATGCCCACCCCTGCCAGGCGCTGGCGGACCTCCAGACCATCCGCGAGCGCCGCAAGCAGCTCGAGGGCCTGCGGCTGGCCTACCTCGGTGACGGCAACAACGTCTGCCACAGCCTGCTGATCGCCGGCACCAAGATGGGCATGCACCTGGCGGTGGCGACCCCGGCCGGCTACGAGCCGATCCCGCAGGTGGTCCGCAGGGCCACTGAGATCGCCGCGGAGACCGGCGGCAGCGTCGAGCTGACCCACGATCCCAAGGAGGCGGCCAAGGACGCCGACGTGCTCTACACCGACGTGTGGGCGTCGATGGGGCAGGAGCTCGAGCACGGCGAGCGGGCGCTGATCTTCAAGCCCTATCAGCTCTCCACCGACACGGTGCTGGCCGCCTCGGCCGACGTGGTGGTGCTGCACTGCCTGCCGGCGCACCGCGAGGAGGAGATCACCTCTGACGTGCTCGACGGCCCGAACTCGGCCGTGTTCGACCAGGCCGAGAACCGCCTGCACACCCAGAAAGCCCTGCTGTCATGGCTGATCACCGGCTCGGCCGACCCGAGCTGAGCGTCCAGCCCCGGTCCACCAGGATCGCCTGGCCGATCGCCGCCGGGCTCGGTGCGGCCGCCGCCAGCACGCTCTGCACCGCCGGCGCGGCCGCCGCGGCCGGCCGCGAGGCCGACCTCGCCCTCCAGCCGATCGAGCTGGCGCTGCGGGTCGGGCTGCTGCTGGCCGCCCCCTGCGCCGGCGCGCTGCTGGCGGCGATCGCCGTCCCGCGCGGCGGCGGGCGGGTCACGTTGGCGGCCATCGGCATCGGCGTGCCGGTGGGACCGCTGCTGGTGCTGCGGCTCGACCGGATGAGCCAGTTCGGCGCCATCCCCGCGCTGCTCACCGTGGCCGTGCTGGTGCTGTGGGGCATCGCCGGCGCGATGCTGGCGTCGAACTGGTGGCGCCGCCCCTCGCGCGGCATGGAGCGCACCGAGCTGCCGCGGGGCGACGGGGAGCCGTCCGAGTTGGCCGAGCCGTTCGACGGGTCGCCGCCCACCGACCCGCTGGAGCGCCCGTCCGGCCCGCCCGACGGCGCCGCCTAGGACCGGTCGCCATGGCGTGGGTGAACGAGCGGCTGTCGGCCGCCTTCCGCGAGATCGGCGAGCTGCTGGAGATCCAGGAGGGGCAGAGCTTCCGCGTGCGCGCCTACGACCGCGCCTCCCGGGCGATCTCCGGCTACGGCGCCGACCTGGCGAGCCTCTCCGACAAGGAGCTGGCCGCCATCCCCGGCCTCGGCAAGGCGATCGCCGGCAAGGTCCGCGAGTACCTGGAGACCGGCAGGATCGCCACCCTGGAGCGGCTCAGGATGGAGGTCCCGGAGGGTCTGCGGGTGCTGGTCACGGTGCCCGGCATCGGCCCGCGCAAGGCCCGGCTGATCCACGAGCGCCTCGGCGTCGCCAGCGTCGAGGACCTCGGCAACGCGCTCGCCGAGGGCCGCCTGGCCACCTTGCCGGGCATGGGCGAGCGCACCGAGGCCAACCTGCGCCGCGCGCTGGAGCGCATGACCGCCGGCGGCCAGGGCATCCCGCTGGCCGCCGCGCTGCCGCTGGCCGAGTCGCTGCGCGGCCAGCTCGCCGGGGCGCCCGGGGTGCTGCGCGTCGAGCTGGCCGGCTCGCTGCGGCGCATGAAGCCGGTGGTCCACGACATGGACCTGCTGGCCGCCGGCGAGCAGCCCGCCGAGGTCTGCGGCGCTTTCGCCAAGCTCGACGACGTCGCCGAGGTCGCCGCCGCCGGCGACACCAAGGTCTCGGTCCGCACCCGCCAGGGCTGGCAGGTCGACCTGCGGGTGGTGCGCCCCGAGGTCTGGGGCGCGGCGCTGCAGTACTTCACCGGCTCCAAGGAGCACAACGTCAAGGTCCGCGAGCAGGCCGTCAAGGACGGCTTCAAGCTCTCCGAGTACGGCCTGCACACCCGCGCGGGCGAGCTGGTCGTCGCCGAGGAGGAGGAGGTCGTCTACCAGCGCCTCGGCATGGAGTGGGTGCCGCCGGTGCTGCGCGAGGACCGCGGCGAGGTCGAGGCCGCCCGGGCCGGCGAGCTGCCCCGGCTGGTGGCGCTTGAGGACGTCGGCGGCGACTTCCACTGCCACACCGACCTGTCCCCGGACGGCACCGCGCCGCTGCGGGTGATGGTCGACGCCGCCAGGGCGCGCGGCTACCGCTTCCTGGCGGTCACCGACCACGCCGAGCGGCTCTCCTTCGCCGCCGCCATCACCCGCGACGACTTCCTGCTCCAGCGGCGCGTGCTGCGCGAGTTGGAGCAGCGCCTTGGCGACATCCGGCTGCTGCACGGCCTGGAGCTGAACATCGGCCCGGACGGCAGCGTCGACTACGACGAGGAGTTCCTGGACGGCTTCGACGTGCTGGTCGCCAGCATCCACCACAACCTCGACCTGCCGGCCGAGCGGCAGACCGAGCGGCTGGTGCGCGCCTGCGAGCACCCGGCGGTCAACGTCATCGGCCACCCGACCGGCCGGCTGCTCGGCAAGCGCCCCGCCTACGACGTCGACCTGGAGGCGCTCTGCGCGGCCGCGGCGCGGACCGGGACCGCCCTGGAGGTCAACGGCTCCCCGGAGCGGCTCGACCTCGGCGACGAGCAGCTGCGCGTGGCCAGCCGCCACGGCGCCCGGCTGGCCTTCGGCTCCGACAGCCACGGGCCCGGCCACCTCGCCAACATGCGCTTCTCGGTGGCCACCGCCGGGCGCGGCTGGACCGGCCCCGACCAGGTGGTCAACACCCTGCCCCTCGGCGAGCTGGAGGCCTTCCTCGCCAAGGGCCGCGCCCGCCGATGACCGCGCCAGCCGGCCCGGCCGGCGACCTTCCCGAGGGCGCGCTGCGGCCGCTACCGGAGGCGTTCTACCTGCGGCCGGTGCTCGAGGCCGCCCGCGACCTGCTCGGCCGCCTGCTGGTGCACGAGGCGCCGCAGGGCCGCGCGGCGGTGCGCCTGGTGGAGGTGGAGGCCTACGACGGCGCCGGCCGGGACCCCGCCAGCCACGCCTTCCGCGGCCGGACCAGGCGCAACGCGGTGATGTTCGGCCCGCCCGGCCACCTCTACGTCTACTTCACCTACGGGATGCACTTCTGCGCCAACGTGGTGCTGTCGCCGCCGGGCGTGGCCCGGGCGGTGCTGTTGCGCGCCGGCGAGCCGGTGCTCGGGATCGAGACGATGGCCGCCCGCCGG
>DASVXQ010000211.1:0-4045 GCA_036392615.1 Actinomycetes bacterium | reverse complement strand
GGCGGGGGTCTTCAGCAGGCACATCCACTCGCCGGCGGTCTCGATCCCGCCCTGCCACCAGTAGGTGCTGACGATCGGCCCGATCACCTGCGCGCAGGCGGCCAGCCGCCGCTCGACCGAGCTGCGGGCGATCTGCCTGGCTTCCTCCTGGGTGGCCGTGGTCGTGGTGACCTGCAGGTACCACGGCCGGCCGGCGGCATCGCCGCCGCGTTGGCCGATGCTCACGGTGTGCCTCCTCGGGGTCGGTGCGCGGCTCCGCGGCCGGACGGGCGCCGGCGGCGGCACGCGCCGCGCCGGCCTCGCCAAGACGATAACCCGACCACTCCGGAGCGTCACCGAATCCCCCGTATGTGCCGGAAAGGGTTGTGCGTGCCCCGACTAGAATCAGAGGCATGAGCATCAGCACGTCGCCGAGGCCGAAGCCGGACGCGATCCCCGACCATCCCGGCGTCTATCTCTTCCGGGACGCCGGCGGTCGCGTGATCTACGTCGGCAAGGCGATCTCGCTGCGCAAACGGCTGGCGAGCTACTTCCAGCCGCTGCGCAACCTGCACCCGCGCACCGCCGCGATGGTCGAGGCGTCCGCCACGGTCGAATGGGTTCTGGTACGCAGCGAGGTCGAGGCGCTCCAGCTCGAGTACAACTTCATCAAGCAGCACCGTCCCAGGTACAACGTTCGCTACCGCGACGACAAGACCTACCCGTGGCTGGCGGTGACGGTCAGCGAGGAGATCCCGCGCCCGCGGGTCGAGCGCGGCGCCAAGCGCAAGGGCACCCGGTATTTCGGCCCCTACGCGCACGCCTACGCGATCCGCGAGACGCTCGACCTGCTGCTGCGCACCTTCCCGATGCGCACCTGCTCGCAGGGCGTGTTCGACCGCCAGCGGCGGCTCGGCCGGCCCTGCATCCTCTACGACATCAACAAGTGCTCCGGGCCGTGCGTCGGCCACATCTCCGCCGAGGACCACCGCAAGATCGTCGACGAGTTCATCTCCTTCATGGAGGGCCGCACCCGGCCGGTGCTGCGCCGCCTCGAGGAGGAGATGCGCAGGTCGGCCGAGCAGCTCAATTTCGAGGCGGCCGCACGCCTGCGCGACCAGCTCGCCAGCGTCCGCAAGGCGCTGGAGCGCCAGCAGATGGTCTCCTCCTCGCCGGAGGACTTCGACATCGCCGCCTTCGCCGAGGACGACCTGGAAGCGGCCGTGCAGGTGTTCTACGTGCGCCGCGGCCGGGTGGTGGGGCAGCGCGGCTACGTGGTCGACAAGGTCGAGGCGCTCGACACCGCCGCGCTGGCGGCCACCTTCGTGCAGCAGCTCTACGGCGAGCGGCTCGACGAGGTCCCGCGCGAGGTGCTCCTGCCGGTCATGCCCGAGGGCGCCGACGCGCTGCGCGAGTGGCTCTCGGGCCTGCGCGGCGGGCGGGTCGACTTCCGCGTCCCGCAGCGCGGCGAGAAGCGCGCGCTGCTGGAGACGGTCACCGCCAACGCCCGCGACGCGTTCGTGACCCACAAGCTCAAGCGCGCCTCCGACTTCGACGCCCGCGCCCGGGCGCTCAAGGAGCTCCAGGAGCAGCTCGACCTGCCGGTCGCGCCGCTGCGGATCGAGTGCTACGACATCTCCAACCTGCAGGGCAACCAGGTGGTCGGCTCGATGGTGGTGTTCGAGGACGGCCTGCCGCGCAAGTCCGAGTACCGCCGCTTCGAGGTGCGCACGGTCGACGGCCAGGACGACGTCGCCTCGCTGCGCGAGGTGCTCGGCCGCCGGCTGGCGCGCCTGGCCAGCGAGCAGCAGGACCAGGCGGCGCCGGACCGGGACGGAGCGGCCGGGAACGGCGACGGGTCCTCGGAACCCGGCACGCGCAGCCGCAAGTTCGCCTATCCTCCGAGCCTGATCGTGGTCGACGGCGGGCGGCCGCAGCTGGCCGCCGCGCTGGACGCCCTGGAGCAGGCCGGGCGTACCGACCTCGCGGTGATCGGCCTGGCCAAGCGGATGGAGGAGGTCTACGTGCCCGGCACGCCGGACCCGGTGGTGCTGCCCCGCTCCAGCGAGGCGCTCTACCTGCTCCAGCGGGTCCGCGACGAGGCGCACCGCTTCGCCATCGCCTACCACCGCAAGCTGCGCGGCCGCTCGATGACCCGCAGCGTGCTCGACGGCATCCCCGGGGTGGGGGAGGCCCGCCGCAAGGACCTGGTGCGCCACTTCGGGTCGCCCCGCAAGGTCGCGCAGGCCAGCGTCGAGGAGATCGCCGCCCTGCCGGGCTTCGGCCCGCGGCTCGCCCAGACCGTCTGGGACCACCTCCACGGAGCGGCGAGGTGACCCAGGAGCTGCACACCGAGGACCGCCTGCGGGCGGCCTCGGTCGACTTCGTGGTGATCAGCGGCATGTCCGGCGCAGGCCGCTCGGAGGCCGCCAAGGTGCTGGAGGACCTCGGCTACTTCGTGATCGACAACCTGCCGCCGTCGCTGATCGGCCGGGTCGCCGACCTGGCCCTGGTCGGCCGGGACCGCTCGCGGGTCGCGCTGGTGGTCGACGCCCGCGGCGGCGCCTTCGCCGACGACTTCACCGAGCTCCAGCGGGCACTGGAGCCGCTGCGCGCCCACAGCATCACCCTGCGGGTACTCTTCCTGGAGGCCTCCGACGAGGTGCTGGTGCGCCGCTACGAGCAGACCAGGCGGCGCCACCCGGTGGCGGGGGAGCGGGTGGTCGAGGCGATCGCGCTGGAGCGCGAGCTGCTGCGGGAGTTCCGCGCCAGCGCCGACCTGGTGATCGACAGCAGCGACCTCAACGTCCACGAGCTGCGCGAGCGGATCCTGGCGGCGTTCGCGGACGAGTCGGCCGGCCTGCTGCTGACGGTCGCCTCCTTCGGCTTCAAGTACGGCCTGCCGCTGGACGCCGACATGGTGGTCGACGTCCGCTTCCTGCCCAACCCGCACTGGGTGCCGGAGCTGCGCCCGCTGCCCGGCACCGCCCGCGAGGTCCGCGACTACGTGCACTCCCAGGACGGCACCGGGCTGTTCATGGCGCGGCTGGAGGCGCTGCTGGAGGTCGCCCTGCCCGGCTACGTGCAGGAGGGCAAGCAGTACCTGACGGTGGCGATCGGCTGCACCGGCGGCAAGCACCGCAGCGTGGTGCTCGCCGAGGAGCTGGCCGGCTGGCTGACCGACAAGGGCTACCGGGCCCACGTCACCCACCGGGACGTGGAGCGCGAGTGAGGGTCGTCGCACTCGGCGGGGGCCACGGGCTGGCCGTCACCCTGTCCGCCCTGCGGCTGGTCGGGGTCGAGCCGACCGCGGTCGTGACCGTGGCCGACGACGGCGGCTCCTCGGGGCGGCTGCGCCGCGACCTCGGACTGCTCCCGCCCGGCGACCTCCGCAAGGCCATGCTCGCCCTGGCCGACCCGGCGGCCGAGGTCCGCGAGCTGTTCGCCTACCGGTTCGAGCGCGGCGACCTGGCCGGCCACAACCTCGGCAACCTGGCCCTGGCCGCCCTCACCGACCTGGAGGGCGGGTTCCTGGAGGCCCTCCAGGCAGCCTCGCGCTGGTTGGGCGTCCACGGCCAGGTGCTGCCGGCCACCCTGGTCCCGGTGCGGCTCTGCGGCCAGGTCGACGGCCGCCACGTCGAGGGCCAGGTGGCGATCATGACCGCCACCGGCCGGGTCGTGTCGGTGTGGCTGGAGCCCCGCTCGCCGGCGGCCGTGCCGGCCGCCGTGGCCGCCGTCCGCGACGCCGACCTGGTCCTGCTCGGCCCCGGCTCGACCTTCACCTCGGTGGTGCCCAACCTGCTCGTCCCCGAGCTGGCCGCGGCCCTGGTCGAGGCGTCCGCAAGGCTGGTCTACATCTGCAACCTGGAGCCCCAGCCGGGCGAGACCACCGGGTTCGCGCCCGAGGCCCACCTGGCCGCCATCCTCGACCACTGCCCGGGCCTGCGGGTCGCCACCGTGCTCTGCCAGCGGCCACCGGACCCGGCCGCGGTGGCCAGGGAGGTGCGGTCCTTCGCCGAGCTGGGCGCGGCCGTCGTCCACGCCGAGCTGGCCGCCGACGACCACC
>DASVXQ010000210.1:0-14061 GCA_036392615.1 Actinomycetes bacterium | reverse complement strand
TTCGTGTCTTGGAACGCTGTGCGACCCTTGAGAGCACGTGGAGCCCCTCGATCGAGGGGCTCCATAGGGCCGCTGAGCTGGGATGATCCTCCGGGTGGTGCGCCGCCAGGGACTCGAACCCCGAACCCGCTGATTAAGAGTCAGCTGCTCTGCCAATTGAGCTAGCGGCGCGCGATGCGCAGGCTACCACAGGGCCTCGTGGGTGACCTTGGCTGTGGCCCGTGGTGGCGGTACTAGTGCCTCCGCAACAAACGTTTGCCCGGCCGACGCCTCGTGAGGTGGTGCGTCGGCCCCAGGGTGGTGCTCACTGGGGCCCGGCGCCGACCGGGCAGACGTTGCCGGCTACGGCAGTAGGGTGATCGAGGGGACTCGAACCCCCGGCCTTCGGGACCACAACCCGACGCTCTAACCAACTGAGCTACGATCACCACGGCTTGAGCGAGGGGAAGGATACCGGGCTGAACGCAGCCTGGCCAACTCTTTCGGGGACCGGGACGTGAACCAGATCCTGACCGAGCGCCTGTGGCTGCTACAGCTCGACGCGCCCCAGGCACGCAATCTGCTCGAGGGTCGGGCGGACTCGGGCCGGCCCTGGATGGCCGGCTATCCGATCGAGGGAACGCTGGTGGCGGCCGAGGCGTTCCTCCGCACGGTCGACGCGGGCATCGACCCCGGTCCCTACGGCATGTACCAGCTGGTCCGCCAGTGCGACTCGCTGGTGGTGGGCGACATCGGCTTCCACGCGCCGCCGGACTCCTCCGGGACGGTCACAGTGGGCTACGGGCTGGCCGCGGAGGCACGCGGGCAGGGCTACGCGACCGAGGCGCTGATGGCGATCATCGGTTGGGCGATGCGCCAGCCGGACGTGCGCTGGGTGGAGGCGGACACGGCCCACGGCAACGTCCCGTCGCAGCGGGTGATGGAGCGCGCCGGCATGCGGTTCGTCGGCCGCAACGACCGGCTGCGCTTCTATCGCTACCCGTGAGCCAACCACCGAGAGGAGACCGCATGGCGCCCGCCGCGAGCGACCGGCCGCTGCTGCTCCAGGGCTGCCTGAACGGCAGCCGCTCGCCGGCCGACCACCCCGCGGTCCCGGTGCGCCCGGAGGAGCTGGCTGCGGCGGCGTCGGATGCGGTGGCCAGCGGCGCGGCCGCGCTCCACGTCCACCAGCGCGACCCGGACGGCGTGCAGACGCTGGCGGCGGAGTCGTGCGCCCAGGCCCTCTCCGCGATCCGGTCGGCCTGCCCCGGGGTGCCCGTCGGGCTGACCACCGGGGCGTGGATCGAGGCGGACCCGGACCGGCGTCTGGAGCTGGTGGGCGCCTGGGGGGTGCTGCCGGACTACGCCTCGGTGAACCTGTCGGAGGCGGGCTCGGTCGCGCTGATCGAGCTGCTGCTGGAACGGGGAATCGGGGTGGAGGCGGGGCTGTGGACGGTCGCCGACGCCGAGCTGCTGCTGGAGACGGGCCTGGCCGATCGCTGCGTGCGGCTGCTGCTCGAGGTGATGGAGCCGGACGCGGAGGACGCGCTCGCAGGCGTCGCGGCGATGGAGCGCCTGCTCGACGAGGCGGGCTGCGCCACCCCGCAGCTGCAGCACGGGGAGGGCGACACGACCTGGCCGGTGCTGGTGCGGGCACTGGAGTCCGGCCGGGACATGCGCATCGGGCTGGAGGACACGCTGGAGCTGCCGGACGGGCGACGCGCCGGCGGCAACGGGGAGCTGGTGGCCGCCGCGGTGGAGCTCGCGCGGGTGGCCGGCAGGCGGCTGGTGTCGCCGCCGTCCGGGGGTGGGCGGCCGTGACCACGGCTCGCGCTGGGACCAGGCCGCGTGCGGGACGGCGTGGTATCGGTAGGGTTATCCCTCTCGTGGAGGTTGAGCGGTGATCGCGCTGGTGACCGGAGCTTCGAGTGGCATCGGAGCGGCGACGGCAAGGCTGCTGGCCAAGGACCCGGGGACGCACGTGATCCTGCTGGCCCGGCGGCGCGAACGGCTGGAGGCGCTGGCCGCCGAGCTGCCCTCGGCCAGCGTGATCGTCGCCGACCTGACCGACCCGTCGGCGCCCGTCCGGGTCGCCGAGCAGATCGAGCGGGAGCACGGCCGCCTCGACCTGCTGGTCAACAACGCCGGGGTCGGTGGGCGGGGGAGCTTCGCCTCCAGCGGCTGGGCGCAGGTCCAGCGGACCATGGCGATCAATTTCGAGGCGCCGGTGCGGCTGACCGAGGCGCTGCTGCCGCTGCTGCGGCGCTCGGCGCCGAGCACGGTGGTCAACGTGGGCAGCGTGGCCGGCCGGGTGGCGCGGCCCGGCTCGGGCGCGTACTCGGCCAGCAAGTTCGCCATGGTCGGCTGGACCGAGGCGGTCCAGATGGAGGAGCTGCGGCACGGCGTGCACGTCACCCTGGTGCTGCCGGGGTACGCGGCGACCGAAGGCTTCCCGCAGCGCGAGCTGATCGCCAAGTCAGCCACCCGCTGGATGGTCTCCAAGCCCGAGAAGATCGCCGAGGCGATCGTTGACGCGGCGCGCCGCCACCAGCCGGAGCGGTACGTGCCGCGGCCCTTCGCGGTGGTGCCGTTCCTCAAGGTGCTGCTGCCCGGGCTCTACCGGCGCGCCGTGGGTGGCGGGCGCTTCACGGCCGCCGCGGGCCATCAGGTCCGGGAGTCCGGCAAGGATGGGGGCCCCGGGGCGCCCACCGGCTAGGACAGCAGCGGGGCGAGGGCGGCCTCGATCTCGGAGGCGACCACTGGGCCCTCGCCGAGGCGGCCGCGGATGACGCCGTTGCGGTCGATCACGATCAGCCACGGCTCGCTCTGGAACCCCCACTTGACGAACAGGGGAGCGGGCCGGTTCGTGTCCCTCTGTGGATAGATCTCCAAGTGGATGAAGTTGGCTTTCTCTTTGCCGATTTTCTGGTAGGCCAGCATCTGCTCGTCGACCACCGGGCCGCACATGCGGCTGGTGCAGAGCAGGGGAGTGGCGAAGGTGATCACCGTCGGCTTGCCGGACCGTACCGCCTGGTCGAGTGAGACGTAGTGCAGCGGGCAGGGCGGCTCGCGGGTGCAGATCTTGGCGATGTCCGCCGGCTTGGTGGCGACCGGCGTCCTGCCGGAGATGGCCTTGCTGCCGACCGGGGCGACCACCTTGCTGTCGACCGGGATGGCCCCCTGGCCGGCGGCGCGCTGGCCGTTGGCGTCGATGACCGCCACGGTCATCCAGTTGCCGGCCCTGGGGAGGTTCACCTCGGCGACGTAGAAGCCGTTCAGCTCGCTGCGCGGCGACTTGTCCTTGAGCTGGTCGTAGGCGTTCATCTGGAGGAAGCGCGCCTCGAACGGACCCAGCGGCTTGCTGGTCGGGTCGGGGGCGAACCACACCCTCGGCGTGCCGCCCTGGACCAGGCGGTTGTCGGAGGTCGACAGGCCGAAGGTGAAGCGGCCGCGGCCCACCGGCAGGTTGCTCTGCGCGTTCAGCAGGGAGAGCTGCGGCAGGTTGGCCGCCAGCGCCTGCAGCGAGCTGGCCTGGGCCGATGGCGGGCCTGCCGTGGTGGCGCTGGTCGCGGCGGAGCCGCCCGATTTCGAGCCGGAGCCGCAGGCGGCCAGCAGGGCCGACGCGCCAGCCGTCCCCGCCGCCAGCGCCGCCGAGCGCAGCAGGTCCCTGCGCGACAGCCGGGCCGTCCAGTCCCCGAGCTCGGGAGGCCCACTCGGGCGGGAGACCGGTCGATCGCTCATCGCGTGCCATCCTCGGGTGCGTGCTCCGGTGAGGCCCCGCCCGTCCGTGGCGGGGCAGGATTCAGCCTATCCCCGGAGGCGCGGAAATGCGGGACCGCGGCGGGAGCCGGCCGGTCCGGGAGCCCGGGGCAACCCGGGAGCGGTCAGACGGCCTGGCCGCGGCCGTCCCAGGAGGGGGCCCAGCCGGCCCGGGCGGGGACGACCTGGTGCTCGAGCGCGAAGGCCACCGCTTCCAGCTTGGAGTGGACTCCGAGCTTGACCAGCACGTTCTGCACGTGGGTCCGCACCGTGTTGAGCGACAGGAAGCACTCCTCGGCGATGCGGCGGTTGGAGTGGCCGTTGACCAGCAGCCCGAGGATCTCGCGCTCGCGGGCGCTCAGGGTCCGCACGCGCAGCTCGACGCTGGGGTCGCGGGCGGGCCGCTGGGGCAGCGACGGGGTGACCGGCGCGGCATGGCCGTCGAGCAGCTTGCGCAGCACGCTGGCGACCTGCCAGCCGGTCAGGTCCTTGGCCAGGAAGCCGTCGGCGCCGGCCTGGATCGCCGCGTCGATGATCTCGCGCCGGGTGTCGGCCGAGAGCACCACCACCCTGGTGCCCGGGGTGGTCGCCTTGGCCGCGCGCACGACCTCGCAGAGATCGGTGCTCGGCATGTGGGCATCGAGCAGGAGCACGTCCGGCAGGTGCTCGTTGAGCAGGCCGAGGGCGCCGGCCCCATCCGGGGCGATCCCGAGAACCTCGACGTCGTCCTCAGCGTCCAGGACCATGCCGAGGCCCTCCGCGAAGACCTGGTGGTCGTCAGCCAGCACCAGTCTGATCATTTCCCCCCCAATGAGCACGCATGAGGCTGGGCCGTCAAGAGCAAGGGTTGACGCCGTGTCACACGAGCGACTATTCCAGCGCGTAAGGCTACGACATCTGCGCGACCTTGCTCATCCGAAGAACTGACCAGTTCAGGCCGCTGAATCCGTCGCCCCCAGCGTCCCAGGCCATCAGAACCCGGTGCAAGCCGCACGGATCGGCGCCGCCGGCCCGCGTGAGCGGGAGGAAGTTGCTCGACGTATCTATTCTTACGTCGAGTGGCGTAGTCACCGAGACTGCGAATCACGTATGGATCGCGGAGGGCCCTGCGGCAAGCTGTTGATGTCGCATTTGACGCGGATCCTGCGTCGACCGTCTGTATGCAGCATCGGGAGGCAGCCGATGGCGCGAGTGTTCCTGGCCGACTGCCAGCCCCTTTTCAACGAGGCGCTGGAGGCGCTGATCTCTCGCGACGGCCGCAACGAAGTGGTCGGGCAGGCATCGACCGCGGCCCAGGTGAGTGAGTCGGTCATCCATTTGAAACCGGACCTGGTGGTGCTCGACGCGGACCTGGGGCTGACCACCCGGCCGACGCTGGTCGAGACGATCCTCCGGGACCTCGCCGAGACCAAGGTGATCCTGCTCGCGCAGGAGACCGACATCGAGCTGCTGTTGCTGGCGATCCGCTCCGGCGCGCTCGGCGTGGTGGGCAAGAAGAGCGGCACCCAGACGGTCCTGCGCGCCGTGCAGGCGGTGCTGGACGGCGAGGGCGTGGTGCCGCGCGCGATGCTGCCGGAGCTGTTCCGCCGGCTGATCGACCTCGGCGACCGTGCCTCGGACACCCCGCTCAGCCGCCTGTCCAAGCGCGAGCGCGAGGTGCTCGCGCTGCTCGGCCGCGGCTGGAGCAACTCGAAGATCGGCGATGAGCTGTTCATCAGCCCCCACACGGTCCGCACCCACGTGCAGAACATCCTCCAGAAGCTGGAGATGCACTCCAAGCTCGAGGCCGCCACCTTCGCGATGCAGCACGACCTGCCGACCCGTCGGTCCGGCGGTGAGCCGGCCAAGCCGAGCGGCCGCCGCCAGCGGCCCCGCTCGAGCCGCTCGTCGAGCGCCTCGGACGAGGCCGAGCACGGCCGCCCGGGCAAGGACGCCAATGGGGCCGGCTGACCGGCCAGGCCTTCCCCGACCGCCTTCACCACTCCCGCATCCAGCCCGGCCGCCGAGCGGCAGGCGGCGGCGCCGCGGCCACGGCAGGCACGCAACGCCGGACTCCTCCCAGAGCTGACTCTTCCGTCAGCTGTGTCGGCATTCACCCGTAGCTGTGATTGAATGCGGTTGGGTGATACAGGCTGTCCGGACAATATGTCCTGGAGAGCGCCGCCGCCGTGGTGCCGGCACGGTAGCCCAGTCCCGGCTGTCAGTGGGGGGTAAACCAGATGGACCCGAGGCGTCCTCCCTCGGGCGTCGCGCCCGCGTGGGTCTCGGTCCAGCGATCGAGGGTCGTGGCCGGTGTCGCCCTGGGGTCGCTGGCCGCGGCCGCGGCCCTGCCGAACCAGCCGGGCGCCGGTCCCGGCACGATCGCAGCGGTCGCCGGGCTGGTGGCGGCGATGTGCGCCGCCGGCCTGCTGTCGCTGGAGCTGCGCCACCGCGACCGCGTCGACTCGCTGGAGCTGGTCGAGCCGGTGCTGCTGGTGGCCGTGTACGCACTCTCGGGCGCCCTGGCGGTGCTGGCGGCGGCGCTCGCGGCCGTCGTGCTCGGAGGCGTGCGGCGGGTACCGCCGGCGACCGCCGCGTTCACCGTCGTCAGGTGGTCGTTCGCCGCCGGTGCGGGCGGCGTGGTGCTGGCCGCGCTGCGGGACGGCTTCGAGCTCGGGACCCGCAACCTGCTGGCGCTGGCCGCGGCGGCGCTGGTGCTCTCGCTGGCGGCGCGCGTGCCGCTCTGGCTGGGGGAGCGGGGCGCGCGGCGCGCGACCGTGCTGGGGCGGGCGCTGCGGGTGGCGCTCGACCTCGCCATCGGGCTGCTGTTCGTCGCGGCATGGCACTGGACGCCACTGGCCACGCCGCTGTTCCTGGCGCCGCTCGCGCTGGTCCACTGGGGCGGCCGGGTGTACTCGGCGGTGCGCGCGGAGCAGCGCCGCCTGGCGCCGATGCAGCGCGCCACCCATGCGCTCAGCGTGGCGATCGACCCGCGCGAGGCGGTGCCGGAGTTCCTCACCGAGGCGCAGCGCTGCTTCGAGGCCGAGGCGGTGGACCTGGTGGTGGTCGAGCGCGAGCGCCGCCGGCTGTGGCGCAGCGGCGAGCCGGGCGAGTCGGTCGCCAAGGCCGAGCCGCCCGGCGAGCGGACGCTGGCCGCCGAGGTGGCGTCGCTGGACGCGGCCGTGGTGGTGGAGGCGGGCGGGGAGGGCGAGCTGGCCGCGCTGCTGGAGCGCGAGGGCTGGCGGACCTGCGTGGCCGCCCCGGTGCGCCTCGGGGGCGTGGCCACCGGGGCGCTGGCGGTCTACGAGCCGGCCAGCCGTCCCGAGGAGCGGTTCGGCCGGCACGGCCCCTACCGGCGCCTGCGGCGCTCGCGCCGTGCCGCCGCGCTGGCGGTGCTGGAGGTCCTGGCGGTCGAGGCCGGCGCGGCGCTCCAGAAGGGCGCGCTGCTGGAGAGCCTCATGGAGGAGCGCACCAAGCTCGCCGAGATCGTCGACCACGCCTCCGACGGGATCGCCGCGCTCGACCCGGACGGCACGGTGACCAGCTGGAATCCGGGCTTCGAGGGGATCACCGGCTACCGCGCCGACGAGGTGATCGGCACCCACGGGCTGACGCGGCTGCGCCCGCGCGACCTGGCCGGCCGGCGCGTGCGCCTGGAGCGCTGGGCGAATTCCCGGGAGCCGCTGCCCACCATGCTGGAGGTGCTCGACTCGCGCGGCGAGCGCGCCTGGATCTCCTGCACCTACGCGCGCGTGCCCGACGGTGGCGGGCCGCCGCGGCGGCTGGTGCTCACCTCCCGGGACGTCAGCAAGGAGCTGGAGCTGCAGCGCGCCCAGCAGGCTCTCAAGGAGCGTGCCGCCCGCTTCCAGGCGCTGGTGCAGAACTCCTCCCACATGGTGGTGGTGCTCGACGCCACCGGCGGGATCACCTACGCGAGCCCGGCCTTCTGGCGCATGCTCGGCAACAGCGAGCAGGCGCAGGCCGGCCAGGGGCTGTTCGAGCTGGTGCACCCCGACGACCTCGCCGAGCTGCGGCAGCACTTCGGCGAGCACCTGGTCGGCGCCGGCCAGACCGCCAGCTACGAGTTCCGCTGCCTCGGCGAGGGCGGCTGGCGGCACCTGGAGGCGCTGGCCACCAACCTGCTGGAGGACCCGGCTGTGCGCGGGGTGGTGCTCAACACCCGCGACGTCACCGAGCGGGCGCACGCCGAGGCGCTGCTGGCCGGCCAGGCGGCGGTGCTGGACCTGATCGCCAGGGACGCGCCGCTGATGGAGACGCTCTCGGCGCTCGCCCGGCTGGTCGAGAGCGAGGCGGAGGGCGGCCGCTGCGCGATCCTGCTGCTGGACCCGGACGGCGAGGTGCTGACCGTGGCCGCCGCGCCGAGCCTGGTCGACACCGGGTTGCACGAGGCCGACGGGATGGTGGTCGGCCCGCGCGCCGGCTCCAGCGGCACCGCCGTGCACCGCCGGGCGGCCGTGCTGGTGCCTGACGTGGCCACCGAGCCGCTGTGGGCCGACACCCGCCAGGTGGCGCTCGCCCGCGGGCTGCGGGCCGCCTGGGCGATGCCGATCATCACCGCCGACTCCCGCGAGGTGCTCGGCACGGTCAGCATCTACTTCGACCGCACCCGCAGGCCCGAGCAGAGCGACCACCGCCTGCTGGTGGCCGCGGCGCACCTGGCCGACATCGCCATCCAGCGCAACCAGGCGCAGGCGCGGCTGGCCCACCAGGCGGCCCACGACGCGCTCACCGGCCTGCCCAACCGGGTGTTCTTCCTGGACCGCGCCGCCCACGCGCTGGACCGCACCAAGCGGAGCCACACCTGGGTCGCGGTGCTGTTCTGCGACCTCGACCGCTTCAAGTTCATCAACGACTCGCTCGGCCACGACGCCGGCGACCGGCTGCTCGGCGAGCTGGCCAGGCGCCTCAAGGAGGTCGTCCGGCCGGGCGACACGGTGGCGCGCTTCGGCGGCGACGAGTTCACCATCCTGTGCGAGAACATCGAGAACGAGTCGCACGCGCTGGCCATCGCCGAGCGCGTCGGGCGGGTCGCCGCGACCCCGTTCGTGCTCGGCGACGCCGAGGTGTTCGTCACCATGAGCATCGGCATCGCGCTCGGCACCGGCCCGCGGGCGCGGCCGGCGGCGCTGATCGAGAACGCCGACGCGGCCATGTACCGGGCCAAGGCGCGCGGCGGCAACCGCCACGAGGTCTTCGACCACGACATGCGCGCCAGGGCCAAGCGCCGCCTGGCGCTGCAGAGCGCGCTGCACCGGGCGGTCGAGCGGGGCGAGTTCCAGGTCGTCTACCAACCGCTGGTACGCCTGGCGACCCGCCGGCCGGTGGGCGCGGAGGCGCTGGTCCGCTGGCGCCACCCCGAGCGGGGGCTGGTCGGCCCGCAGGAGTTCATCAGCCTGGCGGAGGAGACCGGCCTGATCGTGCCGATCGGCACCTACGTGCTGCGGGAGGCCTGCCTCCAGGCGGCCCGCTGGCGCGGGATCACGCCGGGCGGCGAGCCGATGGCCATCAAGGTCAACCTCTCCGCGCGGCAGTTCGCCCACCCCAACCTGGTCGAGGTGGTCGCCGGCATCCTCGGCGACACCGGCGTCGACCCCGCCAGCGTGTTCTTCGAGATCACCGAGAGCGTGCTGATGGAGGACGTCGAGTCCACCAGCGCGGCGCTGCGCGAGCTGAAGTCGCTCGGCGTGTCGCTGGCGGTCGACGACTTCGGCACCGGCTACTCGTCGCTGCTCTACCTCAAGCGCTTCCCGGTGGACGAGCTCAAGGTGGACCGCACCTTTGTCGCCGGGCTGCTGGCCAACGCCGAGGACGCCGCGATCGTCGCCGCGGTGGTGAACCTGGCCCACACCATGGGGGTCAAGGCGGTCGCGGAGGGCGTCGAGTCGAGCAGCCAGGCCACCCGCCTGATCGAGCTGGGCTGCGACTTCGGCCAGGGCTACCACTTCGGCCGGCCCATGCCGGCGGATTCGCTGCCGCTGCACCTCGGCCTGGAGGCCTCCGCCTGAGACGCCTGGCCGCCCGGACCGGCGTGTAGGGTGGTCGTCATGGAACGGACGATCGTGATTTCAGGTGGAGGAACCGGCATCGGGCGCGCCATCGCCCGAAGCTTCGCCGCCGCCGGCGACCGGGTGACCATCCTCGGCCGCCGCGAGGCGGTGCTGGCCGAGACGGCCGAGCAGCTCAACAAGGAGGCCGGCGAGGAGCGGGTCCGCTACGTCGCCGGCGACCTGCGGGAGCCGGCCGAGGTCGAGCGGGTGACCGCCGCCGTCCAGGCCGACGCCGTGGACGTGCTGGTCAACAACGCCGGCGGCGTGCCGCGCCCGGAGCGGCCCGAGGGCCTGGAGGGCGTGGCGGCGGACTGGCGCGCCGAGTTCGACACCAACGTGCTGACCGCCGTGCTACTCACCAGCGCGCTGCGGCCGAGGCTGCGCCGCCCCGGTGGGCGGGTGGTGAACCTCAGCTCGATCGCCGCGCTGCGCGGCGGCGGTGACTCCTACTCGGGCGCCAAGGCCGCGGTGATCGGCTGGACGCTCAGCCTGGCGGGGGAGCTCGGCGGCGACGGCATCACCGTCAACGTGGTGGTGCCCGGCTACGTCGAGGACACCGAGTTCTTCGGCGACACCATGACCGAGCGACGCCGCCAGGGCCTGATCGGCGCGACCCTGCTGGGCCGCCCCGGCCGGCCGGAGGACGTCGCCGGCATGGTCGCCTACCTCGCCAGCGAGCAGGCCGCCTTCGTCACCGGCCAGGTGCTCCAGGTCAACGGCGGCGCGCTGCTGGGCCGCTGACGGCGTCTGGCGACCCGGACGTCAGGGCATCGGCTCGGGCGGGGAGAGATCGTCGACCGAGCCGGCGATCTCGATCCGCGCCCCGGCGGGGTCGACCGAGCGCACCAGCTCCCAGTCGACGTAGCGGCCACTGCGGCTGCCCGAGCCGGCGAGCTGCCGCAGCAGCCAGGGGCCCTTCATCGCGCCGCGGTCGTAGCCGAAGCGGGCGCCGATGGCGTGCCGCCCGACGATCAGGCCGATCAGCCGCAGGCTGGCGCCGAACTGCCCGATCGGCGGGCCGTCCTGGACCATCCGCACGTCGTGGACCTTGCCGGCGGAGCGGCCGCGCTCGTCGACCACCTCGCAGCCCAGCAGCTCACTGAGGCGCATCGCCGGCCCCCGGCAGCTTGGCGATGATCGTCTGACGGGCCCACTGCTCCACGCGGTCGGTCTCCAGGTGCTCCTTGGCCACCCACAGGTCCACCGCGCTGCCGATCCGCTTGACCACCCCGAACGGCACCCGGGCGGGCCGGTCCTCGGCGGTGTCGCGCAGCCGGTTGCTGACCCGCTCCAGCAGGTGCCCCAGGCGCCCGCCGAGCCGGCCCGCCAGCGCGCCGGGCCCGGCCAGGATGGCGGTCACGTACAGCACCTTGGGGTCGTCCTCCGAGGGGGTCAGCTCGAGGTCGTCGACCTTGCCCGCCAGCATCCCCTGCGAGTCGATCAGCTGCCGGTCCAGCAGCTTCAACCCCGCATCCAGAACCCGTCCGGCCGCCTGCATCAGCCCCCTGCCTTGGTGACGACCAACAGTGGAATGGTGGCCACCGAGACCACCAGCAGCAACAGCAGATACACCGTGGCCAGCAGGTTGCTGGCGCCCGAGTTCACCTTGTCGCCCATGTAGTCGCGGTCGTTGGCGACCAGCAGCACGGGCAGGTAGGTGAGCGGCAGCGCGGCCGCGGCCAGCACGATCGAGTACTCGGTGAGCTGGATCGGGTCGATGGTGGTCAGCACCAGCAGCGTGCCGGCCAGGATCGACAGCAGCACCACCACGTGGAACCGGGGCGCCTGCGCCGGCTTCACGAACTTGCCCCACTGCCAGCCGAAATACTGCGCGACGGTGTAGCCGCAGGACAGGCAGGTCTCCAGCGCGGCGCCGAAGGTGCAGGCGAAGATGCCGATGAGCGCCAGCGCCAGCCCGAGCTTGCCGAAGGCCAGGCTGACCGGCAGGGCGGCCTGGGACAGGTGGCTCGGGTCGACGCCCTGCGGCTGGAGCACGATCGCGGCGGTGCACATCAGTGCGAGCGCCAGCAGGCCGCCGAGCGGGAAGCCGATCAGCACGTTGGTCCGGTTGATGATCAGGTCCCGGCGGGTCCAGCGCTGCTCCACCGCCCCGGACGAGAAGAAGAACACCTCGTACGGGCTCATCGCGCTGCCGAGCAGGGCGATCGCGAAGTACCAGTAGGTCGGGTGGCCCTCGCCCTGCGGCACCGTCGGGTGCAGCGCGCTGTGGGCCAGGCCGGCCCAGTCGGGGTGGAGCCTCCAGATGGCGAACAGGAACACCACCAGCGCCAGCCCGATCAGCCCGAAGGTGTTGTCCATCGTCTCGAACGGCAGCCTCCACACCACCACCCAGACGACGATCCCCACCAGCGGCACCCACAGCAGGTAGTTCACGCTGGTGGCCAGCTCGATCGCCAGCGCGACCCCGCCGATCTCGGCGGCCAGCGTCAGCAGGGTGATGAAGAACGAGGCGAGCAGGTTGGCCAGCCCCATGCCGGCGCCCAGCCGCTCACGGACCAGGTCGAACACCGGCCGGCCGGAGATCGCGGCGACCCGCCCGGCCATCTCCGCGAAGATCATGATGCCGGTCGTCCCGACCACCAGGACCCAGGCGAGGGCGAGACCGAAGCGGGCGCCGGTGGCGGTGCTCGCCACGATGTCACCGATGTCGACGAAGCCCCCGATGGCGGTCAGCACGCCGAGGGCGACCTGGACGAGGTTCTTCACCGGTGCGCCTCGTCGAAGTCCTGGAGCTCGCCGGCCAGCTTCTCCAGCGGCGCGGCGATCCGGGCCATGCTCTCGACGTCGCCGCGCCGGGCGGCCGTGCGCAGGTCCTCCAGCGTGCTCACCGCCGGCTGGAGCAGGTCGTCGAGCTGCGAGCGCAACTGGTCCGAGCGCCGGTCGGGTGGCTGGATGGAATCGAAGATGCCCTGCACGTCGCCGGCGTCCCTGGCCGTCTCGGCGAGCGTCTGCGCCGCCGTCCGCCCGAAGGTGCGGTCGTGCGTGGCCGCCTGCACGGCCAGCTCGGCGGTGGCGACCGCCGAGGCGGTCTTGCGCGCGGTGTTGGCCGCCTTCGACTCGTACACCCCGGAGCTCCGGACCGGCCCGGTGCAGCCCGAGACGACCAGGAGCAGCAGCAATGTCATCGCACGTCGCATGTCGGCCGGAGGCTACCCCGAAATCAGGGGGTCAAGCGAAGTGGCGCGGCGCGCACCGGGCTACGCGGTGGCGGCGCCCTTGGCGATGCCGGCCAGGGTGGCCCGCTCCGCCTCGTCCAGCTCGATCTCGAGCGCCTCGATCGCCGGGGCGAGCTGCTCGGGCCGGCGCGGGCCGACGATCGCGGCCGTGACGCCCGGGTCGGTGAGGACCCATGCGAGCGCCAGCGCGGCCAGCAGCACGCCCCGCTCGGCGGCGGCCGCCTCCAGCTCGGCCACGGCCGCGAAGGCGGCCGGCTGCTCGAACTCGCGGTAGGGGTCCGGGCGCAGGGTCATGCGCGACCCCTGCGGGTACGGCTGGCCGGCGTGGTACTTGCCGGTCAGCCAGCCGCCGGCCAGCGGGCTGTAGGCGGTGAAGGCGATGCCCTGCGCCGCGCACAGCTCGAAGGTCTCGGCGCTGCGCTGGTCGAGCAGGCTGTAGCCGTTCTGCAGGTTGGCGGGCAGGGCCAGCCCGCCGGCCGCGGCGGCCTCGACCGCCTCCTGGAGCAGCCCGAGGCCGAAGTTGCTCAAGCCCGCGTGACGGACCTTGCCGGCGCGGATCAGCTCGTCGAACACCCCCAACGTCTCGGCGATCGGGACGGACGGGTCCGGATCGTGCGCCAGATACAGGTCGACGTGGTCGGTGCCGAGCCGGCGCAGGCTGTTGTCGATCTCCCGGCGGATGTGACCGGCCGACAGCCCCTCGTCGTCCGGGCCGGGGCCGACCCGGTTGCGCACCTTGGTGGTCAGCACGACCTCGTCGCGGGCGCGGCGGCTGGCCAGCCAGCGGCCCACCACCAGCTCGGATCTTCCCAAGGCGTAGGAGTTGGCCGTGTCGAACAGGGTGATGCCCCGCTCGCGGGCGGCGTCCATCAGCGCGAAGGCGGCCTGCTCGTCGTCGCCCAGGCCGATCAGCTCCGGGTCGGAGCCGATGCCCCCGAAGTTGCCGCACCCCAGCGCGACCACCGAGACCTCGAGGTCACTTCCGCCGAGACGAACAGAGCGCATCGACATCCTCCCGTTGCGATGGCGGCAGCCGTCTCAGCGGCGGCGCTTGCGCCGTCGCCACGGCAGCTCGAACC
>DASVXQ010000209.1:0-3063 GCA_036392615.1 Actinomycetes bacterium | reverse complement strand
CGGCCGGGCTGGGTGTCGGTCCGCGGCGGGCTCGTCGAGGCGGTCGGGCCGGGGGCGCCGGGGTCCAACGGCGCGCCGCGGTCCGACGGCCCGGCGGCTGACGGCGCGGCGCGGCTCGACGGCGCGCCGGTGCACGACCTTGACGGCGCCTGGCTGGTGCCGGGCTTCGTCGACCTGCACGTCCACGGCGGCGGGGGCGCGTGGCTGTCCAGCACGGACCCGGCCGAGGTCGGCCGCGTGGTCGACTTCCACCTCGGCCACGGCACCACCAGCCTGCTCGCCAGCCTGGCCACCTCGCCGCTGGACGCCATGACCGCCAGCGCCCGCGCGCTCGCCGCGGCCGCCGGCGGCCCGCTGGCGCCCGCCCTGGCCGGCATCCACCTGGAGGGTCCGTTCCTCAGCCGCGAGCGCAGCGGCGCCCAGGACCCCGAGGCCATCCGCGACCCGGACCCCGCTGCGATGGAGCGCCTGCTGGAGGCCTGCGGCGGCTGGGCCAGGACGGTGACGGTCGCGCCCGAGCGCCCCGGCGGGCTCGCGCTGGTCCGCCAGATCGCCCGCTCCGGCGCGGTGCCGGCCATCGGCCACACCCAGGCCGGCTACGAGGAGGCCAGCGCCGCGGTCGACGCCGGCGTGCGGGTCAGCACGCACCTGTTCAACGCCATGCCCGGCCTGCACCACCGCGACCTCGGCACGGTCGGCGCCGCGCTGAGCCGCGACGAGGTGGTCTGCGAGCTGGTCAACGACGGCGTGCACCTGCGGCCGGAGGTCGTCCGGCTGGTGTTCCAGGCCGCCGACGCCGGCCGGGTCGCGCTGGTCACCGACGCGATCGCCGCCGCCGGGATGGCCGACGGCGACTACGATTTCGGGCGCGTGCCGCTGCGGGTGCGCGACGGCGTGGCGCGGCTGGTCGACGGCCGCACCATCGCGGGCTCGACGCTCACCATGGACGCCGCTCTGCGCCGCGCCGTGCTGGAGGTCGGCATCCCCATCCAGGAGGCGGTCGCGGCCGCCTCGACGACCCCGGCCAGGGTGATCGGCATCGCCGAGCGGACCGGCTCGATCGAGCCCGGCAAGGCGGCCGACCTGGTGGTGCTCGACGGCGGCCTCGAGGTCGTGGCGGTGCTGGCGGGCGGCCGCTGGGCACGCGGCCAGGCCCCGCCGGCCCGCCTGCGCGCCGCCGCCCCCACGCCGTAGGCACAAGCGGCCTGGCCCGTCCGCGGGCCGCACCGCCCACGTGGCTGGCCGTGGCCGGCCGGGTCCATCGGCCCCCGCCGGACCCTTCAGGGGCGCGCGGCCAGGATCGCGTGGGCCGTGCGGCGCGCGAGCGCCTGGCAGGTGACCATCGGGTTCACCCCGACCGCGGTCGGGAAGGCGCTGGTGTCGCCGATCCAGACGCCCGGGGTGTCGTGCAGCTCGCCGAGCGGGTTGGCGGCGCTGCTGGCCGGGTCGGCGCCCATTCGCGCGGTGCCCATCTGGTGGGCGCTGAAGACCGGCTGGCCGCCGGCGCCGAGCGGCACCGCGGCCAGCCGCTCGATCCAGGCGTCCAGGTCGTCGCCGCGCCGCCAGGGCGGCACGTCCGGGTGCAGCCCGAAGATCTCGGCCGCGCCGGCCGCCTCGTGGACGTGCCTGCAGCAGCAGCTCCAGCGCGGCCGGCACCTGGAGGTCGGAGGCGCACAGCGCCCAGGTGCCTCCGGGGTCGGGCTCCCGCTCCACCGCCGGGACGAAGGTGTCGCAGAGGGCGGCCAGCACGGTGCGCTGCCGCTCGGTCAGGCCGTTGCTCATGGTGGCGCTCCTGTCCCCGCCAGGACCCGCCGCAGCCGGATGCCCGGCCTGCGCTCACGGGTCGGTGTGTACCCTGGTGCGATGGAATCGACGGTTTCGGAGGTCTGGCCCGCGCCGCGGGTCGAGCTGCCGCGCGGCCCGCACGGGCTGCCGCGCGACGTGGTCGAGCGGTCGCAGCGCTCGCGGCTGGAGGTCGCCCTGGTCGACGCGGTCGCCGAGAAGGGCTACGTGGCCACCACCGTGGCCGACATCATCGCCCGTGCCGGCGTCTCGCGTACCACCTTCTACCAGCAGTTCAAGGACAAGGAGGACTGCTTCCTCCAGGCCTACCGCCGCGGCGCGACCGCGCAGCTCCGCAGGGTCGTCGAGGCGGTCGAGTCGGCCTCCGACCCGCTGGAGCAGCTGCGCCGCAACATCCGCGCCTACCTCGCCGCGCTGGTCGAGTACCCCGCCTGCGCGCGCGCCTTCCTGCTGGAGGTGGCCGCCGCCGGCCCGCGCGCCCTGGCGTTCAAGGACGAGATCGAGCTGCGCTACGTCGAGCTGTTCCAGCGGCTCCACGCGCGCTTCCGCGAGCGCCATCCCGGCCTGCCCGAGCTGCCGGTCGAGGCCTTCCGCGCCGCGGTCGCCGCGGTCGACGACATGGTCGTGCGCCGCGTCCTCGAGGGGAAGCTCGCCGAGCTCGCCGACCTCGAGCCGGTCGCCCTCTACGTGGAGCTGGCCCTCTTCGGCCTCCCCAGCCTCGAGGTCCTCCGACCACAGCCCTGACCTTCCCACGGCCGCACCAGGGCCTCCCGCCGCCCTCACGCCCTCGGCTCGCCGGGTGGCCCCGCGCGGGCCTGGTCCTCGGCGGCCCCTTCGCCGCTCATCAACCTTGCGTTCGCCCGGTTCGCGAGGAACGCCATGCTTGCGGACCATCGGCAACAAACGCGAGGGTTGACAGTGATAAACATATCCGTACTCTAAACGAAGCTGGAAACAGGCCGGTACACCATCTTCCTCGGGACCGAGCGGTCACGGCGCAGGGCGGACCGTCCCGAACCGTCGCGCGGGCGCGGCCGAGGAGGCGTGCGGGCGTCAGCATCGCCCGCCGACGGCGTGCGCGGGACGGCTCAGCCCCCCTGGCCGTCCCGCGCCCGTCCGGTCCCACTCGCCGCCGCTCCACCCCGCTCGTCCCTGGAGGAGAGGGGAGGACGCATGTCGCGGAGAGCACACTGGCGCCTGGCCGGAGCCCTCGTCCTACCGCTGGTGCTCGCCGGCCTCGGCCTGCCGGGCGCCGCGCCG
>DASVXQ010000208.1:0-10541 GCA_036392615.1 Actinomycetes bacterium | reverse complement strand
CTCGGCGCGCGGCCTGCGCGGACATCTGGCCGATCATTCCCAGGCCGATCACGACGACGAGCTCACCTGGCTGCACCTTGGTAAGCCGGACGCCGTGCCGCGAGACGCCCGCCATGTGGTAGAGGGAGGCCGCGGCCAGATCGACCGTGGGGCGCACCCTGGTGACATTTGACCGGGAGGCGACCAGGTGACCTGCGTGGGACGCCTGGCAGGGACCGGGATACCTGTGCTCCGGGGCCAGGAACCGGGTGCCCAGGGTGAACACGTGGTCGCCGACCTCCAGATCGGTGACCTCGGCGCCAAGGGCTTCGACCACGCCGGCGGCCTGGTACCCGGGCGAGCATGGATAGTAGGCGGAGAAGTCGACGTCGAAATGGCCGTACCGCCCGGTCAGCGCCCACCGCTCCGTCCCCTGGCTGATCCCCGAGTAGACGGTCCGGATCGCCACATCATCGGGACCTGGATCGGGAACCTCCATCTCCCGAACCTCCACCCGCTCGGGTTCCGGAAACACCACGGCGTGGGTCTTCATCGGCGATCCCTTTCACATGGATTGTGATAACGATATCACACGTCCCAGCCCGTCATTCCTCGGCGGCGGGGCGCGTTCGACGGCGGCCAGGTTCGAGGATGCCGGCCAGTGGCCCGGTCGCCTGGAACGCCGGCGGCCGGCTCAGCTCGAGGATGCTGCCCGGACCCTTCGTAGGGGGGCCACCGAACCGCGCTCGACGAGCTCCGTCAGGAACACCACGGCACTCGGTTGTCCCCGGCCGTCCTCGTGCAGGCGTCGCAGCATCAGCTCGGCCGCGCCGCGCGCCATGTCGACGACTGGCTGGCGGACGGTCGTCACCGGTGGATTGACCATGCTCATCCACGGAACGTCGTCGAACGCGATCAGCGAGATATCCCGTGGCACCTTGAGACTGCGCTCGGCGAAGGCGACCAGGCAGGCCTCGGCGAGGATGTTGTTCGCCGCGAAGATCGCGGTTGGCGAAGGTGTCGCGTCGACGAGGTCGGCGGCGTCCTCGATAGCGTGCTCGCGGTGGAAGGACCCGGTCTTGATCAGGCGTTCGTGGATCGGGATCGCGTGCTCTTTGAGCGCCCGCAAGTAGCCGGCGAGGCGTTCGGTCGCCGTGAGCACGTCGAGCCCGCCGGTCAGGATCCCGATGCGTGAATGGCCGGCCGCGATGAGCCGCGTGACAGCGCTGTGCGCCCCTGCGTCGTTGTCGACCAGGATCGCGTCGGCGTCGAGCCGCTCGACGCGCCGGTCCATCTGGATGATGGTCGTGCCCCCGTCGAGCAGTTGCTGGAGCTGGCGCCGGTTGCGGGAGGTGGGGGTCAGGATCAGGCCGTCGACCTGCATCCCGCTGAGGATCTTCAGATACTCGCGTTCCAGCGTCGGGTCATCGTTGCTGTTGCAAAGGACGACGTGGTACCCGGCTCCCCTGGCGACCGACTCCACGTTCTTGGCGATGGTGGAGTAGAAGGAGTTCTCGACGTCGCCGATCAGCAGCCCGATCATCCTGCTCCGGCGCGTTCGCAGGCTCCGTGCGATTTGGTTCGGGACGTATCCGAGGGTCCGCGCGGCCTCCAGCACGACCTGTCTGGTCGCCTCTGCGGCGTAGCCCCGTCCGGAGAGGACCCGTGCGGCCGTCGAAACGGACACCCCCGCTGCCCTTGCGACGTCTGCGATGGTTGCCACCGTGTCTCCTCAGATCACCGTCCGGGTCCCCGCCGCCGGGTCGGTGCGCGCAACCTCCGGCTCATCCTCGTACCGCAAGCCGATCGAGGATCGCCACCGGTCGAGCGTTCGCATGTTGGCCAACGACTCCTCCCACGGCATCGCGGGAGGTGAGAGCTCACGCCGTTCGACGAAGCCTGCCACCGCCTCGACCTCGGTCACGAAGACGTCCTGCACGAGCGGGATCTCGATCTCGGTCGGCGAGGCCCCTCGACGCTCGAGCCGAATGGTCGACCGGTCGCCCATCCTGCCAGGCAACCACGGCGATGGGACCGTGATCCGTCCCGCCGATCCGTCGATGCGCAGCCAGCTCCCGAGTTCAATCTGCACCGAAGTTGCGATCCGAGCCAGCAGCCCGCTGCCGAACGTGACCGTCGCGGCGGCCCAGTGGTCGACACCCGACGGGCCGATCATTCCGCCGCCCGCGACTTGGGTCGCCTCCGCCAGCTCCCCATCGCCGGCGACACGGGCGATCAGGTGGGACATGGAGGTCGTGTAGCAGCCGACGTCGAGGATGCTCCCGCCCGCCAGGGCCCGGTCGAGCAGGTAGTTGGTCGGTCGCGAGCCGGCGTTGTAGCCGAAGCCGACGTCGATCATCCGCACTTCGCCGATGGCGCCGTTGCGCAGCAGGTCGACGAGCCGCTCGGTCTGCGGGTGGCAGCGGTAGGCGAACGCCTCCATGAGGAACACGCCGTTGCGCTGGGCGGCGGCAACGATGCGCTCTGCATCCGCGGTGTGCACTGCCAAGGGCTTCTCGCACAGCACGTGCCTGCCCGCCTCGGCCACCCGCACCGCCCACGCACGGTGCTCTGGATGGTGGGTGGCCACGTAGACGAGGTCGACCTCGGGGTCGTCGACCAGTCCGGCGTAGTCGCCATGCGCGCGGCCGACGTCGAATTCGCGGGCGAATGCCTGTGCGCGCTCATGATCGCGGCTGGCGACGGCCACGAGCTCGCCGCTGCGTGATGCCGTCAAGGCATCCGCGAGGATCCGGGCGATCTTGCCGGTCCCCATGATCCCCCATCTGATCGTCCTGCTCATCGCTCCTCGCTCGGGCCTGCGCGCACGCCCCCTGGACGGTTCCGGTTCCGGCGTGCATGGTATCGTTCTCAGACACCTGCGTCAGGCAGGTTCTCTAACGAGACCTGCCGCTGGCCAGCCATGTGGACGTGGCGGTCAGGTCCCGCCCCCACCGAAGCGCGGGACCATGTGGGTGCCAGGTATTCGGTCACTTCATGCGATCTACGCATACTTATGGATCAGCCCACCGACTTGATCCCGCCGCATCACCCTCCCAGCCGGCACCACGACCGCTGATCCGCCAGGGCCAAGTGGCGCCGCCTGCCCCAAGCCACGGTGTGGGCGGTGCCGGTTGTCATGGTCGACGGACTCGGCCACCACCAACCGCACCTGCCGGCCTCCAAAGCTGAGATCCGATCCAGCAGCTCACACCGGACCGTGCCCACCCACCGCTCCGCGTAGGCGCTCGCCCACGGTGCCCGCACCGGCGTGCGCAGCACCTTGATCCCTTCGGCGGCGAAGACCGCGTCGAACGCGGCGGTGAACGTGATATCCCAATCGCGGATCAAGAGCCGGAAGCGGCCGAGGCCCTCTCTCCAGCTCCATCGGGCGGCACAGCCCGCCATGGATGCGACGATACCCCAGGTCGGGTTCTCCTCGGCCAGCCGCAGCACCAACGCGCGGCGCTGCGCCGCCAGGGCCGGCCGGCCACGCCGGTGCGGGTCGGTCCAGCGGCGCCGGACCAGGTCGCGATGCCAGCGCAGGATCGTGTCCAGGATGACAACAAAGCTCGTCCAGCGCCCGCGAGGAAGCGCGCCGCTGAGCGCCGCGAGGACCGCGCGGTCGGCGGGTCGGAACTGGGTCGCTTGACCTGGCGGCGCAACACGGCGAGTTGGTGCGCAGGACCGCGATCTCGATGGCCTTGGCATGCTCGGTTTGGAAGCGACCAGGCAGGAGGCCGAGGAGTCGTCGCGTGATGAGGTAGAGGAAGGACAGGGCCATCGGCGGATTATCGCTCGGCGGGTTCTTGCTGCTCAGCGCACAGCCGAGTTTCTGAACCTACGGGCATCAGCTACGCAGCCAACGGCGGAGCGCTCGGCGTACTGATGTCCACAATCCGCCACGGCTGTCCGGGCGACGACGGCGGCTTGCGGCACGAGCGGTGAACAGGGCTCGCAGGAGACTCCACCAGGAGCCGCTGCGACGATAGGTCATGGCCTGGTCCCCCTCTCTGCGCCGCAGCCGGGACGTGGTCAGCGGCTGACGCAAGTCCTCGTGCCGCTGCTCCCCCACTCGATCGTCGCACGGATTGTCGCGATGTGCTCCAAGTCCGGCACCGTTCCCGCGTTGGATCTGCTTCGGCGGCGCAGCGCCCGACTGGAACCCGACCGGCCCGGCCGGTGTACCCAAGGCGACAGATCGCAGAGTTCCTGGTCTCTTTGGAAGGAGCCAAGATGAAGCTCCCTCTCCTCGCCCTGGCCGGCATGGTGGCTGCCGCGACACTGCTGGCACTGACGCCCACGGCCGCGGTGGCCAAAGGGGCCTCTGCCGCCACCATCGACGGCAGCGGGCCTGGCGGCCCAGGCAATGGTCCCAATGGCCCGATCACCCTGCGCGGCGACGGCGAGCCGGGCAGCGGCACCGATCTCAGCGCCCTGGCCGACCTGACCGGGCTGTTCCCAGCCATGTTCGGGCAGTCGCCCGATCCCATGCTGGCCGCCACGCCGACCATCCAGCTTGGCCCCCGGTGCACGATCACCTGGACGATTCCCGACGGCAGCGGGACGGCGAGGAAGGTCCGCCAAGAGGTCTACCCGTATGCCGCCGGCGGGCCGGTCACCTACACCAAGCCGGGCCAGCCGGTATTCGACCAGACCACCAGGGGCGGCTGGTACAGGTCGTCGGACAGCCTACGTCGACAATTGATCTCGCTCGGCCTGCCCAACAAGGCGCCCCTGGCCGCCGCCAGCGGCGGGTCGGCCGCCAGCTCAGCAGGTAGCTCCAATGCGAGCCCCGCGCCGGCCCGGCCGGCGGCGGCCGCCGCACCGGCGGCCTGGCCGCGGGTCCTGGGCGGCGGCGCCATCCTGGTGCTGATGGTCACGGCCACGACCGTGGTCGTTCTCCGCCGCCGACCAAGCGCGGCCAGCGCCCGCTGAGATGACCGCGACCAGCCGGCGAGCGGCCATCGAAGCTGGTTGGTGACGGTCATCACTGCCGACGACCCGGCGGCTGGCCATCGCGTTCGACGAGCTCGCCGTGGCGATCTGATCCCAGGTCGAGGTCGGGCCTTCAGCATGCCGGGACTGACCCAACGCAACAGTACCGCCCAGCCAAGTGGAGGCTCTCCCCATCCGAAGGGCGCGAAGAAGGACTCGAACCACTCGATCGTGGTTATGAGCGGCCGAGTTTGAGCGGCGAAGTGGAGGCTGTCGGACGGGTGAACGCTCAATGCAACAGCGCCCTTCCAGGTGCCCGGGGACCTCCTACGCCAGGTTGAAGTTCTCCTACCCGTAGGGTTCAGAAACTTGGCCGCGTGCGCTGAGCAGCGAGGACCCACGTCAGGGACAATCGGCCGATGGCCCTGTCCTTCCTCTCCCTCATGGCACACCGGCTCGTCGGCGTCCAGCTCGGGAGCCTGCGAAGCGAGCATGCCAAAGACGTCGAGATCGCCGTCCTGCGCACCAACTCGCCGTGCTGCGCCGCCAGGTCAAGCGACCCGAGTTCCGACCCGCCGACCGTGCGATTCTCACGCTGCTGAGCCGGGCGCTTCCCCCACTCACACTGGTCAATCTTCCTCGTGACGCCAGGCACGATCCTGCAGTGGCACCGGCGCCTGGTCACCCGCAAGTGGACCCAACCCTCCCACGACTCGGCCGTCCACCGCTCGCCGAGCACGTGGTGGCGCTGATCCTGCGACTGGCCCGGGAGAACCCCCGCTGGGGCTACCGGCGCGTCCAGGGCGAGCTCAAGAAGCTGGGCGTGTCGGTATCGGCGACCCCCATCCGCACGGTGCTGCTCGGCAACGGGCTTCGGCCTGCACCCCGACGCGCATCGGTCACCTGGCGAGCCTTCCTTCGAGCGCAGGCCTCAAGCATCGTGGCCACCGACTTCTTCACTGTCGAGACCGTGCGCCTCAAGACGCTCTACGTCTTGTTTGTCATCGAACTGCACACGCGGCGGATTCGACTCGCTGGCGTCACCGACCACCCGGACGGGTCGTGGATGGTCCAGCGGGCACGGGAACTCTCGATTGAGCAAGAGGCGGAGAGGGCAGCGGGGCCAGCGTGTGGCGGTTCCTTGTTCGCGACCGGGACAGCAAGTTCACTCGGGCCTTCGATGACGTCTTCGCCTGCGACGGCACCCAGATCATCAAGACGCCGATCCAGGCGCCGAACGCCAACGCGTTCGCCGAGTGCTGGGTGCGGACGGTCCGGCAGGAGTGTCTGGACTGGATGTTGATCTGGGGCCGTCGCCATCTTGAGCGGGTGCTCGACGAGTACGTGCGGCACTACAACGACGAGCGACCGCACCGAAGCCTTGCGCTTCGCCCACCGAGGAGCGTCGACATCGGAGCTGCGCCTGGCGGGGTCACGGCCGTCAGCGTTCGGCGCCGGGATCGCCTCGGCGGCTTGGTTCACGAGTACTACCAGGTCGCGGCATGACGGCAAAGTTTCTGAACCCAACGGGCTGTCCCCGGCTTGCGTGGGCTGCCGCTCCGGTGCAGCACGGCATACAACCGATCCAGTGCCGGAGGATCGACCTGGGAAAGCCGCAGCTTGCCGATGTCCGGCTTGATCCTGGCCTCGTACAGTGCCCGGTAGCCCTGGATGGTGCGCGGCCCGATCGGCTTGTCGTTGCGCTCACGCCAACCGAGGTAGACCTCGACCACCTCGCCCAACGTCTTGGCGACCGCGCCACGGTGGCGGCCGGCCAGCACCTCGGCCTTCTGCCGATCCCGGCACAGCCTTCTACGCCTCGCCATGCCACGGACGCGGAGCTATGTGGCCTTGCCGTGACGCAAGCAGGCTGCTAGCATTCTGCGACATGAGCACACTGTACCTGCGGGGCGTCCCAGACGACGTCGTTGAACGCCTCAAGCGCCTGGCCGAGCGCGAAGGCACCTCCGTCAACGCCGTCGCCGTGCGCGAACTGGCCGACAGCTCCCGTCGCGCCGACAACCCAGCCCTGCTCGGCGCCCTGCCCGACCTGGGCGTCGACCCCGCCACGATCGCTGCCGACCTGGACGCCGAGCGCGCCAGCAGATAGCTCAGATGATCGTGGCCGATGCCTCCGCCGCACTGTCCGCGCTGCTGAACGCTGGTCCCGCGCGTCGCGCGCTCGGCGCCGAGCAACTCCACGTCCCCCACCTGATCGACGCCGAAGTCGCCAGCGGCCTGCGGCGCAGGGTCGCCAGCGCCGAGATCGGCTCGGACGCCGGCTGGGCCGCGCTGGACGTGTGGCGGCGGCTGGGCGTGATCCGATACCCGCTGGTTGGCATCCTGGGTCGTGTCTGGCAGCTCCGGGACAACCTGTCGGCGTATGACGCCTGCTACGTCGCGCTCGCCGAGCAGCTGGGTTGTGCCCTGCTTACCGCCGACCAGCGCCTGGCACGTGCCCCAGGGAGCCGCTGCCCCATCACGGTGGTTCCACGCTGAGGCGACGCCGTCGCGACGCTCATCTGACCCAGATCCGCAGGTAAGGGGGTTGTGAGCGTGGCGAGCGGAGTTGGGGGAAGGTGGATGACGCCTGGTAGTAGGCCAAGCGGAAGTGGCAGCACCCGAGGGCCGCCGGCGACGCGGAGGGCAGGTGGTGCAGGGCGTAGCCGAGCTTGGCGTCGCGGATGCGGTCCTCGACGTCGGCGCGGTGGTGAAACCAGCCCTCGATGGCCGCCCGGGTCCTCGCCAAGGCTGGTCAGGATGACGGTGTAGCCGTACACCCGCTTGAGGATGCCGGCACGGGCGGCGCGCAGCTGGTCGGGGTCGACGGTGCGCCAGCGGCGGCTGCGGGGCGACATCCCAGGAACCTCGCGATCACTGTCGGCGCCGTCTGGGCAGCCGCTGCGATCTGGGTGCTGCTCAGCCGACTCGTCCGCCCAGGGCGTTGAGCGTTACGAAACGCCAGACCAGACACCAGCTTGCAGGGTCACGCCGGAGAGCTGGGCGGGAGCGCCCGGAGGTCGGCAGAACCTCGTGGCGCAGCAGCCGGACGACTGGGGGGGAGGCGGCCTCGGGGCTGGCCACCCATCCCCATGGCTTGGGCCAGCGCCCGAGGCGGACCTCAGGAAGCGTCGGCGACGCTCCAGGCAATGGCGCCAGCAGGTGTTGGGGGAGGCACCTGACTTGCGCCACGAGGAATAGAGCGCCGCTCGCCAGGTGGCCGTTACACCGGCTCGGATCCACGCACCAGAGGTCCACGAGAAGGTGGCCGAGCGCATCACCGCCGCCAAGGCGACGCAGGACGCGGCCGCGACCGGGCGACCCACCTTCGACACCCGGTACACGTGCACAGCGGCGTGCACGGCAGGCCGCGGCGGCACCGTTGGGCGCCGCAGGGCCGCAGCCACGCGCCATGCATGCTTGCGAGGTTCTCGAGCAGCTCACGGCCTGGCCTTACCCGGCGATGCGACCGTCGTCCGGACGCTGAGCCGTTCGGAGCTCAGCGGCTGTCAAGGACGAATCGAAGAAGGAGCGGTCAGGATGGTCAATCCCGCTTCCGTGGCCGATTGGGCGCAAGCATCGCTCGTGGCGGCCTGTTTGGAGGTCTTGCGGCTATGTGCGAATGGGCAGTGCGGGAGGAGCAGCACGCGCTGCTGGTGACGGCATGCTCGGCGCCCCGGGTACCGACGGCGTCGAAGGGCCAGCGCTCGAACGCGGCTGAGCTGCCGGCCGAAGCAATCCGCTAGGAAGTCGCCAGCTCCACACGTCGCATGACATGCTGCGACCGCGATCATCGCGACCCGGCGATCGGGCGCCTGCAACACTCGCTGACCGGCAGTGATGGGATCCGCTGGCGGGCGCGTGACAAGAGTCGATGCAGGTCTGGCTCCAGCGGCACGCATCAGACTGAAGGGTACAAGAGTGCAGTTCGTGCCTCTGGCGGCGAAGGCGGAGCTGGCACGCCTGCGCCACACCCAACGCCACTGACCGCCACGACCTACGCCGGACACTGGTGGAGAGCGGACTCGTCCGAACGCTCCATCACGCTGACCGCCGGCTGCGAGCACAGCTCTGCAAGCGGCTGCGAATCGAAGGACTCTACCAGCCGGCCGAACAATCGTGGCCGTCACCGCCGACCTGGTATGCGCAAGGTTGGTGTCGGAGGTCCGAGCGATCCTGTCTCACACTTCTGGGGCGAGTCTGGGGCGAGCTTGAGACAGGCTCCAATGCCAGTTCCGGGACAAGCCGGCCGCAACGCCTGGGGCATGAGGACGCCGCGTTTACGCCCGGCGTGCTGGAGAAGCTCTGGCTGGATCACGGGGAGGGAGGTTCGAATGCTGCATGTCGAGGTGTCGACCACTGTCAAGGCGCCCAGACAAACGGTCCTTGACATCTACGCCGATTACACCAGCTGGCCTCGCCTGTTTCCCACGATCAGCGGCGTGCGGCTGCTGCGCCGCGAAGGGGCCAAGCAGGTCCTGGAGGTCGACCACGCCGAAGGCAAGGTCGTCAACGAGCTGACCGTCCGACCGCCCGACACCCTGGACCTGTGGGAAGACAAGCGCCGCTACAAGGCGCGGTTCGCCAACCGCTTCGAGCCGGTCCCGGAAGGAACGCGGTTCACCGTCCGCGGCGACATCCACCGGTTCTGTTGCATCTGGTCGGCGGGTGGCATGTTGATGCCTGGTTCTCACTGGGTCAGATCGCCAAGGCCAGTTCCGCGAACGCGACCGCCACCCGCAGGCTTACTGGTTCCTCGACCGCGACTTCATAGTGCCCACGTCGCAGGTTCTGTACCAAACCATGCCCGGCGATCAGGATCCTGGCGCTACGGTCCTGCTTGAGTCCGCGCATCGGTCGCAGCCACGACTTGAGGCGGCCGTGGTCGCACTCGATGCCGTTGTTGGCGTACTGGTCGGTGCGGTGCCAGGCTGCTGGCAGCAGGTCCTTGAGCACGATCGGGTACGTCGCTGCTCGGTCGGTGGTGACCTCGACGGGCGCCGCCTTGGTCACGTTGATGGCCTGTTCAAAGAACCGGCGGGCCGCCTTGACGTCCCGGCGTGGCGAGACGAGCACGTCGATGACCTGGCCAAACTGGTCGACCGCCCGGTAGACATAGCGCCACTGCCCGGCGACCTTCACGTAGGTCTCATCCACGAACCAGCGATCTCCCACGGCATGCCGGCATGGTCGGGCGGCGTCAGCCAGCAGCGGCGTGAACCGCTGGACCCACCGGTAGATGGTGACGTGGTCGACCTGGATGCCTCGCTCGGCGAGCAGCTCCTCGACGTCGCGGTACGACAGCGCGAAGCGTAGGTACCAGCGCACCGCAAGCACGATCACGTCGGGCGGGAAGCAGAAGCCAACGAATGCGGACCCTGCGATCGGAGCGGGGCGGCGGCGAGTTCTCATGGCGACAGTCTGCCTGCTCCGGCTCGCTCACAGCAGATGCAACAGCGCCCGCGGCATCGGCTACGACTACCTCCACACCGCCATCGACGACCGTTCCCGGGTCGCGTTCAGCCAGATCCTGGCCGACGAGCAGGCCACCACCTGTGCCCGCTTCCTGGTCGAGGCGGCCAGCTTCTTCGCCGACCATGGCGTGGTGATCCAGCGGGTGCTGA
>DASVXQ010000207.1:0-5899 GCA_036392615.1 Actinomycetes bacterium | reverse complement strand
CTTCGGGGGCGGCGCTCACCGTCGGGGAGCTGGCGCTCACGGTCAGCCAGGAGCTCGCCCCGATGCCGTGGGAGGCGCCGGTCCTGCTGGCCGCCGGCGACGTCGGCCTGGCCTGCTGGCGCCGCGCGGACCCGGCGCCGGCGAGTCTCGGGGCCGCCTCGCCCTGGCCGCCGCCCGACGCGCCGCGCGCCATGCTGGCGCCGGCGACCTGGGCGCAGCTCGTCGAGCGGCGCCTACACCCGATCCGGCCGCTCGACGACCAGGCCGCGCCCGCCGGCCAGCCGGCGGCCGGTGGGCTGCTGCTGATCATGGGCACCCCGATCGAGTCGACCGCCGGGCTGCGCCTGCTGGTCGAGGACTCCGGCAGGCGCTCGGTCGCGAGCAGGACCCTGGTCGAGCCGGACACGCTGCCGTTCGACCGCTTCGGCCTGGTGGTGGTGATGTGCGAGCCGGGCGAGTCGCTCGTGCGGGTCGACGCCGAGCGCGAGCAGACCGCCGACCTGCGCAGCTGCGCCGCGGAGCTGCTGAACGCCGGCGCGGCGGCCGTGCTGTGCCTGCCGCCGATGCCGGCCGACGTGGCCGGCGGGGTGCTCGGCACGCTCGACGGCCGGCTGCGCCGCGGCGGGCCGCGCGGCTGGCGCCAGCTCGCCGAGGCCGGGGCCGCGATCCGCGGGGAGATCGCCGCGGCCGGGTCGAGCCCCGAGGAGCGCGCCGCCGCGCGGGAGCTGGCCCTGGAGGTCACCGTCTTCGTGCGGCCCTGACGAGAGGGAGGCCATGGCGAACCCGGTCCTGGACAAGATCGGCGGCTGGTTCAGCCGCGCCGCCGACGCGTACGTGCTGGCGCCGCTGCCGCCGGAGCGCGGCGGCGCCACGCCGCTGAAGGCCTACCAGCACTACCTCCAGGTGACCCTCTGCGAGATGTTCCTCGCCAAGCGGGTGTCCTGGCTGCAGACCTGGTTCCCGGCCGTGCACGCCGAGGTGCGCATGCCGTTCGCCGACCAGCCCTCGGTGACCTTCAGCCGGGTGGTCCGCCCGGCCGACGACGCCCTCGGCGAGGGCGTGCTGCTCAACTACCCGCTGACCGAGCTGGTGCCCTTCAGCGGCGGCACGGTCGAGATCGACGCCGCCCTGTTCGGCCTCAGGGCCCAGGACAACCTGGCAGCCGGCGTCGCGCTGCTGCAGACCTTCTCCAGCCTGGTCGCGCCGCCGCTCGGCCAGGCGCTCACCGTGGCCGGGACGCTGGCCGCCGGCGCGCGCGACTTCCTCGCCAAGGCCGACGGCGACGTCCACCTGGCGCTGCACCAGTCGCTCACCTCCGAGGGCGGCGCCGGCGGCAACCTGCTGCAACCCGGCTACCTGGCGGTCGTGCTCGCGTCCGAGCAGGTGGTCGAACCCAAGCGGCTGCGGGTCAGCGGCGACCGGCTCCACCGGCTCGCCGCCGACGGCGAGACCCTGGAGCCGTTCACCAGCCACGACTTCATGCTGCTGCGGGTCGACGGCCGCAGCGAGCGCGACAACTGGCGCTCCCCGGAGATCCTCGAGGCCAGGCAGCGGGCCATCGACGCGCTGCGGCGCGGCGACAGGGACGCCGCCACCGAGCAGCGCGGGGTCGCGCTCGCGGCGGTGCTGACCTCGTGGGACCTCACCGCCGCCGACCAGCGCCGCCTGGTGCACTCCATCAAGCAGGAGTGGCGCGACCTGTCCGAGCTCGGCCTCGGCGCCGCCCCGTCCGACCCGCCCAGGGACCTCGCCGGCCTGCTGGCCCGCTACCCGATGCCCCGCTCCACCGCCGCCGCCCTCGGTCCCCTCACCGCCGCCGAGGCCTTCGGCGCCTGAGCGCGGGCGCTACACCGTCACGATCGCGCGCTCGTCGGCGAGGCGGGCGTCGACCACCTGGTGGCCGAAGGGGGTGAGCGCCAGCCTGGCCATCTTGATGCTGGCGATGCCGAGCGGGATGCCGATGATGGTGATGCACAGCAGGATGCCGAGCAGCACGTGCGCCAGGGCGATCGCCAGCCCGCCGAGGACGAGCCAGATGACGTTCCCGATCAGCGACAGCGCGGGCAGGCTGTTGGGGTTGCGGATCACCGCCCGGCCGAACGGCCACAGGGCGTAGGCGGCGAGCTTGAACGAGGCGATCCCGAACGGGATCCCGATGATCGTCAGGCAGTTGGCGATCCCGGCCGCCACGTACGCGATCGCCAGCCAGAACCCGGCCAGGATCAGCCACAGCACGTTCCCGATGGTCCTCACGCCAGGCTCCCCCTCGACCGATCGCACCAGGCCCGATCGTCTCTCCGGGCGATGGCCGAGGGAATAGTCCATTCCGGCCAGCGGCGGTCACCCGCAGGCGTGCCCACGCACACCGTCCGTCCAGGTCAGGGGTAGCGCGCCGGGACGAAGGTCTGGTCACTGATCGGCGGCCGCACGTACTTGCCGTGGTCCCTGCGCGGCGGCAGGGTGATCGGCTCCGGGGTGAGGTCCTGGTAGGGGACCATGCTGAGCAGGTGGCTGATGCAGTTCAGCCGGGCGTGGCGCTTGATGTCCGCGTCCACCACCCACCAGGGCGACTCCTTGGTGTCGGTGTGGGCGAACATGTCGTCCTTTGCCCGGGAGTAGTCCAGCCAGCGCTCGCGCGACTTGAGGTCCATCGGGCTGAGCTTCCAGCGCCTGGTGGGGTCGTCGATGCGCCGCTGGAAGCGCAGCTCCTGCTCCTCGTCGCTGACCGAGAACCAGTACTTGACGAGGATGATCCCGGAGCGGATCAGCATGCCCTCGAACTGCGGGCAGGAGCGGAAGAACTCCTGGACCTCCTCCTCGGTGCAGAAGCCCATCACCCGCTCGACGCCGGCGCGGTTGTACCAGCTGCGGTCGAACAGCACCATCTCGCCGGCGGCGGGGAGCTGGTCGGCGTAGCGCTGGAAGTACCACTGGGTGCGCTCGCGCTCGGTCGGGGTGCCGAGCGCCACCACCCGGCAGATGCGCGGGTTGAGGCTCTCGGTGATCCGCTTGATGGTGCCGCCCTTGCCGGCCGCGTCGCGGCCCTCGAACAGCACCACGACCTTGAGCCCGGCGTGCCTGATCCACTCCTGGAGCTTGACCAGCTCGATCTGGAGCTTGGCCAGCTCGCGGTTGTAGTCCTTCCCCGACATCTTCTCCTGCTGCGTCCTCTGGGTCGGCTCGGCCACGCGCCCGTCGCCGGAGTCGCGCTTGGAGGACTGCTTGGTCGCCTTGGTGCCGGAACGCTGCGCCATGATGCCTCCTCACCGCCGGAGTGGTCGCGACCGGGCGGCCACCTCGCCCAGCCGATCATCACCGACCCGTCCGGTCATGTCACGACCTGCGTCGGCGCGCGCCCGCTGGCACCTGAGCGGCGGGGCCAGGCCGCGGGCGCACGTCGGCCAGTCCCAGGCCGGGACCAGCGGCTGGCGATCACGATGCCGCGGCCGTCTAACGGCCACGGGTTGCCATGGATTCCGCGGTTCGGCGTTAGCGCAGCCCGTCGCCGCATACGTAAGAACGAGAAGCTGGACGACGAATGCGCCTGACAGGGCATCTGCCAGGGGATGACGGCCGCCGTCCGCGGCGGCCGAGGAGGCGCCATGAAGAAGATCGCCACCGACCTGCTTGTGGAACGCCTGATCGACTGGGGTGTGGACACGGTGTTCGGGCTCCCCGGCGACGGCATCAACGGGATCATGGAGGGGCTGCGCCGCCACCAGGACCAGATCCGCTTCGTGCTGGTCCACCACGAAGAGGCCGCGGCGTTCATGGCCAGCGGCTATGCCAAGTCGACCGGGCGGCTGGGGGTGTGCCTGGCAACCTCAGGTCCCGGCGGGATCCACCTGCTCAACGGCCTGTACGACGCCAAGCTGGACCACCAGCCGGTGCTGGCCATCACCGGCATGCAGGAGACGCAGCTGCTGGGGACCGGCTACCAGCAGGAGGTCCATCTGGAGAAGCTCTACCAGGACGTGGCCGCCTACGACGTGATGGCGCTGGTGCCGGGGCAGATCCCGGCGCTGGTGGACCGGGCGGTGCGGACCTCCCTTGCGCAGCGCACCGTCTCGCACCTGACCTTCCCCAACGACCTCCAGGTCGCGCCCGCCGACGAGGAGCCCTACGCGGGTGTCGCGCCGGCCCGGCTGCCGGTCACCGCGCCGGTGTTCGCGCCGCCGCCCGGCCAGCCGCGGCAGGTGGACCTGGAGCGGGCGGCGGAGGTGCTGAACCAGGGCGAGGACGTGGTGATGCTGGTCGGCGCGGGCGCGCTGCACGCCCGTGACGAGGTGCTCCAGGTCGCCGAGGTGCTCGCCAGCCCGATCGTGAAGACCCTGCCCGGCAAGGCGGTCGTGCCCGACGACCACCCGCTGACCACCGGGGGCATCGGGCTGCTCGGCACCCGCCCCAGCGAGGACGTCATGGAGGGCGCCAAGACGCTGTTCATGGTCGGCACCAACTTCCCCTACACCAAGCACCTGCCCGGCCCCGGCCAGGTCCGCACGGTGCAGGTCGACGTCGACCCGGTCAACGCGGGCAACCGCATGCCGACCGAGGCGCCGCTGGTCGGCGACGCCAAGGAGACCCTCCAGGCGCTGCTGCCACTGCTGCGCCGCAAGACCGAGCGGGGGTTCTTGGAGCACGCCCAGCAGGCGATGGGCAAGTGGCGCAAGGACATGGCCGCGCTGGAGGACGGCGACCGCGACCCGATCCAGCCGCAGTACCTCATGCGGGTGGTCGACCGGCTCGCCAGCCACGACGCGATCCTGTCGTCGGACTCGGGGACGATCGCGACCTGGGCGGCGCGCCACTTCGACATCCGCGGCGGCCGGCAGTTCTACCTGTCCGGCAACCTTGCCAGCATGGCCCCCGGGCTGCCCTACACCATCGCAGCCCAATGGGCCTACCCCGACCGCCAGTGCATCGCGTTCGTGGGGGACGGCGGGTTCGCCATGCTGATGGCCGAGTTCGACACCGCCTGCCGCTACAACCTGCCCATCAAGGTGGTGATCAACAACAACGGCGAGCTCGGGCAGATCCTCTGGGAGCAGATGGTGCTGGGCTACCCGGAGTTCGGGGTGCGCTTCCAGCAGGCGATGAACTTCGCGCCGTTCGCCGAGTCGTGCGGTGGGCTCGGGATCCGGGTCGAGAAGGCGGTCGACGTCGAGCGCGCCGTCCAGGCGGCGCTGGACCATCCCGGCCCCGCCCTGGTCGACGTCATGGTCAACCCCGAGGAGCCGCCGCTGCCGGGCAAGGTGACCTACGACCAGGCCAAAGGGTTCGCGCAGGCGTGGCTGCGCGGCCAGCCGCACAAGGCGACCATGGCCACCACCCTGTTCCGCGACAAGCTCGACCAGCTCAGGAGCTGACCTGGCAAGGAGGTGTCGACGATGAGGCGCTGGTCATGGAGGAACCGCCATGACTCGCAGCCGGTCGTCCAGGGGGTCGACCGGCTGGTCTGGAACGTCGAGCACGGCAGGTTCGAGCGCGCGCTGTCCGGGCTCACCGCGGCGGCGGCGCTGGTCACCGGCGCGGAGATCTTCCTGGAGCACGACCGGGCGAGCTTCGGCAACCGGATGATGTGGTGGCCGGTGGCGCTCTCGCCGGTCGCCATGGCGGCCGGGGTCGCCGGCGTGGCGTCCAAGCGGATGGCCAAGACCTTCCTGCCGCTGGCCTCCGCGGCGGTGGTCGCCAACGGGATCCAGGGCACCTGGCTGCACCTGCGCGGCATCGCGCAGAAGCCGGGCGGCCTCAGGATGCTGCGCTACAACCTGGAGATGGGCCCGCCGCTGTTCGCGCCCGGGCTGGTGACGGTGGTCGGCGGCATGGGGCTGCTGGCCGCGATCCTGCGCCGCGAAGGCCGCTGATGGGCGCCGGACGCACACCGGGCGGGCACGCCCGG
>DASVXQ010000206.1:0-2946 GCA_036392615.1 Actinomycetes bacterium | reverse complement strand
TGTACGAGAGCCCCCATCCGGAGGTCTCGATCCCCGACGTTCCCCTGCACGAGCTGGTGCTTGGCGCCGCGGAGGGATACGGCGACAAGCCGGCGCTGATCGACGGGCCGAGCGGCCGCACGCTGACCTACACCCAGCTGGTCGAGGCGGTCCGCCGGGTCGCCGCCGGGCTGGCCGAGCGCGGCTTCCGCAAGGGCGACGCCTTCGCGATCTGGCTGCCGAACACGCCCGAGTACGCGGTCGCCTTCTACGCGGTGTCGCTCGCCGGCGGGGTCTCGACCACCGCCAACCCGCTCTACACCGCCGACGAGCTGGCCAACCAGCTCAACGACTCGCACGCCCGCTTCCTGCTGACCGCGCCGCCGCTGCTGGAGCGCGCCCGCGCGGCCGCCGACCGCTCCGGCGTCGAGGAGATCTTCGTGCTCGGCGAGGCCGAGGGCGCGACCCCGTTCGCCGAGCTGCTGGCCAGCAAGGGCGAGCCGCCGAAGGTCGAGATCGACCCGGCCAACGACCTGGTTACGCTGCCGTACTCGAGCGGCACCACCGGCCTGCCCAAGGGCGTGATGCTGACCCACCGCAACATCGTCGCCAACCTCTGCCAGGGCGACACCTTCCTGGTCGAGGGCGACCAGGAGCGGGTCATCGCGGTGCTGCCGCTCTACCACATCTACGGGCTGTCGGTGCTGATGTGCGGGGTCGTCTGGAAGGGCGCCACGCTGGTCACCATGCCCCGCTTCGACCTGGAGGAGTTCCTGCGCCTGCTCCAGGACCAGCACATCACCCGCGCCTTCCTGGTGCCGCCGATCATCCTCGCGCTGGCCAAGCACCCACTGGTCGACAAGTACGACCTGTCCGCGCTGAACACCGTGCTGTCGGGCGCCGCGCCGCTGGACGCCGGCCTGGAGGCCGCCTGCGCCGAGCGCACCGGCGCCCTGGTCACCCAGGGCTGGGGCCTCACCGAGACCAGCCCGGTGCTGACCACCAACGTGGGCAGCGAGCCGCGCCCGGGCTCGGTCGGCCGGCTGCTGGCCAACACCCGCCTGCGGGTGGTGGACCCGGCCAGCGGCAGGGACCTGCCGGTCGGCGAGACCGGCGAGCTGATGGCGGCCGGCCCGCAGATCATGAAGGGCTACCTCGGGCGGCCGGAGGAGACCGCCGGCATGCTCGACGCCGACGGCTGGCTGCACACCGGCGACCTCGGCTACGTCGACGCCGACGGCTACGTCTACGTGGTCGACCGGGTCAAGGAGCTGATCAAGTACAAGGGGCTCCAGGTCGCGCCGGCCGAGCTCGAGGCGGTGCTGCTGTCGCACCCGGCGATCGCCGACGCCGCGGTGGTCGGCGCCAGGGACGAGGAGGCCGGCGAGGTGCCCAAGGCCTTCGTGGTCACCAGCCAGCCGCTCAGCGAGGCGGAGGTGATGGACTTCGTGGCCGAGCGGGTGGCCCCGTTCAAGAAGGTCCGCCAGGTCGAGTTCGTCGACGAGATCCCCAAGGCGCCGTCCGGCAAGATCCTGCGGCGCGTCCTGGCTGGAAAATAGGCGTCCGTGGCCATTCCTAGCAGGGTCGCGCCCGGTTCAGCGCCACTACACACTTGGGCCGAGATCCCATCCTTATAGGTACGTAGTTCACGATCGGCCGGGGTCGTGTAGGGTTCTACTCTTCATGGTGGCACGAGTGCGGCCGGATTCGGCTGGCTTCCCGCCCGCCCCGGCGCCCCCAGCCGGGCACGACGGGCAATCTCCACTGCCGGGCGAGCAGGCTCCCCGGCCGGCGGCCGACGCTACCCTCCCGCAGGAGGTGGTGCGCTCCTCGCTCGGCCGCTTCTCCACCCTGCTCGGCGAGCCGTCGCGGCAGCTCAAGGTCGCCGTGCTGCGCGAGCTCGCCTCGCTGCCCTCGCCGCACTGGCCGCTGGTCCGGGCCGAGCGTGTGCTCGACTGGCTGGAGCCCGCCGAGGCCGCCCGGGTCCTCGACGAGCTCCGAGGCGACGAGCTGCTGGTGCCGGCCGCCGGCGGGAACTGGCGGCTCTCGGAGGAGGCCCAGCTGGTGGCGGCCGTGTGCGCCGTGCTGGCGATCCAGAGCATCGAGCCGGAGCGGCTGGTGCGGGTCCTCTGCGCGGCCACCAGCCTGGCGCTGGCCGCCGGCACCGAGGACGAGCCGGCGATCGCGCCCTTCCTGGCCGCGGTCGACGTGCTCGATGCGGACTTCGACACCCTGCTGGCGCTGATCGATCTCGGCGACGTGCCGTCCCTGCGCAGCATCTCCAAGCAGGCCCGGCTCCACGCCGGCGACCTCGGCGCGCTGCTGGAACGCGAGGGCGAGGCACTGGCGGCGCTGCAGCTCACCTCGTCGGCGCGCGCCTGCCTGGAGCGCGCCCCGGCGCTGGCCGGGCGGGTCCGCGCGCTCGCGGCCGAGGTCGAGACGACCCTCGGCACCCGCGCCAGCGACCTGCCCCCGGGCAGCATCCCGGTCGACGAGCAGGTTCTGCGGCAGCTGGTCTCCACCTCGGACATGCGCAAGCTCACCAAGCTGGTGCGCGGGCGCCTGCCGCTGCCCGCCGTGGTCGGCGTCGGCCGCTCGCAGTGCGGCGAGGCGCTGGCGGCGCTGGAGAGCTGGCTGGAGCGGCCCGAGGCAGAGAAGGCGCCGCTGCCGCAGCCCCGCCACCTGGACGTCGAGCCGATCGACGTGGTGCCGGACTTCGTGGTGGTGGCCGGCGAGGCGCTGCGCTGGCTGGCCGGGCGCGAGGGCGGCGACAGCTTGAGCAAGTGGGTCATCGGCGGCACCTGGTCGCAGGCGGTCACCCGCATGGCCGCCGCGGTCGAGGCATGGTCCCGCTGGGGCCCGGCCGGCGACGGCAGCCTGCTGGCGTCGCTGGAGCCGCGGCCGCTGATCGAGCCCGTGGAGCACGACGAGGTCGGCGTGGCCAGCAGCACCTCGGTGCGCGGCCTG
>DASVXQ010000205.1:0-11619 GCA_036392615.1 Actinomycetes bacterium | reverse complement strand
TGAAGCAGTTCGAGGAGACCTTCGGGGTCTCCGCGGCGGCGCCGGTCGCGGTCGCCGCCGGCCCGGCCGCCGCCGGCACCGGCGCGGCCGAGGCCGCCGAAGAGGAGGAGCAGACCGAGTTCGACGTCGTGCTGGAGGCGGCGGGCGACAAGAAGATCCAGGTCATCAAGGAGGTCCGGGCGCTCACCAGCCTCGGGCTGAAGGAGGCCAAGGACCTGGTCGACGCCGCGCCCAGGCCCGTGCTGGAGAAGGTGAATCGCGAGGCGGCCGACAGGGCCAAGGAGCAGCTCGAGGCGGCCGGCGCATCGGTCACGCTGAAGTAGCGACAACCCCGAGAGCACTGGCGGCGGCCCCTGAAACCGCAGGTGACAGGGGCCGCCGCCGTCTCAGCTCTTGACAGCTTCCTGAGTGGGGGGCACACTCCCGCTCATCTAGCGAAGTGAGGTGCAGACGCAAGTCCTCAGTTCGGTGTTGACAGCAGTGTAGAGCGCAGCTACACTGCTCTTTCGCATGTCTTCGCACGCCTTTGACCAAGCCGCCTCAGGCCGTTTCGGCGTGCCCACGTATCACCCACTCACCTACTTCCCGCGAAAGGGGAGAGACGCCTGTTGAGCGAACCGCGCACCCCGGCATCGCCACGACTCTCCTTCGGCAAGATCCCCGAGATCCTTCCCCTCCCCGATCTGATCGCCATCCAGCGCGCCTCCTTTGAGTGGCTGATCACCGACGGCCTCCGCGAGGTCTTCGACGAGATCAGCCCCATCGAGGACTTCACGGGCCAAATGGCGCTCACCTTTGGAGAGCACCGTTTCGAGGAGCCCGAGCTGTCGGTCGAGGAGTGCCGAGAGAAGGACCACACCTACTCCCGCAAGCTCCACGTCCAAGCGGAATTCCAGAACCGCACCACCGGCGAGATCAAGTCGCAGTCGGTCTTCATGGGCGATTTTCCCGTGATGACCGAGCAGGGCACCTTCATCATCAACGGCACCGAGCGGGTCGTCACCTCGCAGCTGGTCCGCTCCCCCGGCGTCATCTTCGAGCAGGAGCCCGACAAGACGCTGGACAAGGTGATCACCTCCTGCCGGGTCATCCCGGCCAGAGGCGCATGGCTCGAGTTCGACGTTGACAAGAAGGACACCGTCGGCGTACGGCTCGACCGTAAGCGCCGCCTGCCGGTGACCGTGCTGCTGCGCGGCCTCGGCATGGACGAGGCCCAGATCCGCGAGCGCTTCGGCAACTCCGAGACCATGATGGTCACCCTCGAGCGGGACCACACCCGCTCCGAGGAGGACGCGCTCATCGAGATCTACCGCCGTCTGCGCCCCGGTGAGCCGCCCAGCGCGGAGTCCGGCCGCCAGCTGCTCTTCGGGCTGTTCTTCCAGCCCAAGCGCTACGACCTCGCCAAGGTCGGCCGCTACAAGATCAACAAGAAGCTGAGCCTCGACGAGAGCCACCGCGAGCTCACGCTGACCGTCGACGACGTCATCGCCACGGTCGACTACCTCGTGCGCCTGCACGAGGGCGACCCGACCTGCTCGACCGACGACCAGGACCACTTCGGCAACCGCCGGCTCCGCTCGGTGGGCGAGCTGATCCAGAACCAGGTCCGCATCGGCCTGTCGCGCATGGAGCGGGTGGTCCGTGAGCGTATGACCACCCAGGACGCCGAGGCGATCACCCCGCAGACCCTGATCAACATCCGGCCGGTGGTGGCCGCGATCAAGGAGTTCTTCGGCACCTCGCAGCTCAGCCAGTTCATGGACCAGACCAACCCGCTGGCCGCGCTGACCCACCGCCGGCGCCTTTCGGCGCTCGGCCCGGGCGGGCTGTCGCGCGAGCGGGCCGGGTTCGAGGTCCGCGACGTCCACCCGTCGCACTACGGCCGCATGTGCCCGATCGAGACGCCGGAGGGCCCGAACATCGGCCTGATCGGCAGCCTCTCGACCTACGCGCGGATCAACGAGTACGGCTTCGTCGAGACGCCGTACCGCAAGGTGGTCGACGGCCGCGTCACCGACGAGGTCGAGTACCTCACCGCCGACGACGAGGACCTCTACGTCATCGCCCAGGCCAACGCGCCGGTCGACGCGAACGGCAGGTTCGTCGACGACCGCGTGCTGGTGCGCCAGGGCAGCCGCTCCGCGGCGGTCGCCGGGCAGCGCAGCTTCGGCAGCGCGATCACCGGCGAGATGGCCAACGTGCCGCCCGCCGAGGCCGACTACATGGACGTCTCGCCCCGGCAGATGGTCTCGGTGGCCACCGCGCTGATCCCCTTCCTCGAGCACGACGACGCCAACCGCGCGCTGATGGGCGCGAACATGCAGCGCCAGTCCGTGCCGCTGCTGCGCTCCGAGGCGCCGCTGGTCGGCACCGGCATCGAGCGCCGCGTGGCGATCGACGCCGGCGGCGTGGTGGTCGCGACCCAGCCCGGGACCGTGGAGGAGGTCTCCGCCGACGCGGTGACCGTGCGCCACGCCGACGGCACCGCCAAGGTCTACAAGCTGCGCAAGTTCGAGCGTTCCAACCAGGGGACCTGCATCAACCAGCGGCCGCTCGTCTCCGAGGGCCTCAAGGTCGCCGCCGGCGACGTGCTCGCCGACGGCCCCTGCACCGACACCGGTGAGCTGGCGCTCGGCAAGAACCTGCTGGTGGCGTTCATGCCCTGGGAGGGGCACAACTACGAGGACGCCATCATCGTCTCCGAGCGGCTGGTCAAGGACGACGTGCTCACCTCGATCCACATCGAGGAGCACGAGGTCGACGCCCGCGACACCAAGCTCGGCGCCGAGGAGATCACCCGCGACATCCCGAACGTCTCCGAGGACGTCCTCAAGGACCTCGACGAGCGCGGCATCATCCGTATCGGCGCCGAGGTGACCACCGGCGACGTCCTCGTCGGCAAGGTCACGCCCAAGGGCGAGACCGAGCTGACCCCCGAGGAGCGCCTGCTGCGCGCGATCTTCGGCGAGAAGGCGCGCGAGGTGCGCGACACCAGCCTCAAGGTGCCGCACGGCGAGAGCGGCAAGGTCATCGGCGTGCGGGTGTTCTCGCGCGAGGCCGGCGACGACCTGAACCCCGGCGTGAACCAGCTCGTCCGGGTCTACGTCGCCCAGAAGCGCAAGATCTCCGACGGCGACAAGCTCGCCGGGCGCCACGGCAACAAGGGCGTCATCGCCAAGATCCTCCCCGAGGAGGACATGCCGTTCCTGGCCGACGGCACCCCGGTCGACGTCATCCTCAACCCGCTCGGCGTGCCGAGCCGGATGAACATCGGCCAGGTGCTGGAGACCCACCTCGGCTGGGTCGCCGCCCACGGCTGGTCGTTCGAGCGGCTGCCGGACTGGGCCAAGGCCGCCGGCTGGACCAACGACAGCGCCCACCAGGACACGCGCATCAACCTCGGGACGCCGGTCTTCGACGGCGCCAACGAGGCGGCCATCGAGGACCTGCTCAAGGCCACCCAGGGGACCTTCGAGGACCCGATCAGCGGCGATGAGCGCCGCCTGGTCGACTCCGAGGGCAAGGCGATCCTGTTCGACGGCCGTACCGGCGAGCCGTACCCCACACCGGTGACGGTCGGCTACATCTACATCCTGAAGTTGCTCCACCTGGTCGACGACAAGATCCACGCCCGTTCGACCGGTCCGTACTCGATGATCACCCAGCAGCCGCTCGGCGGTAAGGCGCAGTTCGGCGGCCAGCGCTTCGGCGAGATGGAGGTCTGGGCCCTGGAGGCGTACGGCTCCGCCTACGCGCTCCAGGAGCTGCTGACCATCAAGTCCGACGACGTGCTCGGACGGGTGAAGGTCTACGAGGCCATCGTCAAGGGCGAGAACATCCCGGAGCCCGGCATCCCCGAGTCCTTCAAGGTGCTCATCAAGGAGATGCAGTCGCTCTGCCTGAATGTCGAGGTGCTCTCGGCGGAAGGCCAGGAGATCGAGATGCGGGAGACCGACGAAGACGTCTTCCGTGCCGCTGAGGAGCTTGGTATCGACCTCAGGGGGCGCGAGCCCTCGTCGGTCGAGGAGGTCTGATTTCGTGCTCGACGTCAACTACTTCGACGAGCTGCGGATCGGCCTGGCCACGGCCGAGCAGATCCGCATGTGGTCGAACGGCGAGGTTCGCAAGCCGGAGACCATCAACTACCGCACCCTCAAGCCCGAGAAGGACGGCCTCTTCTGCGAGAAGATCTTCGGCCCGACCCGGGACTGGGAGTGCTACTGCGGCAAGTACAAGCGCGTCCGCTTCAAGGGCATCATCTGCGAGCGCTGCGGGGTCGAGGTCACCAGGGCCAAGGTCCGCCGCGAGCGGATGGGCCACATCGAGCTGGCCGCGCCCGTCACCCACATCTGGTACGTCAAGGGCGTGCCGAGCCGGCTCGGCTACCTGCTCGACATGGCTCCCAAGGACCTCGAGAAGATCATCTACTTCGCGGCCAACGTGGTGACCTGGGTCGACGAGGACCGCCGCCACGAGGACCTGCCCCGGATCGAGACCGAGATCGCGCACGAGCGCGAGCAGGTCGAGTTCGAGAAGCAGAAGCGCGAGGAGGAGATCAAGGCCAAGCTCGAGGCGAGCCTGGCCGAGCTCGAGGCGCAGGGCGCCAAGTCCGATCAGCGCCGCAAGGTGCGCAACGAGGCCGAGCGCTCCTTCAAGGAGATCCGCGAGCGGTCCGCGCAGCGCGTGGAGCTGCTCGAGCGCGTGCTCGAGATGTTCAAGAACCTCTCGCCCAAGCAGCTGCTGGCCGACGACCAGTACTACCGTGACCTGCGGGACCGCTTCGGCGAGTACTTCTCCGCCGGCATGGGCGCCGACGCCATCAAGGACCTGCTGCTGCGCGAGGACATCGAGGGCGAGGCCGACCGTCTTCGCGAGATCATCGCCACCTCCAAGGGGCAGAAGCAGCAGCGCGCCATCAAGCGGCTGCGGGTCGTCTCGGCCTTCATCGGCCGGCGCAACTCGCCGCTCGGCATGGTGCTGGACTGCATCCCGGTGATCCCGCCGGACCTGCGCCCGATGGTGCAGCTCGACGGCGGCCGCTTCGCCACCAGCGACCTCAACGACCTGTACCGCCGGGTCATCAACCGGAACAACCGGTTGAAGCGGCTGCTGGACCTGGGCGCCCCCGAGATCATCGTCAACAACGAGAAGCGCATGCTCCAGGAGGCGGTCGACGCGCTGTTCGACAACGGCCGCCGCGGCCGTCCGGTCACCGGACCGGGCAACCGCCCGCTCAAGAGCCTGTCCGACATGCTCAAGGGCAAGCAGGGCCGCTTCCGCCAGAACCTGCTGGGCAAGCGGGTCGACTACTCCGGCCGCTCGGTCATCGTGGTCGGCCCCGAGCTGCGCCTGCACCAGTGCGGGCTGCCCAAGGCCATGGCCCTGGAGCTGTTCAAGCCGTTCGTGATGAAGCGGCTGGTGGACCTGTCGTACGCCCAGAACATCAAGTCGGCCAAGCGCATGGTCGAGCGCTCGCGCCCGCAGGTGTGGGACGTGCTCGAGGAGGTCATCCGCGAGCACCCGGTGCTGCTGAACCGCGCGCCGACCCTGCACCGCCTGGGCATCCAGGCGTTCGAGCCGGTGCTGGTCGAGGGCAAGGCGATCCAGATCCACCCGCTGGTCTGCAAGGCCTTCAACGCCGACTTCGACGGTGACCAGATGGCCGTGCACGTGCCGCTGTCCGCCGAGGCGCAGGCAGAGGCGCGGGTGCTGATGCTGTCGGTCAACAACATCCTCTCGCCGGCCAACGGCCGGCCCATCGCCGTGCCCACGCACGAGATGGTCCTGGGGGTGTACTTCCTGACCTACAAGCAGGCCACGCCTTCGCCTTCGGCGAATGGAAAGTCCGATAAGAGCTCCGACCCGAATGCCGTGCCGACATTCGGGTCGGTGGCCGAGGCGGTCATGGCCTACGACTTCCAGTCGGTCGGCCTGCAGGACCCGATCGTGGTGCGCCTGCCGGAGGGCAAGCTCGCCCACCCGGAGGCCGACCCCAAGATTGAGACCACCGTCGGGCGCCTGCTGTTCAACGAGGCGCTGCCGGACGACTTCCCGTTCATCAACGACACCCTCCAGTCCAAGGAGATCTCGTCGCTGGTGGCGCGGATCGCCGACCGCTACGACCAGACCAAGACCGCCGAGGTGCTGAACAACCTGAAGAACCTCGGCTTCCACTGGGCGTCGCGCGCCGGCGTGACCGTCTCGATCCAGGACGTCCTCAAGCCGCCGCACAAGCAGGAGATCCTCGACGAGTTCGAGAAGCGCGCCGAGAAGGTGGAGAGCCAGTTCCGCAAGGGCATCATCACCGACGACGAGCGCCGCCAGGAGCTCATCGAGATCTGGACCGAGGCGACCGAGCGCGTCCGCGAGGACATGGAGGAGCGGTTCCGCCAGGAGCCGTTCAACCCCATCTACATGATGGCCACCTCCGGGGCGCGCGGGAACATGACCCAGGTGCGGCAGATCGCCGGTATGCGTGGTCTGGTCGCCAACCCGAAGGGCGACATCATCCCGCGGCCGATCAAGGCGAACTTCCGCGAGGGCCTGACCGTGCTGGAGTACTTCATCTCCACGCACGGCGCCCGGAAGGGCCTGGCGGACACCGCGCTGCGCACGGCGGACTCGGGCTACCTGACCCGCCGGCTGGTCGACGTCACCCAGGACGTCATCGTCCGCGAGGAGGACTGCGGCACCGAGCGCGGCATCGAGGTGACCATCTCGGTGAAGCGGCCGCGCCGCGGCGCCAAGGGCGAGTTCGACTTCGTGCGTTCGCGCCAGGTCGAGACCCAGGCGCTGTCGCGGACCCTGACCGAGGACGTCGAGGACCCCAACACCGGCGAGGTGCTCTTCGAGCGCGGGACCGAGCTGGACGAGGACGTCGTCGACGTCATGGTCGAACACGGCATCGAGAAGGTGCTCTGCCGGTCGGTGCTGACCTGCGAGTCGCTGGTCGGCGTCTGCCAGCTCTGCTACGGCCGCAGCCTGGCCGCCAACCGGCTGGTCGACATCGGCGAGGCGGTCGGCATCATCGCCGCCCAGTCGATCGGCGAGCCCGGCACGCAGCTCACCATGCGGACCTTCCACACCGGTGGAATCGCCGGTGAGGACATCACCCACGGTCTGCCGCGCGTCCAGGAGCTGTTCGAGGCGCGCACGCCCAAGGGCATGACGCCGATCGCCGAGTTCTCCGGCCAGGTGGCCATCGAGGAGGTCGACAAGGGCGTCCAGGTGACCATCACCTCGGACGAGGGCGAGGAGTGGCAGACGATCGTGCCGCGCCGCGCCCGCCTGCGGGTCGAGGACGGCCAGCGGGTCGAGGTCGGCGAGGCGATCGTCGACGGTGTGCCCAACCCCAAGGAGATGCTGCGGGTGCTCGGCATCCGGGCCACGCAGCGCCACCTGGTCGAGGAGGTCCAGAAGGTCTACACCTCGCAGGGTGTGACCATCCACGACAAGCACATCGAGCTGATCGTCCGGCAGATGCTCAAGCGCGTGACCGTCCTGGAGGGCGGCGAGACCGGCCTGCTCCCCGGCGAGCTGGTCGAGCGCGCGAGCTTCGAGCGGGCCAACCGCGACGCGCTGGAGCGCGGCGGCACGCCGGCCAACGGCCGTCCCGAGCTGCTCGGCATCACCAAGGCGTCGCTGGCGACCGAGTCCTGGCTGTCGGCGGCCTCCTTCCAGGAGACCACCAGGGTGCTGACCGAGGCGGCCATCGAGGGCAAGAGCGACCAGCTCATCGGCCTCAAGGAGAACGTCATCATCGGCAAGCTGATCCCGGCCGGGACCGGCATGGTGCGCTACCGCAGCGTCCAGCCGGTGCTCGCCGGCGCTCCGGCGGCCGCGGGCTACGCGGTCGAGAGCTTCGGCGACGGCTACGAGGGCTACGGCGACGTCTACTACGGCGGCGAGGATGGCGGCGACGGCGACGGGGACCTGATCGGCGGCATGGTCGGCGATCACACCGGCGAGCCCGTCTCGGCGGCTCCGGAGGACGGCGACGGGGAGACCTACGCCCCGGAGGACTTCCAGGCCTACGAGGAGTCGTAGTCACCGGAAGACCTCGAGCGGCCCGGGCCACATCGGCCCGGGCCGCTCTGCCGTCTTGGGTGTGGACAACCGGGAGCTGGCCGGGCGGCCAGGCACTAGGCTCCCGTCATGTCGATACGGATCGCGGACATCCCCGAGGACGACCGCCCCAGGGAGCGGCTCTGGCGCAAGGGCGTCGCCGCGCTGAGCAACACCGAGCTGCTCGCCCTGGTGCTGCGTCAGGGCCGCTCCGGCGAGAGCGCGCTCCAGCTGGCCGCGCGGCTGCTGGCCGAGCACGGCGGCATCGACCGGCTGGCCTCCGCCGGCGCCGAGGAGCTGGCCGCCTTCCCGGGCGTCGGCCCCGCCAAGGCCGCCGCCCTGGTGGCGGCCTTCCAGCTGAGCCGGAACGTTGGCGGCGAGCTGCTGCCCGGGACGGTCCGCCGCCCCGACGATCTCGCCGCCATCGCGCGGCGGGAGCTGGCCGGGCTGCGGCGCGAGCGGGTGCTCGTGCTGGTGCTGGACGCCGGCAACCGGGTGCAGCGGGTCGTGCCGCTCACCGACGGCTCGGTCGACCGCTCGCTGCTGCCCGTCCGCGAGGTGCTGAACGCCGTGCTGCGCAACGACGGCACCGCCTTCGCCCTGGCGCACAACCACCCCTCCGGCGACCTGACCCCCAGCCCGCAGGACCTCCACTCCACCGAGGCGGTCGCCCTGGCCGCCCCGATCGTCGGCCTGCGCTTCCTCGACCACCTGATCGTCACCGACGCCGCCTGGCTCAACCTCACCCCACGAAGGCCGGGCTGACGGTCCCGAGCAGTAGCTTGGCGATCCAATGACCCGCAAAACTACGCTGTGGCCCCGTCACCCCAGGATGCTGGGTTGGTCGACGCGCCAGAGCCAGGTGCCGTCGGGCTGGCGGTGGGCGATCTCGACGGTGGCGCCATTGGGGGTGCGGGTCGAGGTGAGCGCCAGGTCGCCGTTGACGATGGCGGACTGCGGGGTGCCCTTGAAGGTGGGCTTGCCGGCCAGCAGCTCCTGGTAGACGGCGCGGATCGCGTCCGCGCCGGTGGTCAGCCGGCCGCGCGGGAAGGCGAGCACGGCGTCGGGCTCGTACAGGGCGACCAGGCCCTCGACGTCGCCCGCGTTGCCGCGCTCGATGAAGAAGCGGCCGAGGTCCTCGGGGCGGGTGGCCGGCGGGTGCGCCGGATCGCTGCTCGGCATGGCTGGCTGGCACCTCCAGATGGCTCGCGTTGGCCGACCGCCCATGCTGGCACGCGGGGGCGACGGTGCCGCTGTCCACCCATGGGTCTCGACGGCCGCCCGCGCAGGCGCGATCATCAAGGCCCCCAGAGCGCGAAGGAGGCTCGATGCCCACGCATGAGGTCAGAGTCGACTACTCGAAGACCCTCGCCCAGCAGCCGGAGACCGGCCACAACCGATGGCATCCGGACATCCCGCCGGTGGTGCGCTGCGACCCCGGCGACGAGGTGGTCCTCGAGACGCGCGACGCCTTCGACGGGCAGATGGGGCCCTCGACCACGCTCGAGACGGTCGCCGCGCCGAACCTCAACGTGGTCCACCCGCTCACCGGGCCGGTGTACGTCAACGGCGCCGAGGCCGGCGACCTGCTCGAGATCGAGATCCTCGAGGTCGAGCCGGACCGCTATGGCTACACCGTCCAGGTGCCCGGGTTCGGCTTCCTGCGCGACGAGTTCCCCGACCCGTTCATGGTCCGCTGGGCGATGGCCGACGGCTGGGCGACCTCCGACGACCTGCGCGGGGTGTGCATCCCGGGCGCGCCGTTCATGGGCACGATCGGGCTGGCGCCGGACCGCGCGCTGCTGGAGGCGACCACCGCGCGCGAGCAGGCGGCGCTGGACCGCGGCGGCTTCGTGCTGCCGCCCGACCCGACCGACGCGGTGCCGGCCGACGAGGCGATCGCCCGCGAGGCGCTGCGCACCGTCCCGCCGCGCGAGACCGCCGGCAACGTGGACATCAAGCACCTCTCCGCCGGCACCAGGATGTACGTGCCGGTCTATGCCGAGGGCGGGCTGTTCTCCGCGGGCGACGCGCACTTCGCCCAGGGCGACTGCGAGACCTGCGGCACCGCCGTCGAGATGCGCGCGACCCTGCACGTACGCTTCGCCGTGCACAAGGGCGTGGCCGCCAGCCGCGGCATCCGCGACCTCCAGTTCGCCCGCGACGACTACCACGTGCCGCCGGAGTTCTCCGCCCCGCGCCGCTTCCACGCCACCACCGGCATCTCGGTCACCCGCGACGGCGAGAACCGCCCGGAGGACCTCACCCTGGCCGCCCGCAACGCGCTGCTCAACATGATCGACCACCTGATGGAGGAGCGCGGCCTGACCCGCCAGCAGGCCTACGCGCTCTGCAGCGTGGCGGTGGACCTCAAGGTCAGCGAGGTGGTCGACGTGCCGAACTTCGTGGTCTCGGCGTTCCTGCCGCTGGACATCTTCAGCGGCTGAGCCGGCGGTGTCCGGGGTATCGTCAGGCGGGAGGCAGGAGCGATCCGGAAGGGAGGACCGATGCCGGAGCGTCGCGTGGTGGTTGGCTCGAAAGTCGGCCTGCACGCTCGGCCGGCCGCGCTGTTCGTGCAGGCCGCGGCCAAGCAGCCGGTGAAGGTGACCATCGCCAAGGACGGCAGGGACCCGGTGGACGCGCGCAGCATCCTGGCCGTGCTCGCCCTGGACGTGCGCGGCGGCGAGGAGGTCGTGCTGACCACCGCCGACGCCGAGGGCGCGGAGGCGGCGTTGGACGAGCTGGCCACCGTCGTGGCCACCGACCACGACGCCAAGTGACCGGCATGGCCACGCCGCTGCGGGGGGTGGGCGTCAGCCAAGGGGTGGCCGTCGGACCGGTCGCGCTGATGGGCGGTGAGGTGCCGGAGCCGCCGGCGGGCAGCGCCGCCGGGCTGGACGCGGCCGCCGAGCTCGACGCCGCCAAGGCGGCGCTGGAGGCGGTCGCCGGCGAACTGGAGACCCGCGGCCGGGCCGCCGGCGGCGACGTCCAGGACGTGCTCGAGGCGCAGGCCATGATGGTCCGCGACCCGAGCCTCGGTGACCAGGTCGAGACGCTCACCGGCCAGGGCCGCTCGGCCGCCAGGGCGGTCTGGGAGGCGTTCACCGTCTACCGCGACGTGCTGGCCGGCGCCGGCGAGTACATGGCCGCCCGGGTGGCCGACCTCGACGACCTGCGCGGCCGCACGGTCGCCCGGCTGCTGGGCGTGCCGGTGCCCGGCGTGCCCGACCCGGGCCACCCCTACGTGCTGGTGGCGCGCGACCTCGCGCCGGCCGACACGGCCGTGCTCGACGCCACCAGCGTGCTCGGCTTCGTCACCGAGGAGGGCGGCCCGACCAGCCACACCGCCATCCTGGCCAAGTCGCTGGGCGTGCCGGCGGTGGTCGGCTGCGCGGGCGCGACCGGCCTGGCCGACGGCACCCGGGTGATCGTCGACGGCGGCACCGGTGAGGTGCGGGTGGACCCCGGCGAGGCCGAGGTGCGGGCCGCCCAGGCCCGGGTCGCCGCCCGGCGGGCGGCGCGCGGGCAGGCGACCGGGCCCGGCGCCACCGCCGA
>DASVXQ010000204.1:0-19562 GCA_036392615.1 Actinomycetes bacterium | reverse complement strand
CTTCAAAACCGTTGAGGCGGGCGTCCCCCGCCTGGCGGGTTCGATTCCCGTCCGCCTCCGCTACCTGCGGTTTCGCTCGTGGTATTTCAGGAGCCGTTCCAAGTACCTACCTTCTGGCACGGTTGCTGGCACGGTAACCGCCGTAGACTCCGGCGAGGTTCGGGAGCCATGATCAGCGAAGAGACCCTTGGCGATGCGCTCGGGCTGGGGCGTGTTCCCGACGAGGAGCTTGTCAGCATCCTCAGGGATGTGCTCCCGCTTAGCCGGTGGGAGTCCGGAGAGCGAGTCACCTACTTCCACCCAGAGAGAGGGCATGCGCTCGATGTGGTGTACGACAGGCATGGCCAGATCGTCCGCTACGAGCCCGGACTAGGACTGACGGACGAGCTAGTCAGGACGCTGCGAGAGTGCGCTGAGGCTGCCTTCGCCGCGGATGTCGGGGTCGAGGTTCGTCGCGGGGTGCTCTTTAGCATCCCCGAGATCAAAGGGTTCTGGCGACACGGCGACGACTGGCAGATCCTCCCCGCTCCCCAGCAGGCACCCCGGCCAGGATTCCTCCTAGGCGAGCACCCGTTCATACTTGAGTACCGAACGCGCAGTTCAGCCAACTTCGCTCTTGCGGAAACGCGACGGTGGCGGCGCTTCTGGGAGTTGCACCTGCTGCTTTCGTTGCTGCTGCGCGGTCAAATCACGCGCGAGTCGCTTGCACATCCCCATCACTGGGTGCTGCTTCATGAACCGACTTCTGGCGGCCTACATACGGCGTATGTGAACGAGGGCTACATGGTCGACGGCTTCATCGCTCGAGCCGACGACTTCTCTGACCCGGCTGGACATCAGAAGCTGACCGTCGTGCCAGACGACAAGTACTACGCCCGGGATAGCATTCGCTCGGATGACGACTTGAGCGTGCCCGCATGCCTCGATGCGGTCTTCGATCGCTTCGAGAATGCCGACCTGCGAACGCGCGATCAGCTTCTGCGTGCCAGCTACTGGTTCGATGCTGCCGGGCGTGTCTGGCACACCTCGAAGTCGCTCAGCTACATCGCAGCGATCAATGCTATCGAAGCCCTCCTTCCCGAGCAGAAGACTGACCCCTGCCCATGCTGTAAGCGCGACCGTAGTCCTGGTCCTACCGCCCGCTTCCGCAACTTCATCGAGACCTACGCTGCCGCTGAGGGAACGGAGGCCCGCTCGGCCATGTACGGGTTGCGCTCGGCGTTCGTGCACGGCGGCGGGCTCCATGGCCTGGACGTCCCGCGCTCCCTGGCAGGGACGCTCGTACCCAGCGACATGAAGCATTGGGACCTGCATAGCGCTGCCCTTGCAGTCTCCGCCACGGCGATTCGGACCTGGTTTCTCAACCATGACACCGACTCCAGCTAGGCAAGCAAGATGATCCGAAAACGCAGCGACTACTGGCAGGTCAAGGTCTACGCCGGCCTCGACCTGCTGACCGGCAAGGAGCGGTACGAGTACGGCAGCTGGCGCGACGGCGAGCCGTCGTTCTTCCGGGTCAACGCCTGGCGCGACCAGGCCGAGAACATCGCCGAGTCCCTCTCGAAGGGCAACCGCGCGGTGGTGCTGGGGCGGCTTCGGACCCGCTCGTGGGAGACCCCTGAGGGGGAGAAGCGGTCGGTGACCGAGATCGACGCCGACGAGGTCGCCCCCAGCCTGCGCTGGGCGATCGCCAAGCCCGAGCGGGCCGAGCGCAGCCGCAACGGCGAACGCGGCGCCGAGCGGGGCCAGTTCAACGACCCTACGCCCTCCTGAGAAGCGTTTGATACCAGCTGCGCCCTCGGCTCACCGAGGGCGCAGCCTATTGAGGATGGTGGCTCCCTACTCTGTCGCCATGTTGGGCGAGATCCACGCGCTCACCGCCAAGTTAGGGCCTCGAACGCTCTGGGCAGGTCAGGTGCCAAGCAGGGCATTAACCTTCTGGAAGATCCGGCTGGTGGGGTCGAGCCTACGAAAGCCGGTCCAGGATGCGGCAGAGCTGTGGATTCTCTCCGCGGCGAGCGCTCGAAATCGTGGCATCGAGGACCTCCGCGAGAGCGTGCCGCAGCGACTGGAACTCCGCGATCTGTCGCTTGATCCCACCGAAGCGAGCCTCGAGCAGCGCGATGACGTCCTCGCTTGGCGGGATGCCACCTCGGCGCAGCGCCATGATCGTGTGGATCTCCTCCAATCCCAGGCCCACAGTGCGAGCCTGGCGGATGAAGCGGAGCACTCGGAGGTCGTGCTCGGTATAGAGTCGGTAGCCGGATTCGGTCCGCTTGACCGGCGGCAGGAGGCCCCGCGCCTCATAGAGGCGGACGGCCTTGGGGGTGAGGCCCGCCCGCCTGGCCGCCTCCCCGATCGTCACGACGTCGGCGTCGGCCTTGGCGACGTCGAACCTGGGCGCTTCTTTCACCCTGACGCTTGACCTTCCCCTGGGGACAACCCCTTAGCCTCGGCCCGCACGGTAGCACCACGCCGAGGCGACCAGCCCCGGCGCACACCAACGGCTCCTGGCGGTTGCCGCGTTGCGGCTGACGCCAGGAGGGGCAGGACCAAGACGATGACCTCAGCTTCGCTATTCAACGCCCGCCCTGGCATCGGGATCACGGTCTCCAGCTCGCCGGGCGCCGACACGGTGGCCGAGGCGCGGCATGCCGAGGCGCTGGGCTTCGATGCGGTCACGGTGCACCGCGACGTGCTTCACGGGCCTCCGCCGTCGCTGGAGACGTGGACGCTGCTGACCTGGTTGGCGGCGAACACCACCACCATCAAGCTCGCTCCCAACGTCCTGGCCCTGCCCAACCGCCACCCGGCAGTCCTGGCCAAGATGGCTGAGACCCTCGACCGGCTGGCCGGTGGCCGCCTGATCCTGGCGCTGGGCGGCGGCGCTCCCATCAATCACCAGGCGTTTGGCGCGTTCGGCCTGGCCCGACGCTCACCCGCCGAGACGGTGGCGGCCACCGAGGAGGCCATCGATATCCTGCGGGGCCTCTGGCGCCAGCAAGGCTTCTCCTACGCCGGCCGCCACTTCACCACCAATGGGGCCGAGCTGCAGCCCAGGCGCGTCAGTCCCCCGCCGATCTGGCTGGGCGCCTTCGGACCGAGGATGCTGGACCTGGTGGGGCGCAAGGCGGACGGCTGGCTGCCGTCGCTGTTCCTGCTCGAGCCCGAGCGGGCGTACCGAAGCCTCGACCGGATCCGCGAGACCGCGAGCCGGGCCGGGCGCGATCCCGAAGCACTCACCTATGGCCTCAACGTCAGCGTGCTGGTCAAGGAAGGCGCCGCGGCAATCGGAACCAATCGTCAGATCGCCGGCGCCCCCGAGGAGGTCGCCGAGCAGCTGGCCAGGTTCGTCTCCCAAGGCTTCTCGTTCCTGAACTTGAGTCTCTCGCCTGCCGCCGATGGCGTCGAGCAGCGAGAGCGGCTCGCCAGAGAGGTCTTGCCCATCCTGCGCCCAGGGAGGAACGTCCGTAGGGGGCCAAGCTCAGTCAATGCCTCGTAGGGCCACCAGCCCGTCGTTCCGTTTCCCTGGCTGTCCGTGTGACCGGTCAGACTCCGTGTGGCCTGCGAGCCGGGTGCCGGGCGCCGTCGGCTGTCCCCGAGTCCTCGCTGGGCAGTGGCGGGAAGGGAAGGCGCGCTCGCCCGCACCGCAACCATCACGCGGAATCGTCACGCCCCAGATGTCGGGTGATCAACTGGGCTGGTGATGCCTCGTCTCTACCACGAGTGCATGCGGCCGCGGGCGGGCTCGCGCTCCGCGCCAGTTGGAAGCTGCCGCGGCGCTACGCCGGCTCCGCGGCACCGTCAAGGCTTGCTGGAGAGATCGACGGGCCGCCCATTGGCGGACCGCAGCGCCTGCAGGCGCTGGTTGTACTCCTCCTCGTCAATCTCACCCTTGGCGAACCGCTCGGCCAGGATCCGCTCGGGATCGGACTGCTCAGGGCTGCCGCCACCCGGCCACCTGTCACCGGGCCGCCGGAACAGCGCCACGATCCCCCAGATGACCAGCCCCCAGAACGCGATCATGGAGAGGCTCATCAGGGCCCAACCCCACCAGCTCCAACCACTCCATCCCCACATCATCGCGGATTCCTCCTCGTCTCCCTCCTGCTCGACCGCCCCCTCGAATGCGGCGCCAAGACCACGCCAGGACGCGCACCTCAAGACCCGGGTCCAGGGACCTCAAGATTTCTCACCGCAGCCACGATCCGGCAGGCGAGCAGGTGCCGCCAGGGACCTTCGACCCCACTGGCGGCCAACTTTCGCCACGATTCGAGCCGCGCCTGGCGCGGCGCGTGGCGTCAAGGCGAATGGGGGCGGCCCGGTCTACCCGCCGCCGCTCTTGGCGAGCCTCACTGCGTCGCCCAGATTCGAGTTGCCTCCAGGAAGTGGATCCCGGCGACGTCCCGTGCCTGGGGCCGCCGCTTCAGCCAACGTTCGCCTCGTCGCAGCATGCTGCGACCCGCTATGAGGCGGCCGGCAGGCCCCATTCGGCCAGCTCCGCAAGGGCCAGGCCGTACAGCTCCTGCGCGTGGGCGGCCCGTTGCAGTGCCCCCTCGGCCTGCTTCTTGTGCCCGAGGCGCTGCTGGAGTTCGGCCGCCTGTTCGTGCAGCACAGCCGCCCGCTTGTGGGCAGCCAGTTCCCTGCGCTTGGCCTGGACGACCCGCTCGCGCGCCCGCGCAGCGGCGGACAGGGCATCGTCTTGGCTGTTGCCTGCCATCGCGCCTCCTCCGCTGCGCCGATTGCTCAGCTTGACGCGTCGAGCCCAGCTTGAACAGGGCGAAGGTTGCCTGATGCGGCACTAGCAGCTCAACTCGGGAAACCAATCCGAGAAACACGCTCTAGTGCCGTAACCGGCAACGTTTGCCCTGTTGCAGGGCATCAGGCCGGACGACGCCGTGCCTGCTTGTAGGGCCCGTTCAGGTAGCCTGGTTGGGATAGCCGGGCAGCTCATCCGCAGCCCCGATGCGGCCCACCCGAACCGATTGGCCTCACGACTTCAGGTGCTTGTTGAAAAAGGCCACGATCCGCCGGCGGGCGTCCTGGGCGGACGGCTCGTGGTAGCGGGTCCCCGAAATTATGTTCAGCACCATCAGCAGGGGCGTCCGGTCGGCGGGGGGATGGTCGTTGAGGAACCCATGGCTCGCCTCGGGGTACACCTTGATGTCATGGTCCACCCCGATCTTGGTCAGGATCCGCTCCAGCCGCCCTGCGGCGCTGGCCCCCATCGGGGAGTGGTCCTTGCCGCCATAGCTGGCCACAATAGGGCAGGCGCCGACCAGCCACTGCTCGGCATCCTTAGGGCAGCCGCCGTAGTTGGTGCTCGAGGCCGAGAACCCACGGCCGGGAGCCAGCGCCAGCGCATAGCCGCCGCCCATGCAGAATCCGATCACCCCGATCTGGCCAGTGCAGTTCTCCCGGCCCGCCAGCCAGGCACGGACGGCCTCGATGTCGTCGAAGGTGCAGCCCTGGCGGGGCCCCAGCTCGCGAAAGATGGTGCGCAGGCAGCGCAGCGCGCTGCCCCACCAGTACAGGTCGGGGGCGGCGGCCAGATAGCCCTCGCCGGCCAGCCGGTCGGCCTGGCCGCGCAGGTCCTGGCTCATGCCGGCGAAGTCGTGGATCACCACCACCCCCGGCCAGGGCCCCTGGCCGGCCGGGGTGGCCACATAGGTCGGCATCTCCCCCCGGGGGGTGGGGATCTTGACCTCGGCCATGGCGCCCTCCCCTTCTCCGATCCGCGCTGGCTACCGCACGGCTGACGCCAACCGTAACCTGGTCAAGCCCTAACGGTGACGCCCAGCGGGCATCCCACAGGACCGCTCGGGATGCCTTCGCGGCCTGCTGCGCCTGTACCAGAACCCTGTCCGACCAGCGTGCCGCAGCCTGAATAGGGCAAAGGTTGCTTGACGCGGTACTAGCTGGTGCGAGGCACGTCCATGATCACGGCCACCCCGACCAGGCACAGGGCGGCCCCCACCAGGTCATAGCGGTCGGGCTGAAAGCCGACAATCAGCATGCCCCAGGCTAGGGGGCCGGCCACGAACACCCCGCCGTAGGCGGCCAGGATGCGCCCGAAGTGGGGATCGGGTTGAAGGTGGCGCGGATCTCATGATCGTCGGTCTCTCTAAGGATCGACGAAGGAGGCGCCACGATGGCCGAGAGGGCCAGGATGACCGCTGCCCAACTTGCCGACAAGCTCCTCCAAGGCCAGCACGCCGACGTGCCGCTCGCCAGTGGGGCCTGGATGGCCCACGAGGTCAGTCTTCTTGTTGGGGGTCTTGACGGTGCAGGTGGGCGAGGATGCGCTCACGCGTGGGGACGTGTTGGCCGTGGGCGCCGCCGTGGTCGCGGGCGTGGGCCTGGACCTGGGCGACGAGTTCATCATCGTCCTCGGCAGCTCCGCGGCATGATCCAAGACCTGCTCATCGAGGCCGCCAAGGCCGGTGACGTCCGCGATGACATCGCCGCCGACGAGCTTGCCAGCTACTGCTTAGCAGCCCTCAGCGCGGCCGCCAGCCTGCCCTCCAAGACCGCGGTGCGCCGGCTCGTCGCCGTTACCCTTGCCGGGCTGCGACCTTCGCGCTGACCCGGAAGGAGACCGGCCAGAGAGGAGGCGTGACTGTGGCGATCAGCTTCACGTTGACCATCGACTGCGCCGACGCGGACCGGATGATGGAGTTCTGGACCACCGCGCTGGGCTACAAGCCCAAGGACCCGCCGGAGGGGTTCGATGATTGGTGCTCGTACTTCCGCAGCATCGGGGTGCCAGAGGAAGAGCTGCGCGGGGGGTGCACCGCGTACCTGGTGGACCCGGAGGGCGTCGCGCCGCAGATCTTCCTCCAAGAGGTGCCCGAGCCGAAGGTCGTCAAGAACCGCATCCACTTCGACCTGCGGGTCGGCGGTGGGCTCGAGGTGCCGCTGGCCGTTCGCAAGCAGCGGGTCGAGGCCGAGGTCGATCGGCTGGTCGGCGCCGGCGCGACGCGGCTGCGCACCTCCGACGAGGAGGTGGCGGACCGCTACTTCGTGGTGATGCAGGACCCGGAGGGCAACGAGTTCTGCGTGAGCTGAACCGCCAGACAGCACCCGACTGGACTAGCCGGTCGGGCGGCTGTAGCCGACGATCTCGCCCTGGAACGCGGACTGGAGCTTGACGGTGCTGCCGGTGTGAGTGGCGGCCACCTGCATGCCGTTGCCGACGTACATGGCGACGTGCGAGATGGGGCTGTACCGGAAGATCAGGTCGCCCGGTCGCAGCTCTGCGCGGGTGACGTGCCGGCCGACGTTGTACTGGGCTGCGGCCGAGTGGGGCAGGCTGATGCCTGCCTGCCGCCAGGCCATCATCGTCAAGCCGGAGCAGTCGAACGAGCCGGGTCCGTCCGCGCCCCACACGTACGGCTTGCCGACCTGCGCCTCGGCGTAGCGCACCACCGCGGCCACGCTGCCCGATGGCGCCGGCGCCGACCCCGCAGGCAGACCCGGATCCACATTGGCGACCACGGCCCGCTGAGACGCCGCGCTCGCCCGCGCCTGCGCGAGCAGCCTCTCGGTCTGGTCGACGAGCCGCTGGACCTCGGCCTTGCGGGTGGCCAGTCGGTCCAGCTCGGCCGCCTGCTGGCGCTGCACCTTGGTGAGAGCGGCCAGCCCCTGCTGATAGGCCTGCTCGGCCGCGCGCAGGTTGGCGAGCCGGTCGCTGTTCTGCTGGGCGAGCACGCTCAGGGTCTGCATCCGGTCGAAGGCCACGTTGGGGTCGCCGGCGCCCAGGACCGAGGCGAGCCCGGCGCCAGCACCATTCACATAGGTGTCGGCAGCCTGCGCAGAGATGATGGCACTGAGCCGGTCGAGCTCCCGCCGGGCGCCGGCGGCGCGGCGCTGGAGACCCGCTGCGGAGCGCTGCGTCTGCTGGAGCACGAGCTTTGCCTGCAAGTACTGCTCCACCGCCTGGTCCGCTTGGGTGTTGAGCCGGGTGAGCCGCTGGTGCAGGCTGCTTGGAGTCGGGGCGGCGTCGGCGACGGGCCCAGCTAGCAGGACCAGGGACAGCGCCAACCCGGGCGCGACGAGCGTGCGGAGGGTTCCTCGGTGGTGGGGGGACCATCGAGTGCGCGACAACCGGATCTTCTCCTTTCGGGCACGCCAAACGGGCGCCGGGCGGTCAGATCTCGCCGGGGAGCGCCCTCGGTGGGGGGGCCGTGGCGCTCTCCGGCGTCGGAAACGGTGCGCCATGGAGCGCGCCGAATCCTACCCGGTGTAGTTGTTGAAGTCCAACTAGCAGACGGGGCGGCGGACTTGCCGCCTATACCCTAGGGGGGTACCGTAGCGTTTGGGTCCAACACATGGGGGATGAATGGTCGGGTACACGCAGAGCAAGGACGAGTTGCAGGCGCGGCTGCGGCGGGTGGAGGGCCAGGTCCGGGGCCTGCAGCGGATGGTCGACGACGACGCCTACTGCATCGACGTGCTGACGCAGATCTCGGCGGTCAACGCGGCGCTGCGCAAGGTGGCGGTCGCGCTGTTGGATGACCACCTGCGCCATTGCGTCCGCGACGCCGCCAGCGACGACGCCCGCAGCGAGGAGATCGTCACCGAGGCCACCGACGCCATCGACCGCCTGCTCAAGAGTTGACCATCTGGAGGTAGCACCTTGTCGACCATGACCATCTCGGCTCCTGGGATTCATTGCGATCACTGCAAGCACTCGATCGAGGGCGCGCTCGCGCCGCTGCCGGGCGTCAGCTCGGCGCGGGTCGACATCGACGCACGCACTGTGACCGTGGAGGTCGACCAGAGCCGGGTCGATCGCGCGCAGCTGGTGGCCGCGATCGAGGATCAGGGTTACGAGGTACCGGCCTGACGCCGACGGCCTCGAAGGAGCGCACGCGATGCCAGCACAACGGCAGACCAGTCGAGCCGACGTCGACGCTGCGGCGGCGACGGACACGGTCGAGTTCCTGGTCGGCGGGATGACCTGCGGCTCATGCGCCGCGCGGGTCCAGCGGGTGCTCGCCAGGACCGACGGCGTGGCCGACGCCGAGGTCAACCTGGCCACCAGCCGCGCCCGTGTCCGCCTGGAGCGGCCTGTCGAGACCGCGGAGCTGCGGGCACGCGTGGCCAAGATCGGCTACACCCTCACCCCACCGCCCGACCCGCGCCACCAGGCCGCCGACGACACCGAAGCCGCCACCAGCCGGGCCTGGGGACGCCGGGTGGTGGCGGTCGTCCCCGCCGCGCTGTTCGCGCTGGTGACGATGGCCCGGCCGTCGCTGATGGCGGCGACCGGCTGGCGGGCGGCCGCGCTGGTAGTGGCCACGCTGGTCGAGTTCGTGATCGGCTGGCCGTTCCTGCGCGAGGCGGCCCGCCGGGCGCGCCGGCTGACGGCCAACATGGACACCCTGATCGCGGTCGGGACTCTGGCCGCCTACGGTTTCAGCCTCTGGGAGCTGGCCACCGGTGGGATGCGGGTGTACTTCGAGACCGCCATCCTGCTGATCGCCTTCCTGAGCCTGGGCCGGTACTTCGAGGCGCGCGCCCGCGGGCGCGCCGGGCAGGCGATCCGCGCGCTGCTGGAGCTGGGCGCCAAGCAGGCCCGCCTGGTGCGTGACGAGGGCGAGGTCATGATCCCGGTCGAGCAGGTCGCGGTCGGCGACCTGGTGCGGGTGCGACCTGGGGAGAAGCTCCCGGTCGATGGCGAGGTGGTCGAGGGGGCTGGCGCGGTCGACGAGTCCATGCTGACCGGCGAGAGCCTCCCGGTGGAGAAGACGCCCGGCGACCGGGTAGCAGGCGCGACCGTGAACGCCGGCGGGGTGCTGACAGTTCGGGCGACCGCGGTCGGCGCCGACACCGCCCTGGCGCAGATCGTCCGCCTCGTCGAGCAGGCCCAGGCCGGCAAGGGCCAGGCGCAGCGCCTCGCCGACCGGATCTCGGCGGTGTTCGTCCCGGCGGTGATCGCCTTGGCGGCGGCGACCTTCGCCGGCTGGTGGCTGCTTGGCGGCGACCCGGTCAAGGCGCTGACCGCGGCGGTCGCCGTGCTGATCATCGCCTGCCCCTGCGCGCTCGGGCTGGCCACCCCGACCGCGATCATGGTCGGCACCGGCCGCGGCGCAGAGCTCGGCATCCTGATCCGCAGCGTCGAGGCCCTGGAGCGGACCCGCCGGATCACCACGGTGGTGTTCGACAAGACCGGCACGCTCACTCACAGCCGGATGGCGCTGACCGACGCCGTCCCCGGCCAGGACACCACCGAAGACGAACTGCTGCGGCTGGCCGGCGCCGCGGAGGCCGTCAGCGAGCACCCCATCGGTGGCGCGATCACCACGGCTGCCCGCCAACGCGGCGAGCTGCCCCCGGTGCGGGGGTTCCGGGCGCTGGCCGGCCAGGGCGTGCGCGCCGAGGTCGAGGCTACTGTGGACCGCCCGCCCGTGACCGTGTGGGTCGGGCGGCGCAAGCTGGCCGCCGAGGCCGGCCTGCTGGTGCCCGACACGCTGGAGGCTGCCGCCGAGCGGCTCTTGCAGCAGGGCAAGACGGTGGTGTGGGCCGGCTGGGACGGCGAGGTCCGCGGGGTGCTGGCCGTTGCCGACACGCTCAAGCCCGGCGCCCGCGAGCAGGTCGAGCGCCTGCACGCCATGGGCCTGGAGGTCGCCATGCTCACCGGCGACAACCACACCACCGCCGACGCCATCGCGAGAAACGTCGGCATCGACCGGGTACTGGCGGAGGTCATGCCCGCCGACAAGGTCGGCGAGATCGCCCGTCTGCAACGCGAGGGCAGGACCGTCGCCATGGTGGGCGACGGCGTCAACGACGCCCCGGCGCTGGTCCAGGCCGACCTCGGAATCGCGATCGGCACCGGCACCGACGTCGCCATCGAGTCCAGCGACCTCACCCTGCTCCGCGGCGACCTGGAGGGCGTGGCCACGGCGATCGAGCTGTCGCGGCGCACCTACCGCACGATCGTGCAAAACCTCGGCTGGGCGTTCGGCTACAACACCGCCGCGATCCCGCTGGCCGCCGCCGGGCTGCTCAACCCGATCATCGCCGGCGCCGCCATGGCCTTCTCCAGCGTCAGCGTGGTCACCAACTCCCTGCGCCTGCGCCGCTTCGCCCACCACGGAGCCAGGCCAGGGCAGTCTCGACGCGGTGTACGGTAGCCGCCTGGCTACGACAGCGTGTCGGAGCACCGTCGGGATCAGGGCCGGTTAGGACCGTCGATAGAAAGATTCGATCGGGGGAACACGATGACCATGGGGCCCACGCCCAAGGAGCAAAGTACGGCCGTCCTCGAGGTCGGGGGTCTCAACTGGGCCAGTGAGAAGGCGGTGGTGGAGACGGTGCTGGGCCGCCGGCCGGGCGTGCTGGCTGTCGAGGCGAACCCGGTCTCCCAGACCGCGACCGTCACCTACGATCCGCAACTGACGTCGCTGGTCGAGTTGCGTCGCTGGGTGACCGAGTGCGGTTACCACTGTGCGGGCCGGTCGGTGCCCACGCACGTGTGCGACCCGATGCTGGAGCCCGACCCGCCGTCGGACGGCCACGCCGGCCACCACGCTGCCGCAGCCACCGCGTCGGCGCCTCCCTCCCCCACTGAGCACGCCGAGCCCCCCGAGCATCCCGGCCACGCCCCCTCGCCAGGGGAGGCGGTGCGCTCGCCGGAGGAGGTGATGGGCCACGGCGGTCACGCCGGCATGTCGATGGCGGCGATGGTCGCCGACATGCGCAACCGGTTCCTGGTCGCCGCGGTCTTCTCGGTCCCGATCCTGCTGTGGTCGCCGATCGGCCGTGACGTGCTGGGCTTCAGTGTGGCGGCGCCGTTCGGGCTGCGCGACGACGTCTGGATGCTGCTGTTGAGCCTGCCGGTGATCTTCTACTCGTGCTGGATCTTCTTCGACGGCGCCGTGCGCGCGCTGCGGGCCCGCACGCTGGACATGATGGTGCTGGTCGCCGTGGCGGTCGGGGCTGGCTGGCTGTATTCGCTGTACGTGACGCTCACCGGCGGCGGGGACGTCTTCTACGAGGCCGCCACCGTGCTGGCGGCGTTCGTGCTGCTCGGCCACTGGTTCGAGATGCGCGCCCGCGGCGGCGCCAACGACGCCATCCGCGCCCTGCTGGATCTGGCCCCCCCGCGGGCGCTGGTGCTGCGGGACGGCGAGCCGGTCGAGGTCCCCACCGCCGAGGTGGTCGTCGGCGACCTGCTGCTGGTCCGCCCGGGCGCCAAGATCGCCGTGGACGGCATCGTCGAGGATGGCGACAGCGAGGTCGACGAGTCGACGGTCACCGGCGAGAGCCTGCCGGTCCACAAGCAGCCAGGCGACCAGGTCATCGGCGCGACCATCAACAAGAACGGCACGCTGCGGGTGCGGGCTACCAAGGTCGGCGCCGACACCGCGCTGGCCCAGATCGTCAAGCTGGTGCAGGAGGCGCAGAACTCCAAGGCGCCCGGCCAGCGGCTGGCCGACCGGGCCGCCTTCTGGCTGGTGCTGGTCGCGCTGCTCGGCGGCGGGCTCACCTTCGCGGTCTGGGCGCTTGGCACCGACCGGCCGCTCAGCGACGCGGTCCTGTTCGCCATCACCGTGGTGGTGATCACCTGCCCCGACGCGCTGGGACTGGCCACGCCCACGGCGATCATGGTCGGCACGGGCCTCGGCGCCGGGCGGGGGGTGCTGTTCAAGAACGCCGTCGCGCTGGAGACCTCGGCGCGCATCCAGACGGTGGTCATGGACAAGACCGGCACCCTCACCAAGGGCGAGCCAGAGGTCACCGACCTGGTCTGTGCCGACGGGGTCGACCAGGCCGAGCTGCTGCGCCTGGTCGCAGCCGTCGAGCGGCCCTCGGAGCATCCGCTGGCCGAGGCGATCGTGCGCCGCGCCGAGGCGGACGGCGTGGCCGAGGTCCCCGCCGCCGGATTCGAGAACCTGCCCGGCCACGGGGCGGTCGCGACCGTGGAGGGCCGGCGGGTCGCGGTCGGCAACCTGCGGCTGATGCAGCGCGACGGCATCGAGCTGAATAGTCTGGGTGGTCGGCGTGAGGAGCTGGCCGCCGGCGGGCGGACAGTGGTCGTGGCGGCTGTCGACGGTCAGGCGGCCGGGCTGGTGGCCATTGCTGACGCGCCCCGGCCAACCGCCAAGGCGGCGGTGGACGCGCTGCACGAGCAGGGCGTGGAAGTCGTCATGCTGACCGGCGACAACCGCGCCACCGCCGAGCGGATCGCTGGCGAGCTTGGCATCGACACCGTGATCGCCGAGGTGCTGCCAGGCGACAAGGCCGCCAAGGTCGCCGAGCTGCAAGCCACCGGCCGCAAGGTCGCCATGGTCGGCGACGGCGTCAACGACGCCCCCGCACTGGCCAGCGCCGACCTTGGGATCGCGATCGGCGCCGGCACCGACGTGGCGATCGAGACCGCCGACGTCGTGCTGATGCGCTCCGACCCCCTGGACGTGCCGATCGCGCTGCAGATCGGCCGGGGCACGCTGCGCAAGATGCGCCAAAACCTCGGCTGGGCCATCGGCTACAACACCATCGCCTTGCCGATCGCCGCTGGCGTGTTCGAGCCCGCCTTCGGTCTGGTCCTGCGACCCGAAATCGCGGCCTTGTCGATGTCAGGTTCCAGCTTCATCGTCGCGGTCAACGCCCTGGCCCTCAAGCGGCTACGGCTGCCGGCCTGGAGGTCAGGTGCCGGGCAGCCGGATCGGGCGGGGCAGAAGACGCCAGAGCCCGTCGGCTGACCGACCCGCCCAGTCCGGTACGTGCCGCCCGGCGCGTCAGCCTAGCCGGACGAGGCTGTCGACCAGGCGCGCTTCCACCCGTCCATCTGCTGGGTCTCCCGCTGCTGGGCGGTGATGATCTGCCGCGCGAGCTGCTTGACCTCGCCCAGCGACCCGGTCTCCAACTCGGTGGTGGCCATCTCGATCGCCCCTTGGTGATGCCGGGTCATCATCTCGACGAAGGCCAGGTCGAACCTGCTGCCCTTGAGGCTCATCAGCTCGTCCATCTCGGCCTGGCCCATCATGCCGGGCATCGGCGAGGCGCCGTGATCCATCTCGCCCATATCGCTGGACGGCTTGCCCCACGCCTGCAGCCAGCCCTGCATCCGGCTGACCTCCACGCTCTGCGTGGTGGTGACGTCCTTGGCCAGCTTGGCCAGCTCAGGACGGTCGGTGCGGCCGTCGATCAGCCCGGCCATCTCGATGGCCTGCTGGTGGTGCGGGATCATGCCCTGCACGAAGGCCACGTCGGCCTGGTTGGGCTGGGGCTTGGCTGGCGCCCCGGAACTGTCGTCGGCGGCTTTGCCGCAAGCGGCCAGCAACGCCACGGCGGCGACCGCCAGCGCAATGCGTCGCATCGTCGGTGTCCTCCTGAAGATGTCCACTGCCTGAGATCGGTCTGGTCAGCGGCTCATCTCCGGGACACGCACAGCTCCACGGGTAATCGCGCACGCGGGGGATCGCGGCGACGGCTCGGGTTCGTCACCGGCGCCTGAGCTGGCGGCGACGCCGGCCGGCTCCGCCGCCGCAGCAACGTGCCAAGCAGCAGCGTGCCCAGGACCGCGAGACAGGTCGCCAGCATGTCGACCATCTGCACCGGGTCCTCGACCTGGCTGCCTCGGTCCTGCTGGTGCGCCAAGGCGCCCTCGTGGCCCGCCAGCCCAAGCGGGGGCGGCGAGCCTGCCGCCTGGTGGCTGTGACCACTGAGCATGTACAAGTGCGGGACCAGGGCCACTGCCACCCCAGCGACGATCCAGCGTACGACGCGCCGTAGCATCAATGCAGTGTACCCGAGGCGCCGACGTCGCCTGAAACCGAGCGCCTGCGGCAGCACGGCCGCCCAACGTTGCTACAGCCTGTCGTATGATGCCGCTTGGCGACGTCGCCAAGCTTGTGTCAGTTGCGGTGGAAGCCGGTAGCGTCTGCCCCCCGTGCGCGCCCGGAACGGGGCCGGCTTCCACCCCACCCGACACAGATCGCCAGCTGGGCCGGTGTGAAGGTGCGGCTCGGAGCTATCTGAGGGAGCACAGGCCGGCCAGCAGGTGCACGACGGTCACGTGCTCCAGCAATCCCCCCGCCGACGCGCCCGCCACGGCCAACAGCACCGCCGCGGGCCCATACACCAGCGCCCGCCACCAGGCACAGGCCGACCGCGGCCGCGCCGCCTCCAGCGCCTCGATGCGCTCCGCGACCGTCGCCGCCGTCACGAAGGCGACCACCTCCCCGGCCACCATCGCCTCGGTGACCCGTAACAGGGCCGATCGCACGCTCGCACGGTCCGCGTCACTGGTCGCGGCCTCCTCATCCGCCCACCGCTCCAAGGCACAGCGCAGCACGGCCACGCTGCCCCGGATCAGCGGCACCGCACCAAGGGTGTGCTCCACGACGCTGGCGACCAGCAGCTGACGCTCGTGGTGATGGCGAAGATGGGTGGCTTCGTGCCGCAGCACGGCCGCCAGCTCCTGCTCGGCAAGCGTATCGACCAGCCCATCGGAGACCACCACCTGACTGGGTCGGCCAGCGATGCCGTAGGCGAACAGCCGGCGGCTCGGCAGCACGACGAGGTCGTGGCCATCCCCCGCCTGGTGCTGGCCGAGCGTGGGCTCAACCCGCACGGCACGACGGGTCCGGCGTGCCCGCAGCACCTGACGGGTCGCCATGGTGGCCAACAGGGCGGCCACGGCACCGGCGACCAGCCCACTGAACGCGCCGCCCGGCAACGCCGTGCCGAGCATCCGCTCGCAGAGGTCAACGAACGCGTGGACGCCCGCGAGGTCGAGGACGCTGGTGAGCCCGATCACCAGCAGCGCCACCTCGACAGCGGCCGCCCCGACCGCCAGCAGCACCACGCACAGCCGCGCCCATTCCGCCGGTGGCAGCCGCCGGCCGAGCGGACGGGCGATGACGGGTAGCAGCAGCGCGCCGACCGCGCTCAGGAGCAGGATGAGCGTCATCAGCCCTGCTGGCCTTTGAGGAGGCGCCGGAGCTGGACGCGATCGGCGGCGTCGAGCGCCTCCAGGAAGTGGCCCAGCGCCGCCGAGCGGTCACGCGCCGCCTCCAGCACCTCCTCCATCCTGGTCGCGACGAACTGCTCTCGGGTGATCACCGGGTGGTAGGCGTAAGCGCGGCCGTCACGCTGCCGCTGGACCCGCTCCTTCTGCCACAACCGGACCAGCACCGTCATGACGGTGGTGTAGGCCAGCTCGTAGCCCTGCTCCTGGAGCGCGGTGTGGACCTCGCCAGGCGTCAGCCAACCGCCCCGCTCCCACAGCGCATCCATGACCGCACCCTCCAACTCCCCCATCGGGCGCCTGGCCATCCCCGTCTCCCTCCCGCAACCTGCGTACTCTGCGGGATCGTACACACCCTGCCGTGCGAGCCAACTCCAGCTCGTCAGCCGTCAGAGCAGATGACCAGTGCTCCGGCCAGACTCCAGCGCCTATGCCTGGGTCGCGTCGGTGATGGCGTCGCCGTAGCGATCCTCGACCCGGCGGAGCTTCCACAGCGCGACCGAGACCAGCCATGCCACCAGGAACATCCCGACGATGATGTAGCCAAGCACGCCGAAGTCCAGCCGCTGGTTGAGGAAGTCGAAGAACGGGCCCCTCCAGCCAAGCCTGCCGCTGAGCACCTGGACGATCTCGATGGATCCGATCAGCAGCGCGACCGCGACCGACAGGCTGGTGGTCGTGATGTTGTACCAGATCTTGCGCAGCGGGCTGGAGAACGCCCACCCATAGGCCTTACTCATCAACGCGCCGTCGGTGGTGTCCATCAAGCTCATCCCGGCGGCGAACAGGATGGGCAACGACAGGACCGCCAGGAACGACACCCGCTGGGTGGCCACCCCGCCAGTCAGGGCGAGCAGCCCGATCTCGCTGGCGGTGTCGAAGCCCAGGCCGAACAGCAGACCCAGCGGGTACAGCTGCCAGGAGTGGTTGATGAACCGCTGCGCCCGGCCGCCGAGCAGTCGGTTCACGAAGCCGCGCTGCAGCAGCAGTTCCTCGAGGTGCTCACGGCGGTAGCTGCCCGTCTTGACCTCGCGCCAGAGCTTGATGATCTCCAGCAGCACGATGAGGTTCAGGATGCCGATCAGCCACAGGAACAGGCCCGACACGCTGGCACCAATGGTGCCGCCGACCCGCTGGAAGTCGGGGATGTGCGACTCGACCGCCTTGGCCGCGACCGCGAGGCCAAGGCAGAGCGCCAGCACCACGCTGGAGTGCCCCAGCGAGAAGAAGAAGCCGACCCCCAGCGGCCGCTTGCCCTTCTGGAGCATGAAGCGGGTGGTGTCGTCGATCGCGGAGATGTGGTCGGCGTCGAAGGCGTGACGCAGCCCGAAGGTGTAGGCCAGCACCCCAGCCCCGGCGAACGCCGGGTAGTGGGAGGCGACCCCCACGAACAGGCCCCAGCCGACCACGTGCAGCAGCGCGATGATCCCGTACAGGCCGCCGAGCTTCGCCCATTCCTGCTTGGTGAACAGCGTCGCCAGGCGTGGCAAGGACCGGGAGGTGGTTGGCTCCCTGGTGCCGACGGCCATGCGCTTCCTTCCTCTCGCGGATCGTGCCGACCGAAGTTGCTGCATCAATCCCCCGACAACGAGAGGATGGAGCATCTGCAATTCGATTGCAACAGCGGCAAGGATGCGGTCGCGGCCTACGCGCTTGTGCCGGACTCAGCCGTGGGGGACCTGCCGCCGTCCGACTCCAGACGGATCGATCGGCCGCTACTGGCCATCGCACTGACACGCCCCGAAGTTAGCCCCGTGCGTGATGGTATGCCCAGCGAGGCGTGGAGCACCGCCTGCCTAACCTGATGGGGCGCAAGGAGCATCGGCGGGTGTGATCCCCAGTTGCCGACCGCCGACACAATCCGACACCGATCAGACCGGCCTCCGTGGCGACGCACTGGTCCTAGGCAGTCGAGCAGGGTCCTGGCCGGCCAGATGCATCTGCCCGATGCGACAGGACTTCTACCGACGTGCCGCCGTCGCCGTGATGATGCGCTGACGCGCACGCCAGGATGTTGGTCCCTGCATAAGAGGACCTTCGGTCCATACCCCCTGGGGGTACCAGGCGGCATGCTGGTGCGGCTCGAGAAACCTTCGAGCGGCGGCAGAGACAGACTGTGGCCAGCGGTCGCTGCCGCGGCAGGGCCGGCGGGTTGCCTGCCGGCGGCGGGCAGGTTGGAGGAGATGGCGATGCGGTCGCGACTGAGGGTGAACATCACGCCGTGGGAGCGCGTCGCCCGGGTGGTGGTGGGGCTCATCGGAGTGGTCGGTGGGCTGCTGTTGCTGCTGGGCGCGCCAACGGTGCTCACCGGGACGCTGGAGGTGCTGCTGGCGCTGGCCGGCGTGGACCTGGTGGTCACCGGCGTGCTGGGGCACTGCCCGCTGTACCACAAGCTCGGCTACGTACCAACGTCGTCGCGGAGGTCATCATGACGCAACCACAGTTCCCACAGCGGCCCACCCAGCGCCCGCACGACCGCTACGGCGGCATGGGCGTGGCGGGCACCGCTGGATGATGCTCGCCTGCTGTGTGCCGATGTTGGTCATCACGGTGGTGCTGGTCGCGACGGGGATCGCCAGCGCGCGCTTCCTGGCGGTGGCAATCATCTGCACCGCGATGATGGCAATGATGATGGGCGACATGGGGCACGGCGACGACCATCGGCGCCACTGACCATCGGGCGAGTGTCGTCGGCTCCTTCTTGGCCGCTGGCCTCATGAGCGTGCTCGCAGAGTCCTGACGGGTGCCCACAACGCCAAGGAGCGGGCGCCGACGCCGACCGGATCCAATCATCGGCGCACCGGGCGCATCGACCGGCAGCGCGCTTCACATACCCCGGCGGGTCCCGTGAGCATCACCCTGGGAGCTTGCCCGCCGCGGGTGGCCCGCACATGGTGACGTCGATGCGGACCGCCGTGCCGCAAGGAGGCGGAGAACGGTGTTGAGCACTCAAGCGGTACTGATTGCGGGAGGATATGGCGTGGTCGGTCGCCGCATCGCCACAGACCTGGCAGCCGACTACCCGGACCGCGTCGTGATCGCCGGCCGGAACCCCGAGCGCGCCAATGCCACAGCGGCAGCGATCGGGCACGGTGTCCGCGGCCGCCTCCTCGACATCACCGTGCCATCGTCGATCGCGGCGGCCCTGGACGATGCCGCGGTGGTCGTCAGCTGCATCGACCAGCCGCAACGCGGCCTACTGCACGCGGCGATCCAGCGCGGGCTGGGGTACACCGACATCACCCCGCACCTGACCGAACTCGGCCGCGGCGCCGCGTACGAACAGCTCAATGCGGCGGCAAAGGCGTCCGGCGCACGCGTGCTGCTTGGCGCCGGGCTGGTGCCTGGCGTCTCCAACGTGATGGTCGGCGCCCTGGCGAGCACGCTCGGCGGCGTGGACACAATCCAGACTGAACCGCCCCGGGGTTGGTGGAGGCTCTGCTGTGCCCCTGGTTTCGTGGAGCCGCGTGACTGGATTCTCATGCCACGGTGGACGCCTGCTCGAACTCTATCGGGCTCAGCATTCCAAGGCGGCTGTGGCGGCGTTGTCGATTGTGGAAGATCTCCAAGTACTCAAAGA
>DASVXQ010000203.1:0-17687 GCA_036392615.1 Actinomycetes bacterium | reverse complement strand
GGGTGGCGAAGCGGATCTCGCTGCCGGCCGGGCAGGCGCCCTCCCGCCAGAGCGCGTGGGCGCTCGCCAGGGTGGCGTGCCCGCACAGCGCGACCTCCGCCCGTGGCGTGAACCAGCGCAGCGGCAGCTCGCGGCCACCGTCGCGGGTGTCGACGAAGGCCGTCTCGGAGAGGTTCATCTCGGCGGCGACCGACTGCATCCACTCGTCGTCGACCTCGCGGTCGAGCAGACAGACGGCCGCCGGGTTGCCGCCGAACGGCCGGTTGGTGAAGGCGTCGACCTGGAGCAGCCTCACTCGGATCCCCGGATGGCGCGGAACATGGCGGTGTCGTCCGGGTCGCTGGGCGGCTCGACCAGCCGGAACCAGTAGAACCCGTGCGGGCCCATGGCGAGCCGGTAGGCGCGGTTGTCGATGATCGGGAAGGGGGTGCGGCCGAACATCTCCTCGGGCACCAGCCCAGTCCAGCGGCCCAGGTCCAGCTCGACCGGCTGGGCGAAGCGCGACAAGTTGGCAACCACCAGCACCACGTCGGCGCCGAGCTGCCGGGTGAACGCGAACACCCTGCGGTTCTCCGGGTAGAGCGGCTCGTAGTCGCCCATGCCGAACACCGGGTGCTGCTTGCGGACCTGGAGCAGGCGGCGCAGCCAGTGCAGGAACGAGGTCGCCACCCGCTCCTGCGCCTCCACGTTGACCGCCTGGTAGCCGTACACCGGGTCCATCAGCAGCGGCAGGTAGAGCGCCGCCGGGTCGGCGCGCGAGAAGCCGGCGTTGCGGTCGCTGGACCACTGCATGGGCGTGCGCACACCGTCGCGGTCGCCGAGGTAGATGTTGTCGCCCATGCCGACCTCGTCGCCGTAGTAGACGACCGGGCTGCCGGGCAGGCTGAACAGCAGGCTGTAGAGCATCTCCATCTGCCGGCGGCCGTTGTCCAGCAGCGGCGCCAGGCGCCGCGCGATGCCGATGTTGCGGCGCATGCGCGGGTCCTTGGCGTACTCGTTGTACATGTAGTCGCGTTCCTCGTCGGTGACCATCTCGAGCGTCAGCTCGTCGTGGTTGCGGAGGAACAGCCCCCACTGCGCCGTGTCGGGGATCTTGGGGGTACGGTTCATGATCTCGATGATCGGCGTGCGGTCCTCGCGGCGCAGCCCCATGAACATCCGCGGCATCACCGGGAAGTTGAAGGCCATGTGGCACTCGTCGCCGTCGCCGAAGTAGGGCACCACGTCCGGCGGCCACTGGTTCGCCTCGGCCAGCAGCAGCTTGTGCTCGTACTTGGAGTCGACCTCCTTGCGCACCCGCTTCAGGAACTCGTGGGTCTCCGGCAGGTTCTCGCAGTCGGTGCCCTCGCGCTCGAACAGGTACGGGACCGCGTCCAGCCGGAAGCCGTCCAGCCCCATGTCCAGCCAGAATCGGATGACCTCGAGCATCGCCTCCTGGACCTCGGGGTTGTCGTAGTTGAGGTCCGGCTGGTGCGAGAAGAACCGGTGCCAGTAGAAGGCCTGCGCCTCCGGGTCCCAGGTCCAGTTGGAGCTCTCGGTGTCGACGAAGATCACCCGGGCGTCGAGGTAGCGCTGATCGGTGTCGGACCAGACGTACCAGTCGCGCTTGGGGGAGCCGGGGCGGCGCGCCTCCTGGAACCAGGGGTGCTGGTCGGAGGTGTGGTTCATCACCAGGTCGGCGATCACCCGGATGCCGCGCTGGTGGGCGGCCTCGAGGAACTCGTAGAAGTCGCCCAGGGTGCCGTAGCTCGGCAGGATCGAGAAGTAGTCCGAGACGTCGTAGCCGCCGTCCCGCAGCGGCGACGGGAAGATCGGCAGGAGCCAGACGCAGTCGATCCCGAGCCACTGGAGGTAGTCCAGCCGCTCGGTGAGCCCGCGGAAGTCACCGCTCCCGTCGCCGCTCCCGTCCTGGAAGCCGCGCACGTACAGCTCGTAGAAGACCGCCGTCTTGTACCAGAGGGGATCGTCCCACATCCCGTTGCTCGCTCCTCACCTCGGCTCCGCTCGGCCGCGCCAACGCGGACCCCGCTGGATGGTTGCTCGGCTTGCATGAGATACGGTCCCTGGCCGGCGGGCACCGGCGCAAGTTTCCGCACCTCCCCAACATCCTCTAACGAGCTTGCCTCCACCCATCAGGTAACGGGCGCGGCCCCCACCACAAAGGTACGCAGAGTCCTGGCCGTTGTGGACCTCTGGCGGCGAACTGGCGGCACGCCGGTTCGCCGCCGAACGGCCGGGACCGCGGCTACCCACGGGCGCCCAGGGCGCCCTGTCGCCGGGCGGCGTCCTGGCGCGGCCCGGAGGCGTTGGTCTGCTCGCCGGTGATCGGCGTGACCACACCGGCGCGGACCGCCTCGAGCTGGGCCGCGAAGGCGATCCCGAGGAAGACCGCAAGCGACATCAGGAACGCCCAGATCAGCACGCCGATCAGGCCGGCGAGCGGGCCGTAGGTCTCGCCGAAGGTCTTGCTGGCGCCCAGGTACAGCGCCAGCAGCGCGGTGAACACGAAGCCGAGCAGCACCGAGGCGGCCGCGCCGACCGCCAGCCACGAGGCGGCCGGCTGGTGACGCCGCGGGGAGGCGCGGAACAGCAGCGCGATCGCCCCGACCAGCAGCGCGATCGACACCGGCCAGCGCAGCACGGCCCACAGCCACTCGACCGCGCCGGAGATCTTGAGCGCCTTGCTGATGTCCTGACCGGCGACGATCAGCACCAGCGAGACGATGATCCCCACCCCCGCGGAGCAGGCCAGCAGGAGGCCGATGAGGTACTTGCGGCTGGTGGGGCGGTCGCGCTCGACCCCGTAGATGCGGTTGGCGCCGCGCTCCACCTGGCCCATCGCGGTCGCCGCGGAGATCAGCGCGGCCAACAGGCCGAACAGCAGGGCGGTCAGGGCCCCGCCGCCGACCGCGCGCTGCCCGTGGTGGAAGGCCTCCACCACCACGTCGCCGGCCGGCCCCGGCGCCAGCCGGGTGACCGTCTGCCCGAGGATCCTGCGGAAGTGGTCGGCGTGCAGCAGCGTCGCCAGGCCGACCACCCCGATGGTGGCCGGCAGCAGGCTCAGCACGACCTGGTAGGCCAGCGCACGGGTGTGGCTGAAGCCGTCGGCGTAGCGGAAGCGCCGGAAGGAATCCTTCACCAGCCGGCTCCAGCCGGTGCGGCGCAGGGTCTCCAGCGCGTCGTCCCCTTCGAGCTCGTAGGTTTCCGGTACCAGCGTGGCGGTGCTCATGAGGCAACTCCCTCCTGCTCGTCCTCCTCGGCCTCGGGCACGCACAGCGTCAGGGCCGCTGGGAGGATCTCGACGGCGAAGTGGCGGCGCGGTGGCACGGGATCGCCGTCGCGCTCGACCGGTTGGGGACGTTTGCAGGTGACCTCGACGCGCCTGGCGCGGAACAGCTCCAGCGGCGGGCCGGAGGGCCGGTCGGGGCCGCGGCGGAACAGCACCCGGCCGGCCAGCCGCAGCCAGCCGCCCAGCGAGCGGGTCTGGAGGATGCCCACGTCGAGGATCCCGTCGTCGGGCTCGGCGCCCGGCAGCACCTCCAGGCCGCCCTGGAGGCGCCCGAGGTTGCCGACCAGCACGCCCTGGCCGACGCGGCTGAAGGCCGGCAGCCCGTCGAGGGTGATGCGGTACTCGGCCGGCCGGCGGCGCAGGTGCTTGAGGCCGCTCACCACGTAGGCGACCGCGCCGATGCGGCTCTTGAGCCCCGGGTCGGCGTCGCGCAGCATGGCCGCGTCGAAGCCCATGCCGCTCATCACCGCGAAGCGCTCGCCGTCCAGGCCATCGCCCTCGAGCGCGCCGACGTCGAGCCGCCGGACCGGGCCGCGCAGCGCCAGCTCGACCGCGTCCTCGAGGCCGCCGGGGATGTCGAAGTTGGTGGCCAGCAGATTGCCGGTGCCCGCGGGCAGCACCGCCAGCGGCGTCGGCGAGCCGGCCAGCGCGCTGACGCAGGCCATCACCGTGCCGTCGCCGCCGGACACCAGCACCACGTCGACGCCCCTGGCGAGCGCCCGCCCGGTGGCGCCCCGGCCGGGGTCCTCCTCGGTGGTCTCCTCGACCAGCACGTCATCCGCGCCGGCGGCCTTGAGGGCCTCGACCACCTCGCGCCTGCGCTCGTCCGGCCGCTCCCCGGCGGCCACCGGGTTGAAGACCAGCGCGACCCGCCGTCGCTCATCCATTGGGCCGCAGCATCGCTTGGCGCTCGCCGGAGGACTGGCCCTCGCGCAGCTGGTGGTGCACCACGCCCAGCCGGATGCCGCGGACCACCAGGGGCAGCCAGACCAGGCTCAGCAGCGCGCCGGCGATGACGTCGGTGGGGAAGTGCATGCCCCGGTACAGGCGCGCCAGGCCCACTGCGATCGGCGCGATCACCGCCAGGGCGATCAGCAGGCCGCGCACCAGCGCGGAGCGGGCGCGCTGGTTGGCCAGCACCGCCCAGGCGCCGTACAGCGCCAGCGCCGCGGCGGTGTGGCCTGAGGGGAAGCTCGAGGTCGGCGGGGCCGCGTCCAGGTGCGGGACCGGCGGTCGGGGCCGCTCCACCAGCGTGGTGATCGCCAGGAACATCAGCACCTCGCCCAGCACCGCGGCGCCCACCATGGCCGGCTCGCGCCAGCGCCGCCAGACCAGGGCGGCGACGGCGACGCTCAGCACCGCCAGGCCGGCGACCACCGGCGTCCCGCCCACCTCGGCGATCCACTTGGTGACGGTGTTCCAGCCGGGGGTGCGGTGCCTGGCGAACCAGCGGTCCGCCCCGGCGTCCTCACGGCCCAGCCAGCTGTGGCTGCCCACCTTGGCGATCAGCATGCCCACCAGAATCCCGACCACGATGATCGCCACCGCGCAGGCGAGCAGGTACAGGGCGGACGGCAGGCCGTCGCGCCAGTGCCGCCACCGCTGGGCCAGCGCGGTCTGCCGGCGGTCGGCCGATGACGGATCCAGCGGCCGTTGGCGAGTGTCCATTCGGGGTGCCTCCATTTCCGGTCTGTCACAGCTTTGTCGCTTGATGGCCCACCGCTTGGCTCGGCCTGTTATGTCCCGTGAAGGCTGGGCAAAAACTCCATGCCTGCACCGCTGCGGCGATATCGCGACAGCGGTGCGCAAGCCATGACAGGAGGACCTCACGTTGCCGCACGCACGGACGATCCGGAATGCTGGCGCCGCCGTCGGACTGGCGGTCGGCGCCGCCTACGCCTTCGAAGCCGCCCAGTACCGGCGCACGGCCGGCAAGGGATTCGAGCTGCTGGACCCGCCCCAGCCGGGCACGCCCGACTTCGCGCGGCTGGTCGAGGTGCTCACCGTCGCCCCGCTGCGCCAGGGGAACCAGATCACCGTCCTGCGCAACGGCGACGAGATCTTCCCGGCGATGCTGAAGGCGATCCGGTCGGCCAGGGAGACCATCGACTTCGCCACCTACGTCTACTGGACGGGCAGCATCGCGCCGGAGTTCGCCGACGCCCTCTCGGAGCGGGCGGCGGCCGGCGTGGCCGTCCACGTCCTGCTCGACGCGGTCGGCGCCGCCAAGATGGACCGCCAGCTGGTGGCCCAGCTGGAGTCCGCCGGCGCCAAGGTGGCCTGGTTCCGGCCGCCGCGCTGGTACACGCTGCACAAGCTGAACAACCGCACGCACCGCAAGATCCTGGTGGTGGACGGCCGGGTCGGCTTCACCGGCGGGGTCGGCATCGCCGAGGAGTGGACCGGCAACTGCGAGGACCCCGGCCACTGGCGCGACACCCACGTGCGCGTTGAGGGCCCGGTGGTCCGCGACCTGCTCGGCGGCTTCCTCGACAACTGGGCGGAGGCCACCGGGAGCATCCTGGCCGGCCGCGCCCACCTACCCGACCTGCGCGGCGTCGAGGACGGCGTGCAGGCGCAGGTCACCCGCAGCGCTGCCGAGAAGGGCTCGACCGACGCGGAGCAGCTCTTCTACAGCGCCATCAAGGGCGCCCGCTCGCGCATCTGGCTGACCACCGCCTACTTCGCGCCGCGGCGGGCGTTCGTCGACGTCCTCTGCGAGGCGGTCGGCCGCGGCGTGGACGTGTGCGTGCTGACCAATGGCCCGCACATCGACAAGCAGGTCGTCCGCCGCGCCGGCCAGCGCACCTACCAGCGCCTGCTCGACTGCGGCGTCCGCGTCTTCGAATATGAGCGCACCATGGTGCATGCCAAGACGCTCGTGGTGGACGACCAGTGGGCGACGGTCGGATCGATCAACTTCGACAACCGCTCGTTCTCGCTCAACGACGAGCTGAACATCTCGTTTCAGGACCCTTCGCTGGTGGCAATCCTGGAGAAGCATTTCGTGGACGATCTCGAGGATGCTCGCGAGCTGGATGCGGCCACCTGGCGGCGTCGCCCGCTGTCGGCGCGGGCGCGGGAGGTCGGCAGCGCGCTGGTGCGTCGGGAGCTGTAGGCAGGGGTGATCATCGCGCTGTCGGACGACTGGCCGCTCGGCCCGGCGACCAGCCTGGTGCTGGTCGGCTCGGCGCTGGCCGCCGTGCTGGCGGTGATCGGCGTGCTGATCGCCAGCCGCCCGCGCTTCGGCAAGCCGCCCAGCGGCGAGGTCGCCGAGGAGCTGGCCCGCTCGGCGCGCCTGCGGCGCTACCTGCGCCGCCGCTTCGACCCGGGCAAGGCGACCGGCCTGGCGCTGACCGTGGCGCTGGTGCTGATCTTCCTGGCTGCGCTGGCCTTCGGCCTGGTGGCCGACATGGTCACCTCGCGGAGCGGCCTGTACCGCTTCGACGCCGGCGCGGCGGCCTTCGGCGCGGAGCACGCGACCGACCGCTCCACCGACGTGCTGCTGGGCATCACCCAGCTCGGCAGCACCATCGTGGTGGTGGCGATCGCCCTGACCGCCGGGCTGCTGGAGTGGTACCGGCGGCGCCGCTGGAGGGTGCTGGCCTTCATGCTGACCGTCATCCTGGGGCAGAACCTGATCGCCAACGGCATCAAGCTGGTGGTGCACCGCGAGCGCCCGCCGGTGCCGCACCTGACCGACTCCACCGGCTGGTCGTTCCCATCGGGCCACACCGCCGCGGCCGCCGCCACCTACGCGGCGCTGGCGCTGCTGCTCGGCCGCGGCCGGCGCTGGCCGGTGCGGGCCTGGCTGGGGACAGCGGCCGCGGCGATCGTGGTGGCGGTGGCCTCCTCGCGGGTGCTGCTCGGCGTCCACTGGCTGACCGACGTGACCGCCGGCGCCGCGCTCGGCTTCGCCTGGTTCGCGGTCTGCTCGATCGCCTTCGGCGGCACCCTGCTGCGCTTCGGCGCCACCGCCGAGCGGGCCCACGAGGCCGCCCGGCACGAGGAGACCAGCCGCACCGGCGGCCCCCGCTGACCCGGCGCCTGGCGCCGCGGGCGGCCCCCTGACGACCGCCGCCGGTTGGCGCCGCCGGCTCCGCGCGGTCTAGCCTTTGCGAATGTCGATCGAAGCCCTGACCTCCGCGGAGATCTCGCTGCCCGAACGGCCCGACGCCGGCCTGGTCCGGGAGCGCATCGCCATCCTCGCCAAGCACGTCGACCTGGTCGGCCTGACCGACAACCACGCCGGCCAACCACGCATGTCGCCGCTGGCCGCGGTCGCGCTGGCCCGCGAGCAGGGCGTGGCCACCGTGGTGCACGTCTCCTGCCGGGACCGCAACCGGCTGGCGCTGCGCTCCCAGGTGGTCGGCGCGGCGGCGCTCGGCTGCGACGGGGTGCTGTGCCTCTACGGCGACCCCGTGCCGGACGTGCCGAGGGTGAGGGACTACACCACCACCAGGCTGCTGGCCGAGGCCAGGAGCTGGGTGGAGCCGTACGACCTGGCGCTCGGCTGCGTGGTCGACCCCTTCGCGGTCGACCTCGAGTCGGAGCTGGCCCTGCTCGGGCGCAAGATCGCCGCCGGGGCGGACTTCGCGCAGACCCAGATGGTGCTGGAGCCCGGGCGGCTGGCGGGCTTCCTGGAGCGCGCCGCCGAGGCGGGCAAGCTGGGGGACTGCCGGATCCACGCGAGCGTGCCGGTGATCCGCACCCGGCGGCTGGCCGACATCCTCAACGCCAGCCTGCCGTTCGACCTGCCGTGGCGCGCCTACCACCGGATCGCCGCCGGCGGCGGGATCGACATGGCCATCGAGACCGCCGTCGCCCTGGCGGAGCTGCCCCAGGTCCACGCGCTGCACGTGATGGCGTGGGGCTCGGTGGAGCAGGCCGGCAAGGTCGCCGCCGCCTTCCGGGCGGCCCGCGGCGCCCCGGTGGAGCGGCCGGCGCCCGGATCGGGCTGAGCGGGGGGCAGGTGCACTCCCCGCCGCAGCGGCCACCTCCGCTCCGCGACCGCGGGAAGCACGCCCTGCTCGGGGCGAGCGCGGCCGCGGCCGTGCTGGTGGTGGCCGTCGGCGTGCTGGGGACGCTGGGGATGCGCGGCTGGGGCGCGGTCCCCTTCAGCGTGCCGAGCGTGCCCTGGTACCACGCCTGGCCCTACTACCTGTTCTGGGCGCCCCACGGCGACCCGCGCTGGGTGGCGCCGGCGCTGCCGCTGGCCGTGCTGGCCGCCGGCGGGCTGGTCGCCATGGCCGGCCTGCTGCGCCCCCGCCGGCCATGGCTGGCCGGCTCGCTGGCGGGCGCGTTCGTCCTCGACCTGGCGGTGGCCGCGCTGTCGGGCGGGCCGCGGGCCTGGTCGGCGCCGCTGGCCACCTCGGGCGAGTACCCGGCGGCCGTGCCGGCGGTCGGGCCGATCCCCACCTTTCTGCGGCAGTTCGCCGAGCGTGTCCCGTCGCTGCCGGACTACGCGGCCCAGCACCCGCCCGGGGCGACGCTGTTCTACGCCCTGGTGGCCAGGGTCTGGCCCGGCCTCGGCGGCGCGGCCGTCGCCACCGTGCTGGCCGCCTGCCTGGGCCTGCTGGTGGTCGCCGCGCTGGCCCGCGACGAGCTTCGGGCCGTGGGGGAGCGCTGGGCGGTGGTCTGCTGGGCGCTGGCGCCGGCGGTGGTGCTGTACGCGGCGACCTCGGCGGACGCCATGTGGGCCCCGGTGCTGGCCGGCGCGGCGCTGGCCGCCCACCGCGGCCTGGCACGCCGCAGCCTGCCGTGGACCCTGGCCGGCGGGGCGCTGCTGTGGCTCTCCTCGATGATGACCTTCGCCGCCGTGCTGGTGCTGCCGTTCCTGGCGGTCCGCGCGATGGGCATGCTGCTGGGGGACGAGCCGGGGGCGGGCTGGCGGCGGGTGGCGCGCTGGGCGGCGGTCACCACCGCCACGGTGCTGGCGCTGGCGGCGGTGCTCTGGCTGGCGACCGGCTATGACCTGCCGGGCACGGTGCGCGCCGTCAACCGCTTCTGGAGCACCGCGCCGGGCACGCGCACGCGCTCCTGGCTGTCGTGGTCGTTCGGCGACCTGGTGGCGTTCGCGGCCATCCTGGGGGTGCCGCTGACGGCCGGGCTGGTGGTCGGCGTCTGGACCGCCCTGCGGCGGCGGGCCTGGTGGTCGTTCGAGGTTGCCACCGTGGCCAGCCTGCTGGCCGGCGCGCTGTGGGGCCACACCAGGGGCGAGGTCGAGCGCATGTGGCAGTTCCTGGTGCCCTTCGCCGTGGTGGTGGCCGTCCGCCAGCTGCTGCGCTGGCGCGCCAGCATGCCGGTGGTCGCGGTCATGCTGCTGGCGCAGACGGTCGCGATCGAGCTGCTGTTCTTCACCCGCTGGTAGCGGGGGCCGGGGTCCGGGGGCTCAAGGCGGTCAGCGCCTCGACGTGGGCGGTCTGCGGGAAGAGGTCGAGCGGCTGCACCCAGTCGGCCCGGTAGCCCAGATCGGCCAGGGTCCGCACGTCCCGCGCGAGCGCCGCCGGGTCGCAGGAGACCAGCGCGACCGCCCGGGGCCGCAGCGCCGCCACCCGGCCGAGCACCGCCGCCCCGGCGCCCGCCCGCGGCGGGTCGAGCAGCGCCAGGTCGGCGGCGGAGATCCGCCGCAGCGCGTTGGCGACGTCGTCCTGGAGCACGGTGGCGTCGGGGTGGGAGCGCAGGTTGTGCCGCGCGTCCCTGGCGGCCGGCCGCCACGACTCGACCGCGGTCACCTTGCCGGCGGCCGCGCCGACGGTCGCCGCGAACAGCCCCACGCCGGCGTACAGGTCCAGCATGGTCTCGCCGGCGGCCGGCTCCAGCGCGGCGCGGGCCAGCTCGACCAGCGCCTCGGCGCCCGCGCGGTGCACCTGGAAGAAGCTGGCCGCGCTGACCTGCAGCTCGACCCCGGCGATCCGCTCGGTCACGGACGGCTGGCCCTCGGAGGAGACAACCTTGCCATTGCCCCGCACGGTCGCCCAGGCGAGCTCCGGCGGCGGCGGGAAGCGGGTCTTCGCGGCCGCGGCGGCCTCCAGCACCACCAGCCGCTCGCCGCCCGCGCCACGGCGGAGGCGCACCTTCGCCCCGGCCGGGTGCCGGCCGAGCCGTTCCGGCAGCTCCTGGAGCCCGGGCGCCAGCAGCGGGCAGCGGTCCACCGGGTGGACCCGGTGGCTGCCGGCGCGCAGGAAGCCGAGCCGCCCGTCGGGCGCCGCGGTGAGGGTGGCGCGCTCGCGGTAGCCGAAGCCCTCCGGCTCGCCGGGCGGCGAGGCCGGCCGCAGGGTGGGCCGGACCGGCACGTCGCGCAGGCCAGCGAGGTGCGCGAGCTGCTCGCGGACCAGCCGGGCCTTGAGCTCGGCCTGGGCCGCGGGCCGGATGTGCTGCCAGGCACAGCCGCCGCAGCGGCCGGGGCCGAAGTGGGGGCAGGGCGCCGCGACCCGGTCGGGGCTCGGCTCCAGCACCTCCAGCAGCTCGGCGCGGGCGAAGCGGGGGCGGGACTGGGTCACCCGCACCCGGACGCGCTCGCCCGGGATCGCGTAGGGCACGAACACCGCCCGACCGTCGGCCAGGCGGCCGACCGCCTCGCCGCCGTGCGCCACGCCCTCGCAGACCAGCTCCTCGACCGGTCCCCGCGGCGGCGCGGGGTCGCGGGGAGGAGGGCCGGCCCGGCCCAGCGGCGGCGCGGGGGCGCGTCCCGGCGCCGGCGGTCTCGGCACGCGCGCTACCTGGGGATCCGGGTGGCCTTGAGCTCGTTCAGCTCGGGCCAGCCGGTGAGCACGTCGAGCAGCCGGTCGAGCGTGGCGCGCGCCTCGGCCGGGTCGGTCTTGCGCTGCATCAGCCGGATGAAGACCGCGCGGTCGTCCAGGAAGAAGGTCGGCACGCCGAAGGCGCGCTGCTCGTCGACCGAGCGGGTGTGCTCCTCGGCCAGGGTCTTGGCGGGCTGGCCGCCGGCGACCACCTTGGCGACCTCGTCGGGGTCGAGCCCGGCGGAGCCGACCGCCTCGCGCAGCACCTCGAGGTCGTTGATGTCGCGGCCCTGATCGTGCCTGGCGGAGAAGATCGCCAGGTGCGCGGCCGGGAAGGCCTCGGGGAAGTCGTCGCGCACGGCGATGCCCCACTCCAGCGCGGTGACCCCGGAGGGGCGCGGCTCGGTGCGCCAGACCTCGGGCTCGCCGTCCTCGGTGTGGACCTGGGACAGCGAGAAGCCGCGGAAGGCGACCTCGTGGCCGGCGCCGCCCTCCTGCGCGCGGATGACCATCTCATTGGCGATCCGGGCAAAGGGGCACAGGTAGTCGAAGTTGATGCTGAACCTGGTCATCGGTGACTCCATCACGGCGGAGAGGAACACATGAGACGAGCGGCCCGCGTGTGCGGGCCGCTCACTGGTCAGGCTGCGACGAGGTCCTCGAGGCGGGCGCGGATCTCCGGGCTCCGCAGCGAGGCGAGCGCGTCGCGCTCGACCTGCCGTGCGCGCTCGCGCGAGAAGCCCATGATCGCGCCGACCTCTTCGAGGGTGCGCGGGGTGCCGGAGTCCAGGCCGAAGCGCAGGATCAGCACCTGCCGCTCACGTTCGGGCAGGGCGCCGAGCACCTGCTCGAGCGCCTCGCGGCCAACCGCCTCGACGGCCAGCTCGTCGGGCCCGATGGCGGAGGAGTCCTCCAGGAAGTCCTGGAGCGCCGCCCCGTCGTCCCCGATCGGCGTGTCCAGCGAGGTGATCGCCTGCGCGGTGTCGAGCAGCCGGTGGACCTTGTCCAGCGGCATGTCGAGCTCCTCGGAGAGCTCCTCGACGGTCGGCTCGCGGCCGAGCACCTCGTGCAGGCGGGTCTGCGTGCGGCGCAGCCGCCCGACCTGCTCGTCCACGTGCACCGGCAGGCGGATGGCCCTGGCACCGCGGTCCGCGGCGCCCCGGGCGATCGCCTGGCGGATCCACCAGGTCGCGTAGGTCGAGAACTTGAAGCCCTTGCGCCAGTCGAACTTCTCGACCGCCCGCAACAGCCCCAGGTTCCCCTCCTGGACCAGGTCGCCGAGCGGGAGGCCGGTCGCGGAGAACCTCCGTGCGATCGACACGACCAGGCGCAGGTTCGACTCGATCATCTTGCGGCGTGCGCGCTCGCCCAGATCGGCGGTAACCTGGAGGCCAGCACGGTCCTTGTCGTCGGGCGCCAGGTCCTTGAGCTTCGCCCGGGCCGCCAGACCAGCCTCGTAGGCCTGGGAGAGCTCGATCTCGTCTTCCTTGGTCAGCAGCGGATGCCGTCCAACCTCGTCGAGGTAGAGACGGAACGAGTCCGTCGTCTGTAGGTCGAGCAGGTCCTGGTCCTTCTCCGTCGTCATCTCACTCCTCGTTCGGCACAGCATCGAGCGGCATCGTCGTCGGATACCTCTAGATTTGCCAACAACGATGTTCGCAAACTGCATTCCCGCAAGTCCGAGAATCATTGGAAGATTCCCGCTGCGGGCAGGCGGGAGGCGCCCCTGCGGGCGGCGGAAGCCTCAGCCTCGACACCGCAGAGGAACGCTATCACGCTTGGCCCACTTCGACGACCGATATTCGGCCGTCACGGGACGGACCCTCAACCTCTGGTACAACCTCAACGTGGGGTCAAGGATTCCCGTCCGGTCGCTGCGCCGGCGACCAGGGGCCGCCGCAGCGCGCCCAGTCGACCCGCCGGTCCAAGGTGAGCGGCACGCCCTCCTCCGCGAGCCGGGCGAACTGCTCGTCGGACCCCGGGCCGCCCTTCATGCTGCCGTCGGCATGGACCACCCGCCACCAGGGCACGCCGCCCGGGCAGCGGGCCATCGCCTGGCCGGCCTGGCGCGCGCCTCTGGCCACGCCGTACCAGGCCTCGGCGAGCTGCCCGTAGGTGGTGGCCCTGCCCTCGGGCACCTGGCGCACCATCTCCCAGACCGCCGCCGCGAAGCCGCTGGTCCGGCCGGCGCCGGCGCTCGGGGCCCCGGCCTGCTCCGCCACCTGACGCCCGCCTAGCCCTGGCCCTCGGCCGCCTCGGCGGCGATGACCTCGGCCTGCCGCTCGGGGGAGACCAGGTCGCTGCCCATCGCGTGGAAGCCGCCGTCGACGTGGATCAGCTCGCCGGAGACGCCCCGTGACCAGTCCGACAGCAGCCACAGCACGGTCCGCGCCACGCTGGTGGCGTCGGTGACGTCCCAGCCGAGCGGTGCGCGCCGCTCCCAGACGTCGGCGAACAGCTCGAACCCGGGGATCCCCTTGGCGGCCATGGTGCGCAGCGGCCCGGCGCTGACCGCGTTCACCCGTACCCGCCTGGGGCCCAGGTCGCGGGCCAGGTAGCGGGTGACCGCCTCGAGCGCCGCCTTGGAGACGCCCATCCAGTCGTAGACCGGCCAGGCGACCTGGGCGTCGAAGTCCAGGGTCACCACCGAGGAGTCATGGTCGGCCAGAACCGGCAGCAAGCCGACAGCCAGCGTCTTGAGCGAAAAGGCGGAGACGTGGAAGGCCGTGGCCGCCGACTCGTAGGGGGTGTTGAGGAAGTTGCCGCCCAGCGCGTCGCCCGGGGCGAAGCCGATCGCGTGCAGCACCCCGTCGACCGTGCCCCAGCGCCGTTCCAGGTCCTCGCGGACCGCCTCGACGTCCTCCGGCTTGGTGGCGTCCAGCTCCAGCACGTCCACCTCGCCGGGCAGCCGGCGGGCGGTCTTCTCGGTGAGCGAGCGGGCCCGCCCGAAGCCGGTCAGGACCACCTCGGCGCCGTTGTCGAGCGCCTCCTTGGCGACCGCGTAGGCGATCGATCCGGGGGTCAGCACTCCGGTGATCAGCAGCCGCTTGCCGTTTACGAGCACGGCATTCCTCCCTGGTGACTGTGTTCGTGATCTCCGCGCGGTTCCCGTCCGATTCGGGGGGGAGCTCGCTCCCCCCGAACCCCCCCAGGAGCGCCTGTGCCATGGGAACCGTGCTCGTGTGGCTTGTCGTCCGCGGCGCATTCTATGCGGCACGAGAAAGGGACGGCCCGGAGGCCGCCCCTTTTCCAAGCCTGTCGTAGTCTCGCGGGACTAGTGATGCAGCCGCTCGGTCATGAAGGAGATGACGTTGCCGTCGTCATCGAAGTCCCGGATCACCGCGAACTGCGCTGCTTCCCGAGGGACCAGCCTTCCCCCCGCGTCGAGATAGGAGAGTCGTTCAAGGATCGCCGGCGCTGGTTCCTGGGCCGCTTCGGAGTCCGCTGGTGTCGCCACAGGCTGACCTCCCTGATCCGGGGCCGGCGCCGGAGCGCCGGACCGGGTTTTGCGCTGGCCCCTCCGGTGTACCACCAACGGCCCTCCGGAGGAACCCCCTCGACCGCTGGGGACTGCATCTTCGTAGTCAATTCGGGTGGTAGTCAAGCCTGCCCGCGGGTGGCGAGACTACAGAGCCGATCCCCCGCCATCTCCGCAGGTCTCACGATGTTGCGCCGCGAACGGTTGCAGTAGCGTGCACCCGTCATCGCCGCAGGCAACTGAGGGTGTCGACGCCGAAGGCGATCAGGTAGCGCCGCCTCCCCCCGGGCGGCACCCGCAAGGGCCGGAACCGACCGAGGTTCCGGCCCTTGTGTACTACCGGCCCGTATGCGCCTCGGATCCGCCCGGATCACAAGCGATTGTCCCTTTCGTGCGGCATGGCCCTATCGGACTGGCCCGTTGGTTCTACGGGAATGGTCATTCCGGTGGGCGGGCATCCCATGGGCATGGCCCCTGCCCGGTCATGCCCATTCGCGCCGCCGAGCGTCATGCGGCTGCGCGAGTTGGGTAGGATCGTGCTGGGCAGCGCCGCCCGTCACCGTCCGCGGCTCAGCGGCCGGCGTCGCGGTGGCCCTGTCTGGACCTTGCCGCGGCGCCTCCACCGGCCGGGCGCCGGGACCGGCAGGACGACCTCGCCGGCCACACCCCGGCCGGCGGGGCGGGGCCACTCCGCCAGAAGCGGACTCGACGCGGGAGTGACGGGAATGGACACCAGTGACGAGCAGGTTCGGCTGGTCGCCGACGACGGCACGCTCCTCGAGCACGACACCTACAAGGTTGACCTCTCGGACGACGAGCTACGTGATCTGTACGTCAAGCTCGTGGTGGTGCGCCGCATCGACACTGAGGGCACCAACCTGCAACGCCAGGGCCAGCTCGGGATCTGGGCGCCCTGCCTCGGCCAGGAGGCCGCCCAGGTCGGCAGCGCCAGCGCGCTGCGACCGGAGGACTTCGTCTTCCCCTCGTACCGCGAGCACGGCGTGGCCTACGTCCGCGGCCTGGACATCGTCAAGGTCCTCCAGCTCTACCGCGGCGCCAGCCTGTCCGGCTGGGACCCGCACGAGAAGAACTTCGCGCTCTACTCGATCCCCATCGGCACCCAGGCGCTGCACGCGGTCGGCTACGCCATCGGCGCCAAGTGGGACGGCGCCGAGCAGTGCACCGTCGCCTACTTCGGCGACGGCGCGACCAGCGAGGGCGACACCAACGAGGCGTTCAACTTCGCCGCGGTGAACGCCGCCCCGGTGGTGTTCCTCTGCCAGAACAACCAGTGGGCCATCTCGGTGCCGCTGGCCAAGCAGATGGCGGCGCCGATCTGGCGGCGCGCCTTCGGCTTCGGCTTCCCCGGCGTCCAGGTGGACGGCAACGATGTGCTGGCGGTGCTGGCGGTCACCGGGGCGGCCGCCGACCGGGCCCGCGACGGTGGCGGCCCGACCCTGGTCGAGGCGGTCACCTACCGGCTCGGCGCGCACACCACCACCGACGACCCGACCCGTTACCGCACCAGCGACGACCTCGACATGTGGATGGCCCGCGAGCCGATCGGCCGCTACCGCGCCTTCCTCGAGAAGGCCGGACTCTGGTCGGACGAGCTGGACCGCACCGCCAAGGACGAGGCCGACGCCACCGCGGCCAGGATCCGCTCGGCGGTCGAGGAGATGCCCACGCCGCCGCTCGAGGACCTGGTGGCACACGTCTACAACGACCCGCCGGGTACCCTGCGACGGCAGTTCGAGCGGCTGCAGCAGTTCGAGAACGAGTTCGTCGAGGAGGGCTGAGGGATGGCGCAGATCACCATGGCCAAGGCGCTGAACGCGGCTCTGCGCGACGCGATGGAGGCCGACGACAAGGTCGTCCTCCTCGGCGAGGACGTCGGCACCCTCGGCGGCGTCTTCCGGATCACCGACGGGCTGCTCAAGGACTTCGGCGAGCAGCGGGTGATGGACACCCCGCTGGCGGAGTCCGGCATCCTCGGCATCTCGATCGGGCTCGCCATCCGCGGCTACCGGCCGGTCCCGGAGATGCAGTTCGACGGCTTCAGCTTCCCCGCGCTCGACCAGATCCTCAGCCACCTGGCCAAGTACCGGAACCGCTCCAAGGGCTTCCAGTCGATGCCGGTGGTGGTCCGCATCCCCTTCGGCGGCGGCATCGGCTCGGTCGAGCACCACTCGGAGAGCCCCGAGACGCTCTACGCCCACACCGCCGGCCTCAAGGTGGTCGCCCCCTCGACCCCGGCCGACGCCTACTCGCTGCTGCGCGAATCGATCGAGATCGACGACCCGGTGATCTTCCTCGAGCCCAAGCGGCGCTACTGGGCCAAGCAGGAGCTGGACCTGCCGACCAGGACCGAGCCGATCGGCCGCGCCAAGGTGCTGCTGCCCGGCGACGACTGCACCGTGGTCGCCTACGGCCCGATGGTCAAGCTGGCCCTGGACGCCGCCGAGGCGGCGGCCGAGGAGGGCCTCGGCTCGCTGGAGGTCATCGACCTGCGCAGCCTGGTGCCGCTCGACGAGGACACCGTGGTCGACTCGGTCCGCAGGACCGGCCGGATGGTGGTGGTCCATGAGGCCCCCGAGTTCCTCGGCTTCGGCGCCGAGCTGGCCGCGCGCGTCACCGAGGTGGCCTTCCTCCACCTGGAGGCCCCGGTGCTGCGCTGCACCGGGCTGGACGTGCCCTACCCGCCGGCCAACCTCGAGGAGGCGTACCTGCCGAGCGTCGACCGGATCCTGTGGACCGTGCAGCGGTCCATCGACTACTAGAGGGGGGCCGTTCAGGTGCCAGAGCGTGACTTCAGGCTTCCCGACCTCGGCGAGGGACTGACCGACGCGGAGGTGGTGCGCTGGCTGGTGGCGGAGGGCGACGAGATCACGCTGAACCAGCCGATCGTCGAGGTCGAGACCGCCAAGGCGATGGTCGAGATCCCCGCCCCCTACGGCGGCACGATCACCCGGCTGCACGCCAAGGAGGGCGACTCCGTCGAGGTCGGCTCGCCGCTGATCTCGGTCGACACCGGCCAGCCGGCCGGCGCCAACGGCTCGGTGCTCGGCGAGGCCGGGCCGGGCGAGGAGACGCCCCAGCGGCAGGCCACCCTGGTCGGTCCCGGCGAGCGCCCGCAGGCACGCCGCCGCCGCGCCGCCCGGGGCGGCAGGGCCCAGGG
>DASVXQ010000202.1:0-2781 GCA_036392615.1 Actinomycetes bacterium | reverse complement strand
ACCATCTCGGCGGCCAGCTCGTCGCCGAGCGCGAGGGCTTCGGCGAGCACCACGGTGTCCAGACGCGAGCGGCCCAGGCGCCGCTGGATCGCCGGCAGCTCGGTCGCCCGGCCGCCGGCGACCGCCGCGCGCAGCGCGCGCTCCATCGGCGTGCGGCCGACATAGGCCTCGGCGCATCCCCGCCGCCCGCAGGGACACGGCTCGCCGTCCATCACCACGGTGGTGTGGCCGATCTCGCCGGCGGCGCCGCGGGCGCCCTGGCGCAGCCGGCCGCCCAGCACCACCGCGCCGCCCACCCCGGTCCCGGCGAACACCGCCAGCAGGCTGTCGAGCCCCTGGCCGGCGCCGATGCGGTACTCCGCCAGGGTCGCCACGTTGACGTCGTTCTCGACGCGGACCGCCGCCGGGTCGAGCGACAGCGCGCCGGCCACCAGCCGCGCCAGCGGCACCGGCCGCTCGAAGCCGGAGAGGTTGCCGGCGTAGAGCACCAGGCCGGCGCCGGGGCTGACCGTCCCCGCCGAGCCGACGCCGACCCCGTCGAGCTCCTCCACGCCGAGCCCGGCGTTGGCGGCCGCCGCGCGGACCACCGCGGCGACCTGCTCGACCACCGAGGCCGGGCCGCCGCGGACCGGCGTCGACGCCACCGCGGTGGCGAGCTGGTTGCCGGCCTTGTCGACGATCACGCCCTGCACCTTGGTCCCGCCAAGGTCGGCGCCGGCGGCTTGCCCTGCCATGGGGCCGATGGTGGGCTGGCGCCACCTCGGCCGTCAACCGTCGTCCCAGAGGTGGGCGTGGGGGACCGCGGCATCCTCCTAAAGGTGGAGAAGCAAATCCCCACGGCGGTCGATGCCCTGGTCAGGCCGCCTGCCGTACCTTCCGATGGGCGCTGGAGAGCGCCCGTGCCCCCCGGCCGCCGACACGACTTCCAAACGGAGCATGCAGTCAGAGGAGCGATGTGATCATGGTGTCAGCCACCGCCGACGAGACCGTCGAGAGGACCGACCTCGCCGCCCGCGCCGTGGACGTCGTCAAGGTCTTCGGGGAGGGCCCCACCGCCGTCCGCGCGCTCGACGGCGTCTCGGTCGATTTCCCGAGCGGGCGCTTCACCGCCATCATGGGGCCGTCCGGCTCGGGCAAGTCGACCTTCATGCACTGCCTGGCCGGCCTGGACAAGGTCACCTCCGGCCAGGTCTTCATCGGCGACGCTGAGCTCAACTCGCTCTCGGACAAGCAGCTCACGCTGCTGCGCCGCAAGCGGGTCGGCTTCATCTTCCAGGCCTTCAACCTGCTCCCGACGCTGACCGCCGCCGAGAACATCGAGCTGCCCATGGCCCTGGCCGGCGCCAAGCCCGACCGGAGCTGGGTCGACCGGGTGATCGACGCCGTCGGCCTGCGCGACCGGCTGAGCCACCGGCCGACCGAGCTGTCCGGCGGGCAGCAGCAGCGGGTGGCCGCCGCCCGCGCGCTGGCGTCCTCGCCCTCGATCGTGTTCGCCGACGAGCCCACCGGCAACCTGGACTCCAACGCCAGCGCCGAGCTGCTCGGCTTCCTGCGGCGCTCGGTCGACGAGTTCGGCCAGACCATCGTGATGGTCACCCACGACCCGGTCGCCGCCAGCTACGCCGATCACGTGCTGTTCCTCCAGGACGGCAAGGTGGTCGACGAGATGCGCGCCCCCACCGCCGACGGCGTCCTCGACATGATGAAGAAGCTCGGGGGCTGAGGGAACCATGTGGAACGCGACCATCAAGGGACTGCTGTCCCACAAGCTGCGCCTGGCGCTGACCGCGGTGGCGATCGTGCTGGGGGTCAGCTTCGTGTCGGGCACCTACGTGCTGACCGACACCATGAACGCCACCTTCACCCAGCTGTTCAAGGACACCACCAAGGGCACCGACGTGGTCGTCCAGACCAGGCAGACCTTCTCCGGTGAGCAGGGGGACACCCGCGACCCGGTGCCCGAGTCCCTGCTCCAGCAGGTCAAGGCCGTCGACGGCGTCAAGGTCGCCGAGGGCTCGGTCAACGGCTTCGCGCAGTTCATCGGCAAGAACGGCAAGGCCGTCACCACCGGCGGCGCGCCCACGCTGGGCGTGTCGGCGGGGGAGTCGCCGGAGCTGAACTCCGCCTTCGTGCTCCGCTCCGGCCGCGTCCCGAACGCCCCGAACGAGGTGGCGGTCGACGCGCGCACCGCGGCCAAGCAGGGCTTCAAGGTCGGCGACCAGGTCAAGGTCCTGTCGCAGGGCCCGACCCGCGGCTACACCATCTCGGGGATCGTCGGCTTCGGCCAGGCCGACAACCTGGCCGGCGCCACCCTGGCGGTGTTCGACCTCCAGACCGCCCAGCAGGTGCTCGACAGCCAGGGCAAGTTCAACGAGATCGACGTGGTCGCCCAGCCGGGGGTCACCCCCGACCAGCTGCGCGACCGCATCTCCGCGGCGATCCCCGGCAAGTACGAGAGCATCACCGGCGCGGACCAGGCGCAGCGCTCCGCCCAGGAGATCCAGAATGGCCTGGGCTTCTTCTCCACCGCGCTGCTGGCGTTCGCCGGGGTGGCGCTGTTCGTCGGCGCCTTCCTGATCTTCAACACCTTCTCGATCATCGTGGCGCAGCGCACCCGCGAGCTCGCCCTGCTGCGCTGCTTGGGCGCCAGCCGCCGCCAGGTGCTCGGCTCGGTGCTGACCGAGGCCGCCCTGGTCGGCCTGGTCGCCTCGGCGATCGGCCTGGGGCTGGGCGTGGTGATCGCGCTGGGGCTGCGCGCCCTGCTGAGCGCGCTCGGCATCG